>JAJYLL010000052.1 GCA_021787735.1 Acidobacteriota bacterium | reverse complement strand
CAGCCGACTGGGCGAAAATACCCCCAAACGTTCTCGAACGGATTGCCACCCGCATCGTGAACGAGGTGAAGGAAATCAACCGAGTTGTCTACGACATTACTTCGAAGCCCCCGGGAACCATCGAGTGGGAATGAGTGCTTCCCCCTCCATACAGCCCTCGCGCGTCCCATGGATCCCCGAACGACGAATCGTCCTGGCTTTAACGATTCGCTAATTTCTGTGCCATGTACAGCAGAAGCCGCCGGTCGCGGTCGTTGATATTTCCAAGAAGGCGCTTGACCTTCTGGAAGAACCGCGAATCACGGTCTGCCGGAATCTCCATGGCCAGCTCGTCGGTGCTCTTGCGCTGGGTCAGATTAGGGAGGTCCGGTGGTCTTTCCCCCTCATAAAAAAGCTGATAGAGGGGTATCTCCATGGCTGCGGCCAACCGTTCCAATGTCTCAAGCGAAGGCACAGTGTGCCCGTTCTCGACCCTGGAAATATAGCAGCGCAGGAGTCCCGTTCGTTTCTCAATGTCGCCCTGAGATAGCTTGCGCTCTTCGCGCAGCTTCCTTAAGCGAATACCAATAATCATGGGTGTATTTTTGCACATGATGATGGATAAGTCAATAGAAAATCCCGTCACCGGGACTGACGGCTGCGGGTCCGATTTTCTGCCGCCCCCCTGTAACCCCTGAGCGCTTATCTTCGTCATAAATCTCAGGAAAGAGGTACTATGGGTACTGAATGGTACACTCCCGACCAGACCCTAGCCATGAAGCTGAATGGATCAGACTTTGTAAGTCTGGCGAGAAGGAAGCCTTTGCTCCCTTGGTTGACGCCTATCAGCGGCGCGTTTTTTCCATTGTCTTTCATTTTGTGCGGCGCCGTAACGACGTAGAGGATTTAGTCCAGGAAATCTTTATGAAGGCTTTTGCGGCGATCGAGAGTTACAATGCACAGTCGTCATTCGGAACGTGGCTCAACCGAATCGCCGTCAACCACTGCTACGATTACTTGCGTCGGCAGCGGTCATCCAGAGTCACTTATTTCTGGGAAATGTCGGAGGAAGGCCAGCGGCAAGTCGAGGCGCAAAGCCACAACCCCGCGGACAATGGTTCCAATAGCGCAGAGAAGCTGGCTATTGGCGATTTGATTAACAAGCTCCTGGCTCGCGCCCCGGCGGAGGATCGAGTGATCCTGACTTTGAAGGAAATCGAAGACAGGTCCGTGGAAGAAATTTCTGAAATAATGGGTTTGAAATTGAGCACTGTTAAGGTACGCTTGCATCGCGCAAGAAAGAGAATGATCAGGGACCTTGAAAAATGGCAGGAGGGACGGTGACCTATGCGTTGTGACGCTGTCCGGCAGATTGTGGAAGAAGGAATGAACATGCCGCCTGCAGTTGCGGCCCACGTTGAATCCTGTTCAGGCTGCAAAGGATATCTGAGAAAGTGGGAGACCCTTCGGGGGGCGCTGATTGCGCTCAGAGCGGAGGACCCGCCGGAGCCGTCGATCGGCTTTACAACGCGCGTGATGCACAGGCTGGAGGATAACCCCGCGGAGCTTGGCCAGCAGTTCATTGATCAGATCGGCAGACGTGTCGTGTACGCGACGTTAATGGTGGCTCTGATGCTTCTGCTGGTGCTGATGCTGCCGCCGTCCGGGCCCTATCGCAGTTCGGGCATTTCGGAATCGGTTCTTGTGCAGGCACAGGTTGCATCGCTCTCAAATGAGCAGATACTGGGTGTGGACGGGGCGGATAACAGCGAGCAGATGGTTTCCTCTCCTGCCCCTGCTACGAGCGATAATTCAGGAGGGCGAGGTACAAAATGAGGCGTCGTGCCTACGTCTATTTTGCATTGATCTTTGTTCTGGGCATTATCATTGGCGCTGCAGGAATGTACAGCTACGGTTGGTATACGGGCCAGTGGCGGCGGCCCTTCAACCGGCATCGGGTGATCGATTATCTTCAGACGGAACTTGGTCTTTCACAGGCGCAGACCGAACAACTGCAGCAGATCATCAACAATATGGACCAGAAAGAATCTGATCTGCGCGACCAGATGGCTCCGCAGTTTCAGGCCATTCGCGAAGAGACCCGCGCTGAAACTCGCAAGATCCTGAACGAACAGCAACTCCAGAAGTTCAATGAGATGGTCAAGCGGTGGGATGCGAAACGAAGGAAGGGTGGACATCCACCGCCGCCACCCCCTCCGCCGAAGTAAATCCGGCCCTTTGCGTTGCTCTCTTCCCTGACGGTTGCCAATCGTGCTGAGAAGGGGGTATTCGATGATTCCTTTCGCAGTTTCGAATTTTGCCCACAAACACAAAAAGCTGGTTTGGCTTGTAGTCCTATCCGTGGCGATTCTGCTTGTGGTGGGAATGTTGGTCCGGAGAGGCTCCGGAAACGTCCGCTACCTGACTGCTCAAGTTGCTAAGGGAAACATCACAGCTACCATCGAGGCCACCGGCACTATCAACCCGTTGACCACCGTTCCGGTGGGTTCCTACGTTTCGGGCACTGTCAAGTATATCTTTGCAGAGTTCAATACGCGCGTCCAAGCTGGCCAGGTTTTGGCTCAGCTAGACCCTGCCGTCTACCACGCCCGGGTAGTTCAGGCGCGGGGCAACATGGCTAATGCCTAGGCGAACGTCAGCAATCTGGAGGCCAGCATCACTGTCGCTCAGGCCGTCATCCAGACCAACCAGGCAAATCTGGAAAAAGCCAAAGCAGCGGTCGAATATATACGCGCCAACACCCAGCGCATTACGAACCTTGCCGGGCAGGGGATTCTGTCTCGCGATCAGGCTGATCAGACGCAATCCGCGCTGGACCAAGCGAACGCTGCAGTTCGGGCGGGTGAAGCGCAGTTGAACCCGTCCCTCGCCCAGTTCAATCAGACCAAAGCGCAGTTGGCACAGGCCAAAGCCCAAGTACAGACCATGGGTGGCGCCCTCAAACAATCAGAAACCAACCTTCGCGATACCACAATCATTTCGCCGATTAACGGAACAATCGTGGCCAGAAACATTGATGTTGGACAATCCGTCGCCGCTTCGCTGCAGGGCCGGTGGTCTTCAGTATTGCCCAGGACCTGACTCGAATGCAGGGCTCCGCGAAAGTTGATGAATCGGACACCGGCAGCATTATGATCGGAACGCCGGCCACTTTTCAGGAAGAGTGACATCACCTGGATTCCGGCATTCTTCTCGCCGTTGCGCGTTTCATCAACAGCTCCTGATGCGCGTCCCCTTGCCATGGTGAGGAAAGCAGAGGCAGTGGGTCCCCGTTGAACGGTTCAACGGGACCTTCCGTTACGCGAAAGGCAAGCCTGCCTGAGCCGCTTTGGGCGATGCAACCACTCTGCCATGGGCCACTGCGATAGCGGCCATATTGACGATTTCTTCTACCGTGGCGCCGCGCTGCAGCACGTGGACGGGTTTTGACATGCCCACCAGGATGGGGCCCAGGGCCTCAGCACCGCCGATACGCAGCATCAGTTTGTAGGCGATGTTGGCCGAGCCCAGGTCAGGAAAGATCAGTACGTTTGCTCCACCCTTCAGCGTGGAGAAGGGATAATCTTCTTCGAGAAGTTCCGGGACCACAGCCGTGTCCGCCATCATTTCCCCATCTACCATCATCTTCGGGTCGGCGTGTTTCACCAACTCGGCGGCCCTGTGCATCTTTTCTGCCAGGGAGTGCCGGGTACTGCCGAAGTTTGAGAACGAGAGCATCGCAATGCGGGGCTCAAAATTGAAGTCGCGAGCGACCTCGGCAGCCAGCATTGAAATCTCCGCCAGGTCTTCTGCGGTGGGTTCGATGTTCACCGTGGTGTCGGAAAAGAAATAGACCTGCTGTTTGGTGACAATCACGTAAACACCCGAAACGCGACGCACATTTTCGCGCACACCGATGATCTGCAACGCGGGCCGGACGGTTTCAGGGTAGTGCTGGGCCACGCCAGCGAGGAATCCTTCGGCGTCGTCCATATGGACCATCATGGCGCCGTAGTAATTCGGATTGATCATTTGATCTCGTGCTTCGCTGAGCGTCACGCCGTGGCGCTGGCGGAGCCGGAAGTACTCTTCCACGTAGGCGTCCAGCCTCGGCGATTGTTCCGGCTCGATGATCTCGGGCTCAAAATGACGGATACTGAGATCGGCCAGCCGAGCGCGAATCACGTTATGGCGGCCAATTAGGATCGGGCGGCCAATTTTTTCCTCGCTGATCTGATAGGCGGCACGAATGATCTTCTCGCGTTCACCTTCTGAGAAAACGATACGCTTGGGGGCGGCCTTGGCCCGCTGGCGGACCGATTGCATTACTTCATAAGTGCGTCCAAGGCGTCTCGAGAGCGCATCACGATACTCTTCAAGTTGTACATTAATTCTCGCAACGCATGTCTGCATGGCAGCTTCGGCGACGGCGGACGATTCCCATATCAAGACACGAGGATCAAATGGCTTTGGAATGATGTACTCCGGGCCGAAGCTGAGCCGCCGGAGCCCATAAGCGCGAAGCACGGCATCCGGCACATCTTCGCGGGCGAGAGTGGCCAGGGCGCGTGTAGCGGCAATTTCCATTTCCTGGTTAATGGTGCGGGCACGAACGTCCAGCGCTCCGCGAAAGATAAATGGGAAGCCGAGAACGTTGTTCACCTGGTTAGGGTAGTCGGACCTTCCAGTAGCCAGGATGGCATCGGGGCGTGCCGCCTTTGCATCCTCGTAACTGATTTCAGGAACGGGATTGGCAAGGGCGAAGATGATCGGGCGGTCGGCCATGGAACGGACCATGTCCTGAGTGATGCAGCCGGGAATTGAGAGGCCGGCAAAAACGTCTGCCCCTTTAAGGGCGTCGGCAAGTGTACGGGCGCTTGTTTTGGAGGCAAGCCGGGCCTTGTAGGGGTTCATACCCTCTTCTCGGCCTTCGTAAACTACTCCTTTGGTGTCACAGAGAATAACGTTCTCGCGTTTGACTCCCAGGCGGATGTAATGCTCCGCGCAGGCGATACCGGAGGCGCCGGCTCCATTAAAAACCACGCGCACCTGGCCGATGTCCTTGCCGGCAATTTCCACGGCGTTCAGAAGGGCCGCACCGGAAATGATGGCCGTTCCGTGCTGGTCATCGTGCATTACGGGAATCGACATTGTGCGGCGCAGCGTTTCCTCAATTTCGAAACACTCGGGCGCTTTGATGTCTTCCAGATTGATGCCGCCGAAGGTCGGCTCGAGAAGCTGGCAAAACCTGATGACTTCAGCCGGGTCCTTCGAGTTAACTTCCAGGTCGAATACATCGATGTCGGCAAAGCGCTTGAAGAGCACTCCCTTGCCTTCCATGACGGGCTTGCCGGCGGCAGGGCCGATGTTGCCCAATCCCAGCACGGCCGTGCCGTTTGAAACCACGGCCACCAGATTGCCGCGCGCGGTGTACTCGAAGCTGAGGTCCGCCGATTTTGCGATTTCCAGGCACGGTTCGGCCACGCCGGGCGTGTATGCCAGGCTCAGGTCCCACTGCGTCCGGCAGGGCTTGGTGGCGACCACTTCAATCTTGCCTTTGCGTCCCTTGCGGTGATAATCGAGAGCGTCCTGCTGATGAATCTCCATCTGGAACCTCCCAGAGCGGTATGGGCAGGGTTTTCAGTAGATGACCTCATTCGAGTGGTGAAATATCCTGCCTCTCAATGTCGTCTTGCACGTCGACAGCGCATCAGTATAGCCTGTGCGTTTTGCTTTGCAACGGTCTGTGCCCGAAGTCACTTGGCGGGGTGACCACCGGCACCACAAGTATACATCTCGGTCTGTGCTCGTGCGCGTTTCAGAGGAGGAATGTTTCAAGGGGAGACGGACTTCGAGGGGCAGGGGCATGGCTGATTTCTAGCCGAGCCCCTGTGTCTGCAAAAGGAAGTTTTCGGATCGGATTCGCCTTTACCAGTTGCCAAACCGGAAGACCAGTCCGGCGGAAATCCGGGTGTCGTTCTGAGCGTTGTTGGTGAATTGGGCGCGGAGGTAGTCCACCTGCACCAGGCGCAGCCAGATGTGTCGGGTGGCCTTCACGTTCAGACCTCCGCCGAATGCCATACCGAACGCATTCTGCGTAATGTCCTGGGCTAGCCCAATCGGGACGGGCCCGGGAATAAAGTGTCCAGCGTCGCCGTGAACGGTCCCAAATAGTGCATGTACAAATGGATGGACTCTAGGCAGGGCAATCGTAAAGCGCGGGCCATAGAGTTCGGTGAATCCGGGAACGTAGTAGGTGCCGCCGTTGGAGGGAAGCGCCGGCGAAACTCCGTAGTGGTTGCTGTAGTCGGCCTCAACGCCCCACGGCCCCAGCAGGTGAAGGTACGCACCGCCATCCCATCCGTTTGAGCTAGAACCGATGTTAGCGGGCGCTCCGTTCAGGCCCAAGTGAGAATAGCCGCCGTAGAGTTCCACCTGGCTGTATGCTTTGGGTGCTGCAGCCAGAGTCAGAACGAGCAGTGCCGGGAACAGGGTAAGCAGTTTTCGCATAAGGGGTCTTTCTCCTTCCATTCGAGCATTGGAACGCCAACCGTTCCGTCGTCGCCGATAACCCCTCCCCCTGTGGCGCCTTCCAAGTTTTGATGTTACAGATAACTGATCGGTTGCGCGACTTGTTTATGAATTTCAGGCGGTGCTGTATGGATGTTGGCGAAAACCACCCTGCCTTAACCGCACCTGTGACCAAATGGCAAGATGCATGGAATCAAGCTATTGTGGATCTTCGCAGGCGCGAAGGGCAGGCTAGAAGGGAATATCGTCGTCCGTGATCTCGCCTTCGGGTGGAACTTCCGGGCCGGAGTCGTACCGCTCTTCATTTTGTGCAGACGTCGCCGCTGGCCGGGTTACGCCGGAAGCAGCGCGCTCGGAATCTGATCGCGAGCCGAGCATCTGCATGTTGCGTGCGACGATTTCGTAGGAAGTTCGCTTATTGCCGGACTGGTGTTCTTCCCACTGCCGGCTGCGGATGCTGCCTTCAATGTAGACCAGCTTGCCTTTAGTGAGGTATTCGCCGCAGATCTCTGCGAGCTTGCTCCATGCAACAACCTTATGCCATTCGGTATGCTGTTGTTGTTCGCCGTTCTTGGCTTTGAAGGATTCGTCGGTGGCGACAGAGAATGTGGCCACAGGAGTGCCCGAGGACGTATATCGCACTTCGGGGTCACGGCCGACCCGGCCAATCAGGATGACTTTATTCACAGACCCGGCCATAAGAACCTCGCTCTGTCCTCAGATATTTTCTACCGCAAGATATTACCGATCACTTGGTCCGCCGCGGCCGAACGATGATACCGAGTCGTCGCAATCGCTGACTTGCAAGGTCCGCTTCGGGGGCACTGGGATGTTGTTCAACCAGCGCGCGCAGTTCGCGAATGCCGCCTGCCTTATCTCCGTTGGCAAGCAGAGCATAACCCTTCTTCAGGCGTGCCGACAGCGTCTTGTCCCCATTGGGGTATCGCTCAATGCACTTGTCATAGGCCGCCACCGCGTGCTGATAGTCACCGTTGTTGTAGTAGCACTCGCCGATGTAATACTGAGCGCTGGAAGCGCGCGGTGTCGTTCCGTAGTACTGGAGGAATTCCTGGAAGCCCTGGATTGCCAGCGCGTATTGCCCGCTGTTAAAGCTCCCCATGGCGGAATTATAAAGCGAATTCGGATCGGGAATGCTCGCCGCACCGGTTGCGCCGGCAGAAGATTGTATATTTGTTGGACCTCCGGCCGCCCCGGGGTTTTGCGAGCCTGGGGCTCCCGGGGTGGTGGGCCCCATGGGGGAAGGAGCGTTCAAAGTCTGGATGACCTTTTGCATCTGGGCGACCTGTTCGCTCAGCCTGGTCAGTTGCGACTGCGTTTGTTCCATGCTGGAACTGAGGGCTTGCACCTGGGCGGACAGCGAATCAATCTTGTTCGATGTCGTCGCCATACTCTGTTCAGCGTTACCCTTGAAGTCCGTCATGTCCGATTTCACCTGGCTGACATTCTGGGCGGTTTGCTGAAGCAGAGTGTGCAGAACTGCTGTTTGCGTGCTGACCGTATTCTGGAGGGTCTGGACGGTCTGCTGGAGTGTGTCCAATTGCTGCATCATCTGGATGATTTCACGGCTCACGCCAAAGGCTGGGGGTGCTGTAACCAGTGATAGCAAGGACAACGAAAAGATTGTCAGGAAATACTTTTTCAAAGTCAGCTCTACCTCTCGGCAACAATTGTACAAACAACTGCCAGTCTATCCTCAGGGCAACGAGAAGGTCAACCTGCTCCAAGGTAAAGAGAACCATCCCGGAGCGCTCTGACGACCGGCTGCAATAAATCTCGATGTTACAAGTTGGTGCCCGCGCAGCCGGGCTTGCATGCCTTGACGCGTCAGGAAGGAAATGCCAGAGAGCGCAGGGAATCCGGGAGCCCTGTTTGCGAGAAACTCGGGCTCCCGGCAGACCCGTGTCTATTTGCCGCCCATGACCAAGTGGGCGCGCCGGTTCTTCTGCCAGCACGCTTCGGTGTTTTCAGTGCAGAACGGGCGGTCCTTGCCGTAAGAAATCGTGGAGATCCGGGAAGCAGCAACACCCAGATTGACCAGGAAATTCTTGGCGGCGTTGGCCCTTCGGTCACCCAGACCAAGGTTATATTCCTCACTGCCGCGGTCATCACAGTGACCTTCAATCGTGAAGTTGATGCTGGGGTGTTCCTTGAGGAAATCAGCATCGGCCGTCAAAGCCTGCTGAGCATCCGGGCGGATGTCTGACTTGTTGAAATCAAAGAAAGCATCCTTGATGTTCTGCTCGAACAGGGTTTCTTCTGAGACGGCAGGTGGTGCCTGTGGTGGTGGCGGCGGAGGAGGGGCGGTAACGGTGACACGCGCCGTAGATGTGGCGGTCCCGCCGGGTCCTGTCGCGGTTAAGGTGTAGGTAGTTGATTCTGTCGGTGAAACACTGGTTGATCCACTCGACTGCACGGCGCCAATGTCGGGCTGGAGATCGAGGCTAGTGGCGTTTTCCGACGTCCAGCTTAGTGTGACCGATTGGCCGCTCTCAATAGTGCTAGGTACGGCTGTCAGGTTAACGGTTGGTTTCGCTGCCGGCGCCGGGGGTGGTGGCGGAGGCGGTGGTGGTGCTACCGCTTTTTTGTGGCACGAAGCCGCCAAAATCACAACTCCCAAAAGACCGACGAGAAGCGCGAGGCTGCGTTTCTTCTGTCGCATGCTGAATCCTCCTTGAATAGGTGGGCCCTTTCGGTGTCCCGATGAATTACTGAAATGACGATTTTGAACTTAAAATCACGAAAAATTATGGAACGACCTGCTCAATCTGGAAACGAAACGAACTGCAAGCTAAGCAAAAAGTTCAAGGTATTGAATCCTAGCACCAAACAAAAACAAAAAACAATCCCCAATTTGAAAAAACACCTGATTTCATGAAGATTTCATAAATAGCGGACAGCAAGATCTGAAACTGGAGCAAGCAAGGAATCGTTAGTTGGACCAATTCGGGTTCCAGTTTTTCCCTTTTGCAGTCAGTTGCTGCGGGTGCGAACCGTCAGCAAGCATGGTCCAGACCTGACGCGTCCCGGTGCGAGTTGATTCAAAGACAATATGGCGACCGTCCGGCGACCAGGAAGGGTGTTCATTTCTGGCCGCGTTTTGCGTTAACTGCACAATCTGCCCGGTGGCAATTTCAATCACGTAGATATCCCAGTGCCCTGTTTCCCTGACACTCCAGGAAAAAGCCATAAAGAGACCGTTCGGCGACCATGAAGGAGCCTCAGCGTCACCGCCGGCAGTGATAAGCCTGCGAAGATTTGTGCCGTCGGAGTTGATGATATAAATCTGCGGCGATCCGCTGCGGTCGGATACGAAGGCAATTTCATTGCCCGTTTTGGGGTTCCATACGGGAGAGATGTTGACTCCGGGAGCGAAGGTCAGCCGCTGAAGGCCCAAACCGTTGGCGTCTGAGACATAGATTTCAGGGTTGCCTCCCATGCTGGAACAGAAAGCGATTTTCTTTCCGTCCGGCGACCACGCAGGAGTGGTATTCAGTCCCCTATAGGTCGGGAATGTGATCCGTCGATTGGTCAGCAGCGAATAAAGGTAGATTTCGGGATTGCCGCTCGCATAGCTGGTAAAGGCCAGTTCGGAATTGTCCGGCGCCCAGCGCGGGGTCAGGTTAAGATTCGGGAGATTCGTGACCTCGTGCTGGTTGAAGCCGTCATAATCCATCGTCCAGATTTCGGTGTGGCCTGTCCGGTTGCTTACGAATGCAATCTTGGTGAGGTTGATGCCTGGTACTCCGCCTCCGAGCGTCTGAATGATCTCATTGGCAAAACGGTGCGCCGCGTCACGAGCGGAAAGTTCGTTCATATCAGAGACGTAACGCTTGGCCAGCACGCTGGGATTTTGGGGGCTGTGAACGTCAAACAGACGGGCCGTCACGACCAGAGAGTTGTTGCGAACTTCGGTATACCCGAAGGCCAGCATTTGCGCTGAGGCGGGAGGACTGCTCCAGCCGTTAAAATCCACGTCCTGAGGTTCCTGCGGGGCGTTCACGGGATAAAGACTCTTGCTGACGACATTCAAAATCCCTGAATTGTTCAGGTCATTCCACAGAACCTGGTTGAAGACCTGCGTCAAGCTCACCAGACGCGGGTCCGTCGAACGGGCGGTAAAGTCCGGGACGGCGATTCGGATCACTGTCTGCCCCATGTTGATGCCGGTTTTGAACCATCCCTCGCCCTGACTGGTTGCAACACGGGGGCGACCCACAAAGACGGCCAGCGGGATTGCGAGCACAAGCAAATACTTCAGGCGTCGATATTTCATCGCTAGAATGATGCTCCATCGCTCCAAATAGATGTCTCTGAAGCAAATCTGGAGTTGCAACGCTGCAACTTCAGCGCTTCAAATCAAAATAAAACTCAACCGAAACCTTGCCGCCGGAATAATCGGCAGGAAGCGGTGCCAGCGGGCTTGAGGCAAGCACCGCTCTCAGTGCTGACCGGTCCACTTCGGGAATTCCACTCGATTGAGTGACGCGAACATTAGAAACGCTTCCGTCACGGTTAATGTCAAAATCAACATACACGCGCGGCGCACTCAGCAGGCTGGGGCTGATGGTGGAAAGCAGCCAGTTGTTGCTGATGCGGTTCCGCACGGCCTGAACGTACCAGCCGTAACGCTCGCCAAAATCCTGCTGGCCAAAGGCGATGCCAGCTTCGCCGGATGAAGTTGTTACCGAGCTATAACTCATCATCGGCCTGCCGCCCTCCATAGGAATCGCATTGGTAGGCGGCAGAATCTTTTCCTTCTGGATGCGCGGGTTTGCAAGGACCTTTTTCTTGGGAACCTTAATGGCTTCTTTGAACTTGGGTATCTTCTCGGCATCAGGAGTAGGCTCTGGTTTCGGAGCTGGCTCATCCTTGTAAAGGCCCGGACTTTGCACCACTACGGTCTTGGGCGTAGTGATCGCTGGTTGCGGCAGCGGAACGCCGGGCAGGGAAGCCACGGCGTTCACGTGGATGGCGCTTCCCGTATTCACCGACTGTCCCCACCCTTTGCCAAGTCTTGTTCCCCACATCACGTACGCGACGCCAAACAGCGTCAGCGCCACGTGAAAAATGACCGATGCCAGCAGAGGGCCTCGAAGGCTGTCACGATAATCGGTTGTAGGGAATGCTGCAGCACCCATGTGTTAACCGTTTTTCAGGAATCACCCAGAGGGATTTACGTCGAGCCCTTGGTTTCCAGGGGCTCGGTGACAACGTTGATGTTTGTTATCTTCGCCTGCTTCAGCGCGTCAAGAACCTCTGCCCACGCACCATACGGCACGCTCCTGTCGCAGCGGATATAAACCGGGGCGTTGTCGGAACCCTTCGTTTGCTTGAGGATGACGTCGCCAAGGCGATGAATGTTTACGGGATTATTCCCGACGTAAATGGTCTGGCGCTTATCGATGGTCACCACGACACGCTCTTGGGAAATAACTTTAACCGTCCTGGTCTTCGGCAGGTCAACTTCTATGCCCGATTCCAGCAAAGGGGCCGTGACCATAAAGATCACCAGCAGCACCAGCATCACGTCCACAAAGGGAGTGATATTGATGTCGGCCATCGAAGTCTGTGTTGTTCCTTTAGGGGTGGTAAAGGCCATGTGTGACCTCGCTTTTGATTCTGTTGGGGTCCCTTGCCCGCTTTGGGCAACACTGGCTGAGCATTGCCTGTGTTGCCGGCTGAATGCCGGTTACTAAGTGAAGTAACGCTCTGTCATGTTGAGGAATTCCATCGCAAAGTCGTCGAGCATTGCGCCGAAAATCTTCAGTCGATGGACGAACTGGTTGTAGGCGATCAGCGCCGGAATGGCCGCAAACAATCCTGCAGCAGTTGTAATCAGCGCTTCGGAAATTCCCGGAGCAACACTTCGCAGGCTTGCTGCACCAGCGGTTCCGAGCCCGTGAAATGCGTCCATAATGCCCCACACAGTTCCAAACAAGCCGATAAACGGAGTCGCGGCAGCCGTCGTGGCCAGCCAGGGCATCCAACTCTCCAATCGTGTAAGCTCTGCTGTCGAGCCGATTTGCAAAGAACGGCGCACGGAATCAAGGCTGCGGATGACGGGCTTAGCCGGGTTCTCCCCGGTGCTTGCCTGGTTTTCAATTTCCCTGTAGCCCGCCTGGAAGACCTCCGGCAGCGGGCTGCCGCGGAGCATTGAGCATGAGGACCGAATCTCAGAGAGTTTCTTGCTCTGACGAAAGATCTGCAGAAACTCAGCGGAGTCGCGGAGCGCGCGTTTAAAAAGCCGATACTTGTGGAATATGATGGCCCAGGATAGAACAGAGAAGAAAAGAAGGATCAGCAGAACGATGCGTGCAACAAGACCCGTGCTTGCCAGATATTGCCAAATATCACCCTGAAAAAATACGAGAAGGGCTGCAGCCAATCGACCTCCTTCGATGCCGTGAATCGTGCAACACAATCATTTCTCGAACCTAGCATAGCGTGACAAATTCCGTCAATCACCCAGTTTGCTCATGGTTGAAGTCTATCTTGCTGCTCTCGACCTTTCTTCGTATTTTCTATCCGGACAATCCGGAGTATCATCGGCCTATCCCCCGTTGCAGAGGTTAAGGGCGCGCAGGGAACCTGGCTAAGCTTTCGCACGAGATTTTATGCTCCACGAAATTCATATTCAGAACTACGCTGTAATCGATGACCTTACCGTGGAATTTCACCGCGGCCTGAATCTCCTTTCCGGCGAGACGGGCTCAGGAAAGTCCATCGTGGTTGACGCACTGGGCCTTGCCCTTGGCGGCAGGGCCACGGCCGACGTCATACGAACGGGATGCGAGAGGGCGACAGTCACTGCCGTTTTCCGGTCGCCGATGCACCTTGCCTTGAAGCGCTGGCTGGAAGAACTGGGCCTGGAAGAAACGGACGAAGCAGAGATCATTCTGCGGCGCGTGATCCATTCCAACGGCCGCAGCCGGTTGCTCGTGAATGACCAACCCGTAACGCTCAACGCAGTCAGCGCGCTTGCCGATCTGCTGGTGGAAGTCCATGGGCAGAATGAGCAGATCACCCTATTCTCCTCTGAAGCTCAGCTTGAACTGCTTGACCGTTTTATGGCCGAGGATGAGCTATGCCGGCAGGTTGCGGAACTCTACGGGCAGCGCCGTCAGATTGAAACAGAGCTTGAAGGTCTTAATCAGAATGAGCAGGAACGTCTGCGGACCATTGACCTGCTCAGCTTTCAGTTGAAGGAGCTTGAGCAGGCTGAACTGGAGCCGGGCGAATACTCCAGGCTGGAGGAAGAGAAGCACATTCTGGCGCATCGTGAAAAGATTCAGTCGGCTGTCTCGACGGCCTACGACGCGCTGTACGAGGCAGAAAGTTCCGCCTGCGAAAAGGTCTCCGTGGCGGCACGTGCGCTCAATGAGTTGCTTGCTTTCGATTCGTCAATGGATTCTCATGTTGCTTCCCTCCATGAAGCGAAGGCTCACCTTGAGGAAGTCGCCCTGACCCTTCGCGACTACGTGAAGAATTTGGACGCAAGCCCGCGCCGCCTTGAGGAAGTTGAAGACCGCCTGGCGCTGCTCGATCGGGTCAAGAGGAAATACGGGAAGACGATCGAGGAGACCATTAGTTATCGCGAGAAGGTCCGGCAACAATTCTTGGGCCTTGAGCATTCTGATGAGCGCCGCACGGAACTGACTCGCGACCTGAAGGAGGCCGCCGCAAAGTACCAAAACGCAGCCCGGCAGCTTTCCGAGAAACGGCGGAAGGCGGCGGAACGGCTGGAGAAACTGGCCAAAAAAGAACTTGCCGAACTCAGCATGGAAAAGGCGCAGTTTGCCGTGCGGTTTGAAATCCTGCCAGCAGAAGGCCTGTCGGCTGGTGGGCCGAAGGGAGTGGACTCCATCGAGTTTCAGATTTCACCGAACCCCGGCGAAAGCCTGCGCCCATTGGGCAAGATCGCTTCAGGCGGTGAGCTTTCACGCATCATGCTGGCGCTGAAGACGGTGCTGGGCAGTGAGCGGCTCAGCCATGGGACAAATGGCAAGAACAGGTCCAATCCCACATTTATTTTTGATGAGGTCGATACCGGCATCGGCGGCCGTGTTGCCGAAAGCGTAGGGCAACGGCTGAAGCGTCTAGCGCAGTCGTCCCAGGTGATTTGCGTTACGCACCTTGCTCAGATTGCCTGTTTTGCCGATCACCATTACTACGTGGAAAAGTTTGAGCGCAACGGCCGCTCGCATACTCGTGTCACGCACCTGGCTGGACAAAATGATCGCGCGCGCGAACTGGCGCGGATGCTTTCCGGATCGCAGGTGACCGATGCCGTTTTAAAGCACGCGCTGACGATGCTGAAACATGCCGCGGCTTAAATTTGGAAGCTTGGTCAATTCTCGTGGCAGAATGAAAAGCGTGGCGCGGAACTACTCTGCTACCCAAAGGCAACTGTCTCAAGATATACTGAACGAAGTGAGGCAGAATTTTTCCTGATGAGTCGTGAACTTTTTCCGATCCTTTCCGGTGCTGAGGGGCGCGTTAAATGCGGAAATACGCAACCTGATCCTGCCTCCGGGTTTGATGCCGAGGGCAAGCCTTTCTATATTGAAACGTTTGGTTGCCAGATGAACGTTCACGATTCCGAGAAGGTGGCTGGTGTCCTGATGGCGCGTGGATACCGACCCGTCCAAACGCCCGAGGACGCGGATATCATTTTTTACAACACTTGTAGCATCCGCGAGAAGGCTGCGCAGAAAGTTTTCTCCCGCCTTGGAGCTTTCCGCAAGCGCGGTGGTGGTGAACGCAAAGTGTTCGGCGTGCTGGGTTGCGTTGCACAACAGGAAGCGGAAAACATCTTTGAGCGCGCACCGCACGTGAGCCTGGTGTGCGGCTCTGCCAGTTATCCCAAACTCCCTGAATTGCTGGAAGAACTGGAAGCCGGTCACAAGCGCGTTACCGGGCTTGGCCTTGACACGGAAGACTGTTTTGAGACAGAGATGACGAGGCGCGACAATCGTTTTCGCGCTTACATCACCATCATCGAAGGGTGCGACAAGGCGTGCAGTTATTGCGTGGTGCCGGTGACGCGGGGAGCGGAGCGTAGTCGTCCAGCCGACAAGATTCTTGCTGAAGCTCTACGCCTGGCCAATGAGGGTTTTACCGAGATTCAGTTCCTCGGGCAGACGGTCAACTCTTACCGGGACCCGTCACCATTGAGGATGAGCTTCGCCGAGTTGCTTTCGCGCATGGCTGAGGTCCCAGGGGTACGGCGCGTCAGATTCACCACCTCTCACCCGCGTGATTTCACCAAAGAGATCGTGGATGCCATCGACAGCCACCCGGCCCTTTGTGATCAGATCCACTTGCCTGCACAGTCGGGTTCGAACGCTGTTTTGAAACGCATGCTGCGGACCTACACTCGCGAAGAGTACCTTGAAAAGATTCATTACATCCGCAACGCTATGCGTGATATTAGCATTTCGACGGATATCATCGTGGGTTTCTGCAATGAGACCCTTGACGATTTTGAACAGACGCTTAGCCTGCTCGACGAAGTCGGCTACGACCAGGTTTTCTCCTTCAAGTATTCCCCTCGTCCACGAACTGCCGCCGGCCATTATGAGGACTCCGTTCCTGAGGAAGAGAAAGGCAGACGCCTGTTGATTCTGCAGGACAAACAACGCGAGATTCAGATCAAGAGAAACCGGGGCTGTCTGGGGCAGGAGTACGAAGTTCTGGTAGAGGGGTTCCATCCGAAACTGGGGCAAGCCGTGGGGCGGACAAGCAGCAACCGGATAATCAATTTCCCTGGTGAACCTTCATGGGTAGGCAGTTACATGACGGCGAAGGTGACAGCATCGGGACCAAACAGCCTGGTCGGCCAGCGGGTGACTGAGGATGCTGGAGGTTCCGCGAAGGAGTGGAAGTTTTAGCCAGTCGCAGCCAGAACACTAACTCGCAAGGCTGCCGGGAGGATGCACTATGGAAGTCGAGGTCAAAATTCGTGGCTTGATGATGGACCCTGTAACCAACATGCCGATTGTCATTCTCAAGGATATTGATGGTTCATCTGTACTTCCAATTTGGGTGGGGATATACGAGGCCAACGCCATTGCCCTGGAGATCGAGAAAGTTACGACCCCACGGCCCATGACCCACGACCTGCTGAAAAACCTCTTGCTGGGCCTTGAAGCACAGGTCAGGAAGGTGGTTGTCAACGAACTGAAGGATGACACCTTCTATGCCCTCATCTGGCTTGAAAAAGATGGCGAGACCTTTTCGATTGATTCCCGCCCAAGCGATGCCTTGGCATTGGCTTTGCGCGTGGATTGTCCGATCTTTGTAGAGGACGAAGTTTTGAAGAATTCAAAGGTGTCCAGCGCCGGAACCGACAAGGTCAACAATGACGAACTTCGCAAGTGGCTGGAAAACCTTAACGATGACGATATCGGTCGGTATAAGATGTAGCAACTGAAGGCAGTGATGGCCGTATCCTCCGCGGAGCGGCCGGTCATTACTCCAACCTGCGTCAGCCGGAGTTGTGGAGTGGCAAGAGTCATAGCTGTTGCCAACCAGAAGGGAGGGGTTGGCAAAACTACAACCGCAATCAATCTGGCCGCCGCGTTGGCGCTCAATAACCAGAGAACCCTTCTGGTCGACCTGGACCCTCAGGCCAACAGCACACTAACGTTTATCAATCCTGCAGACGTTGATGGTTCTGTCTACGATGTTCTTGCCGAGAGCAACCGGAAACTGTCTGACGTTGTGAAACCCACCCGGTGGATGAACCTCTCCCTTGTTCCTTCGCGCATTTCACTTGCCAAGCTGGAGGCCCAGTTGGTTGGCCAGTTTGACGCCCCTTTCCGGTTGAAAGACGCAATTTCCGCTGTCCGCGACGATTTTGACATGATCGTCATTGATACGCCGCCGGCGCTCGGCATCATTACCGTGAACGCGCTCGTGGCCGCAACGTTCCTGATCGTTCCTATCCAGGCCTCCTATTACGCGCTGGAAGGCACCGATGACCTACTGGAAACGCTGGAACGGATCCGAGCCCGGCCCAACCCGGACCTCCAGTTGCTGGGAGTCCTGATCACGCTTTACGATAAGCGGACAAACCTGGCGCGCGACATTCACAGGCAGGTCCAGGAAGTGTTCGGACCGAAAGTGTTTAACACGGTGATTGCCAGGAACGTGCGGCTGGAAGAAAGCCCGGCCTACCGGGAAACGATCTTCAGCTTTGCTCCGACATCTTCCGGTGCAGAAGAGTACGCCAGTCTTGCGAAGGAGGTACTGCAACGTGTCGGTTAGACGTGCGGGATTACCGCTAGCGATCCAGATGCGCCACAGCGCGCATTACGTCGAGGATATCATTTCGCGGAGCGGAGCGGCGATCGGGCGCATGATCGCCACGGAGGATATCCAGCCCTATGCCGACCAGCCGCGGAAGGAACGCGGAGATTTGACAGGACTGGCGGAATCGGTCCGCCAAAAAGGGGTCCTTGAGCCCTTGCTGGTCCGCAAGAACCCTGAATCGGGCAAGTATCTGATTATCTCCGGTGAGAGGCGCTACTATGCGGCGCGTATGGCTGGCCTTGCAGAGGTACCGTGCATCGAAAAGAATGTTGACGATGGCGAGACGCTCGAACTGGCGCTGATTGAAAATATCCAGCGGAAAGACCTCACACCATTTGAAGAGGCTGACGGTGTGCAGGCGCTCGGCGACCGCTTCGGACTGACGCATGAGGAGATTTCCAGGAAGATCGGGAAATCGCGCACCTCGGTCACTGAACTGCTCACCCTGCGCATTATCCCCGACGATATCAAGGCGGTGTGCATTGAAGGCGGGGTGGTTTCCAAGTCACAGCTTCTCCAGGTGGCCCGCCAACCGACTGAGGCGAGAATGCGCGACGTCATCCGGCGCTTTGCCCAGGGGACCCTGAATCGCGACGAGGCCCGCGAGGAGCGCAACCACGGAAACAAGCCTCGCAACGGATCGTTCAGCTACGTCCCGCCGACCAAGGATTTCAAGCTGACGCTGCAATTCAAAAGAGGCAATGTGCCCCGCGAGCATGTCATTGCTACCTTGCGCCGCGTCCTGGAAGAACTCGAGAAGGAAGTCTGACCGGCTTGCCGACCACATCCCGGCGCGACTGGATGGGCCTTTAATCCGCCTTGCCGGTTCCGTGAGTGGGAGGCGGCATTATGCCGGCCTTCCATTGAGAGGGTGGGACGGTCCGTTTGGCCCGGCACGGTCGCCTGCGAGAGCCCGGAGCAGGTCAAAATGGATTGCGAAGACAGGCAGGACGCTGCATCCGGCGCGCTGCTTTTCGTATACGGTACTTTGCGCAAAGGATTTCCTTCCCACCAAATACTGCAAAGGTTGCACGCCCGGCTGCTTAGCCGGAAGGCATGTTCGTGGCCGGCTCTTCGATCTCGGCAAATATTCCGGGGCGGTTGAGAATGCGAACGAGGGGGAATTTGTTTCCGGCGAGGTTTACCGGCTTCCCCACGCGCGATGGCCTTCAAGGTCCTTGATCGGTATAGGGAAGTCGATCCTTTAAAACCGGAATTCAATGAGTTCGTGCGGAAGGAAACAATCGTTACTCTGGACAGTGGGTGGGAAATTCGCGCTTGGATTTACTGGTTGCGGCGTGCTCGCGCCTCCGGACGGCACATTCTGGCGGGGGACTACGGTGGGCGTCGAACGGAGCACGGCCGCTTCTAAACAATTTCGAGGACTAAGCGGCAAGCTTTGTGAGGAAAGGAAAATGACGAATGGAAGATGTGCTGGATGTTCTTGTAGTAGGAGCGGGACCGACAGGCCTGGCTTGTGCGATTGAAGCGATAAAAAGTAACTTCAGCGTTCTGGTAGTTGAGAAAGGATGTCTGGTCAATTCAATTTTCAGTTATCCGCCGGGGATGACCTTTTTTACCACGCGCGAGCGCCTGGAGATCGGCGACATTCCGTTCACCAGTGTGAACTTGAAGCCTACCCGCGCCGAAGCGCTCGAGTATTATCGCGGGGTTACCGAGTTTTATCACGTTCCCGTGCACTTTCAGGAGCGCGTGGTGGGCGTCATCGGTTCAGACGGGAACTTTGAAATCCACGCCAGTGCATCGGATGGCGAACAAAAATGCTACCGTGCCCAGAAGGTGATCATCGCCACCGGCTATTACGACATCGCGAACCTGATTGGCGTGCCGGGGGAAGAACTGCCTAAAGTCTCGCACTACTATGGCGATGCTCACGCCTCCTATCAGAGAAAAGTGGTGGTGGTTGGCGGAGCAAATTCAGCGGCGATTGCGGCTCTCGACCTGTTCCGCCACGGGGCCGAGGTCACCATTGTCCACTGCGAGCCTGAACTCAGCCGGCACATCAAATACTGGATTCGCCCGGATATCGAGAACCGTATCAAGGAAGGTTCCATCCGTGCGTATATGGAGAGCCGGGTTAAGGAGATCACGCAGGATGCCGTGTGGATCGAGGCCACGCAGGGTGAGCGGATCCGTATTGAAAACGACTTTGTTTACGCCTTGACCGGCTACCACCCTGACTTCGATTTTCTGCATCGGGTCGGCATCGAGGTTGATTCCAGGACTTCACGCCCTAGTTGCAACACGAAGACTCGCGAAAGCAACGTCCCGGGAATTTATCTTGCCGGAGTCGTCATTTCCGGGCGCCACACTAACGAGATTTTTATTGAAAACGGACGCTTTCACGGCAAACAGATCATAACGGACATCCAGAAGCATCTGGGCATTCGTCCTCCAAGGCCAAAGGAAGAAACTCGGACTGAACTGGTGGACTGAGACCCTGGCAAGAGAACCACAGCACAGGACCTGGAAGTGTGGACCGGGTCGCTTCCGCAGGCGGCGACTCTTATTCGTGAGGTGTGGCCGAGGCTTTCAGTTGCACACCTCCGGTTTGCAAACGATGACCTTCATTGATAGAGTTGAGAGAAGCCGGGAAAAGTGTTTCTCAATTTTGGCCTGTGGGGTGGTTCCATGAAACGACGTGAGTTTTTCACCCGGGCCGCAAGTGGCGTCGGTGCATTGTGGCTGGCATCCCGTGGGTTGTCGGGCGCAGCCGTTCTCGATGCTCCGGCAAGAACCTTCAGTGCCGCAGATACGATAACGCTTGGCAAGACCGGAATTCAAACCAGCCGTCTGGCGTGTGGCACGGGTACGGTCGGTTATGCGGGCCACTCGCATCAGACGCGCCTCGGAATAGACGGGCTTTCGGACCTGCTGGTCCACGGCTACGAGCGCGGCCTGCGGTTTTTTGATGCGGCCGATGCTTACGGGTCGCATCCCGCCGTGGCGCGCGCTCTCAAGCGTCTGCCGCGGGAAAAGGTTACCGTGCTTACGAAATCTGATACACGCGATCCGGAAGGAATGCGGCGCGACATTGATCGCTTCCGGCGCGATCTGCAGACCGACTATATCGACATCGTTTTGATGCACGACATGACCGAGCCCGACTGGACCACGCGTTTTCGCCGCACCATGGATGTGCTTTCGGAGGCGAAAGAGAAGGGAGCTATTCGCGCTCACGGCTGTTCCTGTCATACTATCGGCGCCCTGCGCGCTGCGGCCGCGTCGCCATGGGTGGATGTGGACCTTGCAAGAATCAACCCGATCGGCTCGCACATGGATGCCTATCCCGCCACCGTTACCGGTGTACTGCGCCAGATGAAGCAGTCGGGCAAGGGCGTTGTGGGAATGAAGATCCTTGGCCAGGGCGATATGCGGACCCGCCAGGATGAGGCCCTGTCTTTCGCGCTGTCACTCGGTGTTCTGGATGCCATGACGATTGGCGCCGAAAACATGGACGAGCAAAATGACTTGATTCGCCGTATTTCGCAGGTCAGGGCATAAGCGCGCCGGCAAATTCAGGTCAGCCTTTCCTGCAAGAGCGTGGTCTGTTGTCTGGCGCTGTTCGAGGCATTGACGTATAGCTGTGTAAGCCATATGCAGCTTGTCAAAGCACCCACATAAGCGACGGCGTTGTCTCAAGTGGAATATTGGTCACGGGCCAGGAAGCTATCTTCAGTTAGCGGCCGCCACAATTTTTCACATTCAGGAACCGCGCGTCCCCTGCACGCCTCGGTTTCTTTTGCTTGAAAACAATTATCCGCACTTCAGGAGGTCGAATGGACTATCGCACTCTGCCCAATACCGGCTTGAAGGTGTCGCGCGTTTCTTTTGGCACCATGACCTTTGGCTCGCAGACAGACCAGACCGTTGCGGGCCGACTGATCGATCTCTGTCTGGATGCCGGCGTCAATTTCATCGATACCGCAAATGTTTATAACAAAGGGCTGTCTGAAACGATCGTAGGGAACTTGCTCAAGGGGCGCCGGGACAGGGTTGTTCTGGCCACCAAGGTTCGCGGCAAGATGGGTGACAGCCCGGATGAGTCTGGACTTTCACGCGCGGCCATCCACAAAGCGATTGATCGCAGCCTGGAGCGCCTCCAGACCGACTACGTTGATCTCTACTATCTGCATCAGCCTGACTACGATGTGCCCGTTGAAGAAACGCTTGCGGCCATGGACGAACTGGTCAAGGCAGGGAAGGTGAGATGCCCGGCAGTTTCAAACTACGCTGCGTGGCAGGTCGCGGAAATTCATTGCATCTCAAACGAGAGCGGATACAAGCCGCCGTTCATTTCGCAGCCCATGTATAACCTGCTGGCCCGCGCTATCGAAGATGAATACTTGCCGTTCTGCAGGCGGTACGGTGTGGCCGTGGTGCCTTACAATCCGCTCGCGGGCGGGTTGCTGACGGGTAAGCAATCGCCGGCAGGCAATCCGGTGGCGGGTTCTCGTTTTGATGGAAACAAGATGTATCTGGATCGTTACTGGCACGACGATGATTTTGCCGCTGTGGAAGAACTCAAGGCGGTCGCGCGCGATGCGGGGAAGACGCTTGTGGAGCTGGCTCTGCAGTGGGTGCTGAGCCGGGAGCAGGTTGATTCCGTCATCCTGGGTGCTTCGCGTCTGGAGCAACTGGAAGAAAACTTGAAAGCGTGCGAGGGCCCTCGCCTTTCAAGCGACGTGCTTGAAAAGTGCGATGACGTCTGGAGACGTTTGCGGGGAGTAACGCCAAAATACAACCGGTGAACGCCGGCTGTCGCGGCGCTCCACAAACTGTCTTCGAGCCTTATGCAATGACCCATTTTGCCGGGCGGCTGCCGACCTCCAGCTTTGCTTTGCCCTGCTGCACCAGACGGTCCATATGGCCCTTGATCGGGAACATGGCAAGGAAGACGCCGTCGTCAGGCCAATCGCCTACTGCTTCGGCCACCTCATTGATCAGTTCTTTCATTGTCAGCCCGGAGGGGTGTTTCTGCAGTCTTCGCAGGATCACGCGGTCCACAAATTCCACGGTGTGGCGCGATTCAGAAAAGAAGTCCTGGATTTCTTCTCCCCTCATCACCGGCCAGTGGCCGGTGTAGAGGACGCTGAGGGGCAGGCGTTCGAAGTGGCGGATCGTCGAAAGATAAGTGTCCACGTGATAGTAGGTGACCGGGATGCCCATCTCTCCGGTGGCTTTAGGGCAGCCACGCCCCTGTACGGCATCCCCCGCAAACAGCGCTCCGAATACTGGATCGTAGAGGGCCAGATGGCCCTGCGAATGCCCGGGAACGTGAAGCACTTCCAACCACCAGTTCTCGCCTAGATGGATTCGCTCTCCGCCGGTGAAGGTCACGTCCATGTACCGGTGCCGCCCCGCGTCAGGCGAAGGATCACCCTCAAATCCCACGTCGTGATCATCTTTGAGGAAGTTGTACCGCTGGCCGTAAAGCGACTCGGGATTTTCCACCAGTTCGCGGTCGGCCTCTCCACAACTGAGCATTGTTCCGGGCGAAATCCGCTTGATGGCGTCATTGCCGCCTTGGTGGTCGAGATCGGCATGCGTCGTTACGGCAAGCATCAACTGCTGAGGCTTCAGCTTCACCTTGTCAAAGAAGGGGAAAATAGTTGTTTCGGGTGTCGAGGCGGTCCCGGTATCCGCTAATACAACATTGTCACCGACAAACAGATACTGAAAAAGGTTTCGGCCGCCGTAGAGTGATTGGATCTGATAAACCTTGGGATATAGTTCCATCGCCCCTCCATAAGGTGAAATAGAACCCCGCAAAACGTCGTCGGACGATTGATTTATTTCAAATTCATACGTTGCATTGAAGGGCCAGAAAAATTAAATGGCCCCGGCAATGTTCCACCATGCCTTGCTCTCCAGGGCACTGCGGTTTGGTGACTCTGCCTTCCGTTGCACATAACCATGTCCCGATCTTGCCGCTCCCTCCGAGCGATGATTGTACCCGAAGTCCACGAGAACGCACGTTCTTATCTCAGATGAACAATCGGACGTCGGCACCCTTCACTCCATCAAAAGATCCAGATCGGGCATCTGGAGAGGCGGAGGCAGAAAGTCATGCGTCTTAATCATCCACCTGCTGAGCAGCTCTTGCAAATGTAGCAGCTCTGTCTTGTACTTCGGATCGCCGGCAAGATTCTCCAATTCATCCGGATCCGATTGTAAATCGTAAAACTCCTCATGCGGGCGAGGCCTTCCAAAATAGCGTTGATAAAGCGCTGGCGAAAGCTTCCCCTCGTGGGCAAGATGTTCGATGGAATGCCAGCTTGGGGAACGCCCGATGTCGCTGAGCGGCAGGTAGGGAATCTCGGGCATATAGTTTTGGATCAATTTGTATCGATTGGTGCGCACGCAGCGGATCAGGTCCAGATGAGTGTGAAAATTCCGCTCGGCGTAGATAGCCTCGCGGGGCTGGAAGTGCCTGCCTAGTAGCAGAGGAAGGAAGCTTTTGCCGTCCATTACCCTCGGCACTCGTAGTCCTGCGGCTTCTAACCATGTTGGCGCCAGGTCGATCAGTGAAACCAGATCAGATGACACGCGGCCTGGCTTGATCTTGCCCGGCCAGCGAGCAATCATGGGAACATGGAGCCCGGAATCGTACAACGTGCCTTTGGCTCCCGCGAATGACATTCCCTGGTCGCTGGTGAAAATGACCAGTGTATTTTCCACCAGATCGTTTTCATCGAGAAGCTTCAGGAGCTTGCCCACGTTCACGTCCAGCCGCTCGATGGCTTCGTAATAGTGTGCGATGTCTTTTCGCACGCCCGGAGTATCCGGCAGAAATCCCGGAACGTTAATTGATGACCGCGGGTTCTTTTCCGGATAGCGCTCGCCCGGCAAATACGGTCGATGCGGGTCGTGGTAGCCTATGTGCAAATAAAACGGGCGGTCCTTCGGCCGAGCCTCGAAAAACGAACGGATGGGTTTATGGAGACCTTTGAAGTCCCAGCGACTCCAGAACTCAGTTCCCTGGTGGACCTTTTTAAAAGCGGCCGTGTAGTAACTGGCCGGCTTCAGGTATTCCAGGATGGTCTTCTGCGCGGCGGGCATTGGGGACCGAAATCGGGAGGTTCCGGTCTCGTGAGGAGACTCACCGGTCAGAATCGCGGAACGACTGGGGCTGCATGAAGGTGACGCCGCGAAACAACGTTCAAAGCGCAATCCTTCACGTGCCAGACGGTCGATATTCGGCGTGTGGACGGCAGGGTTTCCGTTGCAACCCATGCCCGAGTAACTCTGGTCATCGGAGATCAGAAACACAAAGTTGGGGCGTGATTTCGTTGAGGCAGACTCAGCATCGGGCAGGGAAGAGCCAAGCCCTGATGATGCCGCGATCCCTGCTGCGCCCAGGCCAGCGCTCAGATTCCTGAGAAAATGCCGACGGTTCATCTTGTCTCCCGCTGATCATTCATATCGTTGAAAGTTCCAAAGCTCGTTCAGTACGAGTAAAACGGTTCGAACAGGGCCCGCTGGAACCCGTGGATGTCAGGGGTTGCATAAACATTGGCTAGCCACCCCGAATTACCAACTTATGACACCGGCAGAAAAGATAAAAGGCCTTTGTCCAATAAAACATTGCTTCCTTTTCGCAGCGTGGACTTGTTTTTGGCAGGCAAGCCTCCCGCACATCCAAGATACGAAGGTGCGGGCTTTCATTTTCAAGTTTCTTGCTTGACAGCAATCAAACGCTTGTTGTATACATATGTTTAATACGACTGTTTTATAGCACGGGAGTCTTAAAGTGGCAACGGTTACCGCAACAAACGACCAACAGACGAGAGAAAGGCTGCTGGAAGCAGCCGGAGACCTCTTCGTTGAGCATGGTTACAACCACGTAACAGTCCGTGATATTTGCCGGGCTGCCGGGGCTAATGTTGCCGCGGTGAACTATTACTTTCGGGACAAGCTGGGGCTATATCAGGAAGTCCTGATGAGGGCCATCGAATGCATGCACGAGGGTTCCAAAACGGCCCATGAGGGAAATCCCGGCATTTCGGCTGAGGAGAGATTTGGCCACTATGTTCGAACGTTCATGGAGCAGGTTCTGAGCAATGGACAAGCCTGCCGCGCAGGCAAGTTAATGGCACGCGAGATGGCTGACCCGAGTCCCGCATTCGACTTGATTATTGAGAAGGCGATTCGACCGAATTCCGCCCAAGTGGCGGCGCTGATAAGCGAGTTGACGGGCCTGCCGCCGGCCGATCCGCGAGTGGGCATTTGCGTCGGGTGCATCCAATCCCAGATCACAGGCTTGACAGGCCCGGTGGCGGAGCGCATGGTTCCGGGCAGACATTTCACTCCCGACATCATTGATTTTGTGGCAGATCAGGTTATTCAATTTTCCCTGGCAGGGATGCGGGCCGTCGCGCAGGAGGGCAATAGCCCCTCTTCCGGGAAGTTTAAGAAAACATCGGAGCGTTCATAATTCCTATGCCAACCGCTGACCTCTCATCGCTCAAGATCCACGACTCAGCCCGCTCGAAGAGTGTAGGCGGGAAAGTTCTGCGGATCTTCTCAGCTTCTCTGGGCGTGCTGATTATCGTTCTCGGGGGCATTCTGGCGTTCCACAAGCAGACACCTGCGGTGGAGGTCGCCGCCGCGCTACCGGCAAACGATCCACAGGCGGAAACCCTACTCAACGCCAGCGGTTATGTAACGCCCCGGCGGCGAGCGACAGTCGCCGCAAAGATCACCGGGCGTGTCACTGGAGTTTTTTTCGACGAGGGGATGAACGTAAGGGAAGGCCAGCTCCTCGCAACCCTCGATGATTCGGATGCCAGGCGTGCTCTAAACGCTGCCATCGCCGATCGCAACGCTTCCCAAGCGGCGATCGCCGACCTTGAAGTCCAGCTCAAGTACGCAATGATCCAACTTCACCGTGCGCAGGAGTTGTTTGCCCAGAAAGTCCAGAGCCAGGAGGCGCTCGACACCGCGGGCACGAACGTGGACAGCCTGAAGGCCAAAATTCTTCTGGCAAAGGATCAAGTGACCGCTTCCGAAGCGCGAGTGCTTGAAGCTCAGCAGGGCGTGGACAATTGCATTATCCATGCACCGTTTAGCGGCGTTGTTGTTTCCAAGGACGCTCAAGTGGGTGAAATGGTCTCCCCGATTTCCGCCGGCGGTGGTTTCACCCGGACCGGCATCGCGACCATCGTGGACATGAATTCGAATGAAATCGAGGTGGATGTCAACGAGGCATACATCGCACGGGTCTATCCTGGACAGGAAGTTATGGCCACGCTTGACGCCTACCCTGATTGGCGCATTCCATCGCACGTCCGCACCATTATTCCCACAGCCGACCGGGATAAGGGAACTGTCAAGGTCCGGATTTCGTTCGACAAACTGGATCCGAAAATCCTGCCGGATATGGGCGTGAAGGTGGCCTTCCTGAGCGAAAAGGATTCGGTGAAGAAAGCGAAACCTCAAGGGCCGACCGCCCGGGCGATCATACCGCAAGCCGCTGTGCGCGGGGTGGGTGCCGGATCCTACGTCTTCGCCGTGCGCGACGGGAAGATTGAGCGCCGCACCGTTACTCTTGGACGAACTGTATCGCACAATATCGAAGTCATGGGTGGGATCAATCCAGGTGATGAGCTCGTAGTGCGAGGGCCCGGAAATCTGCAGGACGGAATGAAGGTTGAAATCCGGCAATAGGAGCAAGCGATGGCCAGCGTCAGCAATAATGGCAGTTCCAGTGCTCTGATTCAGGTTCGCGGCCTCAACAAGGCCTACCAACGCGGGGGGGAGCAGATTCAAGTGCTGCAGGGTCTCAACCTCGACGTGGATCAGGGGGACTTCGTAGCCTTCATGGGACCGAGCGGCTCCGGCAAGACGACCTTGCTCAACCTGTTGGGTGGCCTTGACGTTCCGAGTGCAGGGACAGTTTCCGTGGCGGGTGATGAGATCACCCACATGTCTTCCGGCAAGCTTACCGAATGGCGTGCTCGCCACGTTGGCTTCATCTTCCAGATGTACAACCTGATTCCGGTTCTCACGGCATTTCAGAACGTCGAACTGCCACTGCTCCTGACGCGGCTTTCCAAATCTGAGCGCCGCCAGCATGTTGAAACAGCGCTTTCCATCGTGGCGCTTGCCGATCGCATGCATCATTATCCGCGGCAGCTTTCCGGCGGGCAGGAGCAGCGGGTGGCCATCGCCCGCTCTATTGTTTCCGATCCCACATTTTTGCTCTGCGACGAACCGACGGGCGACCTCGACCGCCGCAGCGCCGACGAAATCATGGCGCTCATTGAAGAACTTGTCAGCCAGCATGGCAAGACTGTACTGATGGTTACGCACGATCCCATCGTCGCGGCGCGGGCCCCCACTTTGCTCCACTTGGAAAAGGGAGTGCTGGTGGAAGCCTCGAAGAAAGGCCAAAACGTCGCGGCCGGAGCTGAAGCATGAAATTCCGTCGCCTGATTCAAGCCAATTTGTTCCGCAGGAAAGCGCGGCTGTTTCTTACACTTGGCTCCTTTACCGTGGCGCTTTTTCTTTTTGCCTTCCTCGCCGTCGTGAGAGAGGCTTTTACGCGGGGCACGGACGTTGCGAGCGCCAGTCGTTTGGTCACAATCAATCGTGTATCGATCATTCAGCCTCTCCCTCTTTCCTATCGCGACAAGATTGCTGTCCTTCAGGGCGTCCAGGCCGTTACGCACAACAACTGGTTTGGCGGGGTTTATCAGGACCCGAAAAACTTCTTTCCGCAATTCGTGATTGATCCGGAAAACCAGCGCAAGGTCATTCCGGAGCTTGTTGTTCCCGATAGCCAGTGGGACACTTTTCTCAAGGACCGGCAGGGTGCGATTGTGGGTGCTCGAACGGCGGAGCGCTTTGGGTGGAAGGTCGGCGACCGCATTGCAATTAGGGCCCCGGCTTACTTAGGCGGCCAGGCCTGGCAATTCAACATTGACGGAATCTATCACGGCTTGCAGCAGACGGACGACGAATCTCAATTCTGGTTCCAGTGGGAATACTTTGAACAGAATGTGCCGCCTACCTTCAAAGACATGGTGGGATGGTATGAAGTCAAGCTCGACTCGCCGGACGCCGCGCTTCGCGTCGGGAAAGCCATTGACGCGGAGTTTGCCAACTCCCCTTACGAAACCAAGACCGAGACCGAATCCCAATTCGCGGCGAGTTGGGTTAATCAGATGGGTAACATTAAATTCCTCATTCTCAGCATCGGAAGCGTGGTCTTCTTTACCCTGCTTCTCGTGACTGGCAACACCATGGCGATCTCTGTGCGCGAACGCACGGGAGAACTTGCCATCCTCAAGGCGATCGGGTTCAAAAACGGCACAGTGCTCATCCTGGTTCTCGCCGAGGCAATGGCGATTGCCTTTGTAGGTGCGGTGCTCGGACTCGGGTTGGCCACGCTTGCCGTTCCTGCGCTTGCCATTGCCCTGAACGGCTTGCTGCCGAACCTCGTCTTATCCAAGTCCATGATTGCCGGGGGCATCGGTTTTGCCCTGGCCACTGGGGCCTTGAGCGGCTTGCTGCCCGGTATTGGCGCCATGCGTCTGCAAGTGGCCAACGCTCTTCGGAGAATTTGATGATAGCGATCCCCGTCATCTATAACTTTCGCAGCGCAAAGGCCCGCTGGACCTCCGCCATCGTTGCCGTGCTGGGGATCGCCGGAACCGTGGGCGTGTTCGTGGCCATGCTGGCGCTGGCGCAGGGATTTCGCGCCACGCTGGTCTCCTCCGGCTCCGCGGACAATGCCATCATTTTGCGCGCCGGCGCAAATTCCGAAATGGAAAGTGGCCTCTCGCTTACCAACGTCAATATTCTCCAGGATGAACCTGGCGTGGCGCATCAGAACGGCCAGCCAATTGTTACCTCTGAGGTCGTTGTCATCGCTCCCTTTCCGCTTCGCTCGACGCAAACCGATGCCAATGTGCAAGTGCGCGGCGTTTCACCCAACGTCCTCACAGTCCGGCCGAACGTCAGGATCGTCGAGGGCCGCATGTTCCGCCCCGGCCTTGCCGAATTGGTAGTGGGGCGTAACGCTGCGAAGACCTATGCCGGCTTGCGCGTGGGAAACAAGGTTCGCTTCGGGGGCGGTGAGTGGACCATCAGCGGAATCTTCGACGCCGGAGGGTCCGCCTTCGATTCCGAAGTGTGGTGCGACGCGCGTGTCCTCAATGGCGTTTATAAGCGTCCCGCTAACGTCTTCCAGTCCGTCACCGTCCACCTTACCTCGCCGGACGCATTCCAGCAGTTTAAGGATGCCGTCAGCAAAGACCCGCGCCTCAACGTGGACGTCAGCCGGGAAATTGATTACTATGCCAAGCAGTCTCAAACCTTCACCCGGCTGATCACCATCCTGGGCGGCCTCGTCGCGGGGGTCATGGCCATCGGGGCGATCTTCGGCGCTCTCAACACCATGTATTCCGCCGTCGCCGAGCGCATCCGCGAAATCGCCGTGATGCGTGCTTTGGGTTTTGGCGCCGCTTCGGTGGTGTTTTCATTCCTGATAGAGGCCTTGCTGATCGCTTTTGTCGGAGGGGGAATTGGCTGTGTCGCTGTGCTGCCTCTTAACGGTTTCACTACGGGCGCCATGAATTGGCAGACTTTTTCGCATCTGGCGTTTGCCTTCAGGATCACTCCGAACCTGATGGCAGGCGGAATTATCTTCGCCTTGGGAATGGGTATTGTCGGCGGCTTGCTCCCCGCCATCCATGCCGCGCGCCAGCCTGTCGCACAGGCTCTGAGAGAATTGTAGCTCCCCATAAGCCTCTCTCGGATTTTTCTCCCTGTCCGATTCGTGATATAACTCCCGGCATGAGAATTGAAAACTGGCTCTCTTCGTTTGCCGTTTCGGCAAAAGACAGAATTTGTGCTTTCAGGGGAATTCGTCTCCCGCCGGTTGTTCAGTCGATTCTGGTCCTGGCCGCAATTTCCGCATTTTTGCTCCCGGTGCGATCCACGTCTCAGAACTTTGTGGATCTGAAACCCAGCCCGCAGCAGGTTGAATGGCAGGACCTTGAATTCGGTGTAATCGTCCATTTTGGCCTTAACACCTACACAAACAAGGAGTGGGGAAGCGGAAAAGTCAGCCCTTCAGTTTTTAACCCGACAAAGTTCAATCCCGATCAGTGGGTTGAAGCGGCAAAAGCGGCGGGGGCCAAGTACCTGGTCTTTGTGGCCAAGCACCACGATGGCTTCTGCCTTTTCCCAACGCCGTTGACAAAATACAGCGTGGCCAGCAGTCTGTGGGAAAACGGCCACGGCGACGTGGTGAAGGCGGTGGAAGAAGCCTGCAGGCGGCACGGGCTGAAGTTTGGAATTTATCTATCGCCATGGGACCGGCACGAGCCTTCCTACAGCGATAACAAGGCTTATGACAAATTCTATGAGGGGCTGATGCAGGAGTTGCTCACGCGCTACGGCCCCATCGAGGAGTTCTGGCTGGACGGCGCAGGCAGCGCGGGCCACGTTTATGACTTCAAGGATTATCTCCACCAGTTGCGGATTTACCAGCCCAACGCGCTGGTCTTTGCCGACGTGGGGTTCATGAAGTGGGGCGACATCCGATGGGTGGGCAATGAGGATGGTTACGCGCCGGAAGAAAACTGGGACGTGATAGACCGCGCGGGCTACCTGCGCTGGCGTCCCGCCGAATGTGACACGCCGCTCCACAAGCTACATTGGTTCTGGCACCCGAATGATGCACAAACGCTCAAGACGGTCCCCGAACTGCTGAAGATTTACGACAACTCCGTGGGCCACGGATGCCAGTTGATGCTGGGCATAGCTCCCGATGAGCAAGGCCTGCTGCCCGCACTCGATGCCGCCCGGTTGCGTGAGTTCGGCCAGGCATTACAACGGATTTACAGCCACAATCTGGCGCTGGAAGGCGTTCCTTCATCCAGTGCTGGAGGCGACGCGCGTGCCGCGCTTGACAATAATCCTGACACTTTCTGGATGGCCCCTCCACACACTTATCAGGCTTCGCTGGAAGTGAAATTCTCTAAGCCTGTTACTTTTGACTGCACGGTCACCATGGAATGGCTGAATCGCGGCCAGAACATTGAAGCATACGAGGTGCAGGCATGGGTCCGAAACAAGTGGCAAACTCTCCACAGAGGCACATCCATCGGCCACAAAGTGATCGATATTTTCCCCAGTGTTACCAGCGCCCGCGTGCGATTGAAGATTGTCGCGGCACCTCACACGCCAGCCGTCCGCGAATTTCAGATCTACAACGGCCACGGCGCGCCTTAGGGGTGCTGCCTTGGCGGCAGATTGATATTGTTTTGCCGCCCTGCCGGTGGTATGTATGACACGATGCGAAGGGTTTGGTCCAAAGGGATCAAATCTCACATGTCACAGCAGTTTTGCGGGCCCGACGATTCTCGCCCTCTTTCACTAAGACAGCGTAACCTACGAGAATCCCTGCCGCTTCGCGCCCGCGTGGGCCTAGACTTGACATTTACTTCTGCTGAGCTGATTCGGCCCAGCCGTTTCAACACCGACCAAAGCTGAGCCTGTCCCCGGCAGGAAAAGGAGAAGGAGATGTACAGGAAAATCGCCCTGGCAGGGGCTCTTGTCGTGGTGTGCGTACTAACTCTGGCAGCCGCAAACTCAAAGGCAGCGTCGGCC
>JAJYLL010000051.1 GCA_021787735.1 Acidobacteriota bacterium | reverse complement strand
TGTGAGCCGCTCAAAGCGGCTATTGGGGGTCGCTAACGCGGCCCCGTCGTTCTGGGGCCACCCGAGGGTGGCCGCTTACCAAAGCCCCATTTGATCCAGGCGCTTGTCCTCTTCCTCTTGCCGGCGAATGTATTCCCGAATGACTTCTTCCTCTCTGCCTACAGTGGACACGAAGAATCCGCGTGCCCCAAAATGCTGGCCCACAAAATTCTTCTTCCTCTCTCCATAGGTCCGGGCCAGATGGATGGCGCTCTTGCCCTTGATATACCCGATCACCTGCGACACCGCGTACTTGGGCGGAATCGCAATCATCATGTGCACATGGTCGGGCAGCAGATGCCCTTCCTCAATCCGGCTCTCCTTTTGCTCCGCCAGTCGGCGGAAGACCTCCCCCAAGTACCGCCGCAACTCCCGGTACAAAGCCTTCCGGCGATATTTCGGGATGAAAATCACGTGATATTTGCACTCCCACTGCGTGTGGTTTAAGCTTTCTCTCTCGTCCATCGTGGATCTCCTTTTCGTGTGCTTCAGCGGCTCACGTTAAGGAGTTTCCGCGATGGACTCCTGCAAATGTCAAACTTCTACTGCCACCCCGGCAGAGCCGGGGGGCCTCCTAAGGGGCGCTAGTTTTCTGGCTTTTGGGGACAGATGGGACAAAAAGAGATGTTATTTTGAAAAACGAAACGGCCCATGTTGTTGAAAATAAATAATGGGCAAAAATCGAACCGGAGACAATTTAATCAGTCAACGGCCTTGCAACTAGCCTATCCCCTGCCGCTTGCCGCAGCCCTTCACGCCTCTCATAGTCCGGCCCTCGGCGCCATCAGATGGCCTTGGCGAATTCAGCTTGTTGCTCCGCACGCGCGAGCGCGATTTGGTCCCCCATCGCGGGATTTGGTGCGGAGAACCGTCTTCCGCTAAGCCGGTATAATACCGCAGCAACGGTATCAAGTTCCGGAAGAGCCAGTGATAATTGCCAAGCCTGTGCGCCTCCGATAGAATGTTCATTCAGGAAAGTTAGCTCGCGCAGGATTCAGAGACGCCTCGCAAATCAAATCGAAAAAGGCTGGAGAAGAAACCATGACCCAGATTTCCCGGACCCGTCCCCTCAGCGAAGTTGACCCGGAGGTAGCGCAGGCCATTGGCCGCGAGGTCGGTCGTCAGGCCGGAACGCTTGAACTGATCGCCTCAGAGAATTTTGTAAGCGAAGCGGTGCTCGAGGCGCTCGGCTCCGTGCTGACCAACAAGTACGCCGAAGGCCTGCCGGGCAAACGCTACTACGGCGGCTGCGAGTTTGTGGACGTGGCAGAAACGCTGGCCATTGAGCGCGCCAAGAAGTTGTTCAATGCCGACCATGTAAACGTCCAGCCTCACTCCGGCGCACAGGCCAACCAGGCAGTTTACATGACCGTCCTCAGTCCGGGTGACACTTTGCTGGGCATGAACCTGGCGCACGGCGGGCACCTGACGCACGGACACCCTCTGAATTTCTCCGGCAAGATGTACAACATTATTCCTTACGGCGTGAAAAAAGAGACAGAGACCATCGACTACGGCGAACTCGAGCAGTTGGCAATGGATCACAAGCCGAAACTGATCGTCGCCGGCGCCAGCGCTTACCCGCGGATTATTGATTTTTCCCGCTTCGGCCAGATTGCCAAGAGATCTGGTGCGCTGCTGATGGTGGATATGGCGCATATCGCAGGGCTGGTCGCGGCAGGGTTGCACCCCAGCCCCTTCCCGCACGCCGACTTTGTCACTACGACCACCCACAAGACGCTGCGCGGGCCGCGGGGTGGCGCCACCTTCTGCAAGGCTGAGTTCGCCAAGGCACTCGACAAGACCGTCTTTCCCGGTATTCAGGGGGGCCCTTTGATGCACGTGATCGCCGCCAAGGCGGTCTGCTTCCACGAAGCGCTGCAGCCAGCCTTTCGCGAGTATCAGAAACAGATTGTTGAAAACGCCCGCGTGCTGTGCGAGACCATCGCTACCAAAGGATTCCGCATCGTCTCCGGCGGAACGGACAATCACCTGATGCTGGTGGACGTTTTCTCAAAGAACGTCACCGGCAAACAGGCCGAAAAAGCCCTGGAGCACGCCGGCATCACCGTCAACAAAAACGCCATTCCGTTCGATCCCAACCCTCCCATGGTGGCCAGCGGAATCCGGGTGGGAACGCCCGCGGTCACCACGCGTGGCATGAAGGAAGCCGAGATGCGCAAGATCGGCGGCTGGATTGCCGAAGTTCTGGGCGATCTGGAAAATGAAACTCTGCTGGCGCGCGTCCGTAAGGAAGTGACCGCGCTGACGGAGGAGTTCCCTCTCTACGAGAGGCGCCAGGCCGCAGCCGCCGGCCAGGCGTAATCCTCAGTTGGAATGAAGTATGGCTTCCGCAGCAGTATAGCCGCTTCGCACGGCGCCTTCGATAGTTGCAGGCAGGCCGGTGTCAGTCCAGTCCCCCGCAAGATAAAGCCCTCGAACGGGTGTCACGGCTGGCGGGCGGAAAGCGTCAACCCCCACGCAAGGCGAGAAGGTGGCAAATCGCTCTTTGATCACCAGTGAATGAGTCAGCCGGGCCCCGGCCATCCCCGGCAGCAAACTTCCTAGTTCCTGGAGCGCAACTTCCCGCAACTCCTCCTTGGAACGGGTAACATGATCGTGAGCACCGCTCAGAACCAGCGAAAGGTAATTCTCATCCGTGCCGAGAATCTTGCCCTTGTTGAAAAGCCACTGGATGGTTGTACCGCGCAGTCCTACAAACTCCAGGTGGGTTACAGGACGGTCAAACCACAAGTAAAGCGAAATGATGGGCGCCTGGCGCAAATTGAGAATGCGCGAGAAGAACGTTCCCGGGCTGAACGTGTCAGCGGGAAGCAGTCCTGGAAGCACGTGCCACGGCACAGTGCTCAAAACCGTTTGAGCCTCGATTGCAGTCCCGTCAGCCAGTCTGACACCGCGGCATTCGCCATTCGCGACCAGCAACGCACGCACATCGCGGCGAAGTTCGACGCTTCCGCCGCGGTCCGTAATGGCGTGCTCAGCAGCGCCCGTGTAACAGTCGCTCAATCCGATGTTCGGAATACCGAGGCGCGAATCGAGCGGAGAGTTGAACAGCGCCAGGCGCAGCACCCGATTAAAGAGACGAGCGGAGGCGATTTTCGGATCTTCATTCATTGCCCCGATGCAGATGAGATCCCAGAAGTTGCGGCGCAGACTTTCCCGCTGGCCCAGGCTGGCAAGCCATTCCTCGACTGTGAAATGGTCCAGATCATCGGCTTTGCCGGCTGCGCCTTTTGCAGCACGCAAGGCCCTGCCCATCCGCAGGACATCCAGTTTTTCGCCAAACGAAAAACTGTTGGAGAGGAAGACACCCGAAAGCAGATGCCACGGCGACGGCAAAGCCGGACAGCGGAGTTCAGTGAACTTCGTGGCCGTATCCAAAAAAGGCACGTGAAGTTGAGGACCGAAGGTGACCGTCTGAGATGTGCCGATGGTTTCAAAAAACTTCAGCGTGTAGTGGTAGCAGCCCATAAAGAGGTGCTGGCCGTTATCGACAATGGAGCCCGTGGCGTTATCCCGGAAGGAACGCGCGCGCCCACCAAGGTAGGGTTTCTGCTCGATCAAGCGGACGCGTCGGCCGGCCTCAGTCAGCACAACACCGGCAGCAAGGCCCGCCAGTCCGCCGCCAATAATCAGGATCTCATCAGACATAGAACATCAGGAGATTTATCGGAATGTTGTCGGGGGCGTTTTTCAACGTCCCCCTCGGATAACAAGTCAATGCTTGCGCCCGGCGTTGGCGGCAACATCCTCGCCGCATGCTGCAGTTTCAATGCTGACAGGGCGCCGGGCCTTGAAATACAACCGCACGAAATCGAATGCCTTCAGCTTGGGACGGCGTTGGAACACATCATAGTCAACAGCCTCAATTCGGGCCAGAATGGACGTCCCCGTCAGCCACGTCAGGCGAAGCTGGCGGCGAAGCTGCGGAACAACACGCTCGGGCAACGGCTTGCCCTTCTCAAACAATTCCCATGTCCGTTTCGACTCAAGCGCCATCAGCCCGCGCCAACGCTCTTCCATTTCAGAATCCGCCTGCAGGCTGTTCTCAAGCTTCCAATGCTTCAGGATGTCGACCGAAAGGCCGAATCGCGCCAGGTCATCGACCGGCAGGTAGACCCTGTCGCGTTCGAGATCAATCCGGACGTCCTGCCAGAAATTTGTGAGTTGCAGCGCGGTGCAGATGTTGTCCGACAGCGCGAAAAGCTCCGGGTCGCGGTGATCGAACAATTCCATCATCAGGCGCCCCACCGGGTTGGCGGAACAGGTGCTGTAATTCAGGAGAGATTCAAAATTCTGATGGCGGCTGACGGTCACATCCATTTCGAACGCGCGGATCAGGTTGTCAAGATTGCTCACACTCAGGCTGTGCCTCTGGATGGTGTCGCCGAGCGCCAGAAAGGTTGGATGGTCAGCTTTACCCTCAGCGCACGCGTACAATTTACGTCGCCACTCCGCCAGTTTCTCCAGGCGGCCTTCCACCCCGGGCTCATCAGCAAAGTCGTCGGCCGAACGGGCAAAAGCATAGATGGCGGCCAGCGTGTCTCTCTTGTCGCGGGGAACCAGGAGCGAAGCGACAGGAAAGTTCTCATAGTGGTGGCGCGCCATCTGGCGGCACGCCGAATAAGCCGCCTCAAGGTCAGAAGAGTGAGTTTTCATGAGATTAAAAAGTCCCAGGCTGAACGCCCCATGGCGTGGGCCTGGAATTCGCGGCGAAGCAAACGGAAAAGACAAACCTCCACAGTGCTCTCCGCCGGCTCTTTATTTCCAAATCGCAGGCCATTGGAAGTTGCGCCTGCCTTGCGCGGACCGGCCGTAGTTTACTTTTTCTCGGGCCTAAGCGGGCGTCGCATAAACGCCGGCACATCCAGGTCGTCTTCTGAAATCTGCGGTCCCGGTTTTTCGACGGCTGGTTCTTCAGAACTGGCTGAAGGCTTTTCCCGCCGCAGTTTCACGCTCTCCTGCGCCGTGCGGAGAGCAGGCGAAATGCCGGCGATCGGCTTGATGCCAACCTTCTCAGATTTGATTCCGGTAGCAATCACCGTTACTTTCACGGCGTCTTCCATGGATTCATCGAGGACCGCCCCGAAGATGATGTTCGCGTTTTCTGCGGCTGCTTTCTGGACAATTGTGGAGGCTTCGTGGACCTCGTGCAGAGTCAGCAAGCTCGATCCTGTGATGTTCAGCAGAATCCCTTGGGCCCCGTTGATCGAGGCATCCTCCAGCAAGGGGCTTGCAATCGCCTGGTTCGTAGCGTCAACGGCACGATTGTCGCCGCGGCCGATGGCAGTGCCCATCACCGCGTACCCCATGCCTTCCATGATCGTCTTGATGTCAGCAAAATCTCGGTTGATGATGCCGGTGATCGTGATGATGTCTGAAATGCCCTGCACGCCCTGGCGAAGAATATCATCGGCGATTCGGAACGCCTCAAAGAAACTGGTTCCTTTATCCACAAATTCCATCAATCGCTCATTGGGAATGCAGATCACCGTATCCACTGCTTGGCTCAATTCAGACAGCCCGTATTCAGCATGGGTCATTCTGCGGCGTCCCTCAAAAGCAAAGGGCTTTGTCACGACCCCAACGGTCAGTGCTCCTAGTTCCCGCGCCAGGCTTGCAACAATGGGAGCACCGCCCGTACCGGTACCTCCGCCAAGGCCAGCGGTGACAAACACCATGTCCGCCCCCTCGAGGGCCTCCACGATTTTGTCAGTATCTTCAAGCGCGGCAGCACGGCCAATATCAGGATTAGCACCTGCTCCAAGCCCTTTAGTCAGTTTCGCTCCCAACTGGATCTTGAGCGGAGCCTTTGACATTTCAAGGGCCTGCAGGTCGGTGTTCGCTACCATGAATTCCACACCTTCAACATTGGCCGCAATCATGCGATTTACGGCGTTTCCGCCGCCACCACCCACTCCTAATACCTTGATTTTGGCGCCGCGCCGCATGTTGTCAGAAAAATCAACCCGCAATTCTTCGGCATGTCCGTTGTCTGCCATATTCACTCCCACTATTGACAATCCAGATGTCCGGGGCAACCCATCAGTTTGTCGGGCCCCGCAAGACTCCCCAGATTTTTCCCATCAGACCCTTATTCTGATGGTCCTGCAACAGACGCATCCGCTTTCCGTATGCCACCAAACCGACAACCGTGGAATAAGATGGGTCTGGCAACACTTCTTCCGAGCTTTCCATGTTCATGGGAAAACCCACACGGACCGGCAATCCCAGCACCCGTTCCGCCAAGGCCACAAATCCGCCCAATTTTGCACCGCCACCAGTTATAACGACTCCAGCACCAAGCTGGTTGTCGCGGTCCACGGGCTCGACCTCTGCCTTGATCAGCTCCAGCAGCTCGATTGCGCGCGGCTCGATGATCTCACGGAGGCGGGCGTAATTCACAATGCGTGCCGGACGTTCACCCACACCGGGAACTTCCAGTGCCGACGATTCTCCCATGCCCGAGTCCTGCCTGCCCCAAAGGCGCTTTATCTTTTCAGCCTCTGGGATGGGCGTGCGCAACCCTACGGCAATGTCATTGGTGAAATGCTCACCCCCCACGGGAATCGATGCTGTCAGCCAAACGCAGCCATGCTGATAAATTATCAGGTCCGAAGAGCCTGCGCCAAGATCAACCAACACCACTCCCAGTTCGCGATCGTCCGGGTTCAGGCAGGCTTCAGCGCAAGCAAGCGGCTCGAAGACGGTTCCGCTATCCGGCACTTCGATGCCCGCCCGGTTAACCGCAGTAACAACGTTCTGCCAAGCCAGGGTCGATGCCGTCACCAGGTGGACATTGGCTTCCAGGTGCGTTCCAACCATTCCCACCGGGTCTCGGATGCCGTCCTGAGAATCCAGCAGAAACTCCTGGGGCAAGACGTGCAACAGTTCGCGGTCGTCAGGTATGGCGATGTTCTGGGCCGCGCGAATGACCTGGCGAATATCTTCGCGAGCAACGCCATGCCCGCGGCTGGCTATGGTGACGCCACCACGCGCATTGACGCCCCGGATATGCGCTCCGCCCACGCCCACATAGGCCGCGGCGATTGGAATACCCGCGGCCGACTCGGCGGCCTCCACAGCTTTTTTGATCGAGAGAACCGCAGCGTCCAGGTTTACGATAAGACTCTTGCGCCATCCTTTGGATTCGGCTACTCCCAGTCCGGTAACCTCAAGTTTTCCGGTCGCTGTGGGGTAGCAAACCATAGCGCAAGTTTTGCTGCTTCCCAGATCAAGTCCGACTAATGCCTGTTCTTTATGCGCCAATGAATTCCTAAATCCCCTTTGCCTTCCCGGTGGCGACCGATCCCGAGGACACGCCGCTGCCGGAATCCTGGTCCGCCGGGTTCACTACCACCTGGTTTCTGAAACGTAAGTCAACCGAATCAATGCTTGCGTTCGTCTTTCGCAATTGTGGCAGGACTGTCATCAAGTTTTCAAACCGCTCTAGAAAGCCGGTATGGCCAAAATACACAAGAAGCGTCTGGCCTCCCTGCACCAGAAGGGCTTTCAGGTTACTCGCGTCGCCCAAGTCCACTTCGGAAATCACCCAGCCGGAACTCGACATTTTCCCGGACGTTTCCTGCATGAACTGGTGGTAAAGATTCAGCCGCGCGGCACGGTCGGCGGAGTTACCCTGGAAGTTCAGACCCTTAACAATGGGAAAATCGTAATGCCCCTTCTCCGGAGGTTCGAGGAGAGCGCCTTCCTGGTCCACCATTTTGATCTGTCCTCCCACATCGACAAAGGCAACAGGAACACGCTCGTGGACATAAACTGCCAGACGGTGAGGATACGATCTTACAATCGTCACGGACTGCACCCAAGGGATTGACTCGACTTGCTTCTCTCTCTGCTCCAGCGAGCTTCTGAAAATATTGCTTCCTTTCACAGTAGTACCACCTGCAAGTCCTAAGGCCGATAGCACTTCCTCTCGCGAGACATTATGATTCCCTTCGACGATCACATCCGAAGGTGAGGTCAATCGGAATCTGGGCGAACTCAGAAGATAACCAACCAGCAAATATCCGCTAATCCCTACAGGAAGAAGAATAAAGGCTAAGATTCCAGCCCACCAGGTTATGCGGCGGAACCCTTGAGGGAACCGGCTCTGGCGGACCGCCATAGCGCGTGAGCGCCGCATGTACGGTGTTTCAGAAGAAGTTTCCAATTCACCCGGCATTGCGTCGTCGTCCGCGCCAACCATGGCCACCATCCGAATGCAGCGCCCTTAAGCAAAAGGGGCACCATCTCATCTGAACAACTTTCAGACCCTGGATAAACTCACCAGGTTCGCCATCTCCAGGAATAACAGCTCTCAAGAAATCCCTGCCTCGTTCGAGATGCAGGGTACCAAATATAAGTCATTGCCCATTCAAGGTCCCAACGAGAGAAGCGTCACGCTTTTATCGCGCCAGAACTTTCCACCCCGTCGTTGACGGCCTTCGCCAAAGCATCGCTAATCTTCCACACGCTCCCGGCTCCGATTGTCAGCACAAGATCTCCGGGGCGCAGATCTGCAAGGATCTCCTCGACCACGGCAGCTTCGGATGCAGCATACCTGGCACGCGTATAGCCGAGTTCACCCATTCTTTCAACCAGCCTCTGCGAAGTAATGCCGGGAATGGGTGCCTCACTGGCAGGGTAGATGTCCAGGATGTAAACACGATCACAGGCATCGAACGACTGGGCAAATTCATCCATCAGAAACTTGGTCCGGGAGTAGCGGTGAGGCTGAAAGACGGCACAAACCCGGCGCGCCCCGCGCAAACGGGCCGCCTCAAGCGTTGCTTTGATCTCGGTTGGATGGTGACCGTAGTCATCAATGATCGTGATTCCATCAACCTCAGCCTTAATTTGGAATCGCCGGTCGGCACCCCTGAAGAATTTCAGTCCTTCCTGAATCTGCTTTTGATTGAGGTCAAGCTCGCGTCCTACCGCAATAGCGGCAAGCGCATTCTGAACGTTGTGACGCCCTGGTATCTTGAGTTCGAAACGCCCCAATGATTTGCCAGCGGCCGAAACCTCGAAGCTCGATCCTGACGATCGCATTTCCAGATCATGCGTCGTTACATCTGCTCCCGGCTGGATTCCGTAAGTGATAACCCGCCGGCGCAGCCGTGGCATAACCGCCTGCATCACCGTCTGCCACGGAGGATCAACACAGACGACGACCGCACCATAGAAAGGGACCTTGTTCATAAAAGAGACAAACGATTCCTGGATCTCACCCAGATCTCCGTAATGATCCAGGTGCTCACGATCGATGTTGGTCACGATGGCAAGGGTCGGCAGCAGATAGAGAAACGAGCGGTCGCTCTCATCAGCCTCTACCACCATCAACTCGCTCTTCCCCATTCTTGCGCTGGAACCGAAGACATCCAGTCGCCCGCCAATGACGGCTGTGGGATCAAGGCCCCCCTCAGACAACATCACAGCCACCATGGAGGTGACTGTTGTTTTGCCGTGTGAACCGGCGACAGCCACGCAAAACTTAAGGCGCATCAATTCCGCCAGCATTTCAGCGCGAGGGATTACCGGGATCTTCCGGTGGGCCGCTTCGACAATTTCAGGATTCACTAACGGCACGGCCGACGAAACAACCACCACCTCAGCATCACCGATATTTTGCGCCGAGTGCTCGTCAGAAATTCGCGCGCCGAGCCGGCTCAGACGCTCCGTCACAGGGGTCCGCCTGATATCCGAACCGGACACGCTGAAGCCCAAGTTGAGCAGCACCTCTGCAAGCCCACTCATGCCGATGCCGCCAATACCGACAAAATGTATCCTTCGAACTTTTCCAAGCATAGCTACTTCTCTCAATCCGCCGCTGACGGTATCAGCGGCGAGGGGGATCCTTTGAGATACCCGCACAACTCTTCGATCAAATCTGCAATCCGGGACGCAGCCAGGGGGCTTGCCAAACTCCTTGCCTGCTGTTCCATCTGGGCCAGTCGCTCATAATCACCGAGAATATCCATGACACATTCCACCAGAATTTCCGGTTTCAGGTCTTTCTGTTCGATCACGCAGGCGGCCCCTGCGCGTTCAAGCGCTCTGGCATTTTGCAGCTGGTGCTGATCCGTGGCCGAAGGATAAGGAATCAGAATTGAAGCTTTTCCTGCGGCAGCCAGTTCCGCCACTGTAGCTGCGCCCGCGCGACAGATGATCAGGTCTGCACGCGAAAAGGCTCCCGCGATGTTATCGATAAAAGCGCATACCTCAGAACCACTCCATTGATTGCGGTAAGCGCCCCCCACAGCATTATAATCCGCCTCGCCCGTCTGATGGATAAATCTGAGACTGCCAGCGCCTAGCTCCAGGAAAATCGGAAGGCATTCCACCAAACACCTGTTCAGGGCATGCGCTCCCTGACTTCCGCCCACCAGCAGAACCGTTTGCGGAACCTTGTGTTCTCTCGGCCGCACCTCATAAAACTCCTGGCGGACAGGATGTCCGGTCAAACGTCCCTTCGCACCGTAAACGGTGAGTGCCTGCTCAAACCCAACTGCCGCCAGCCGCACAAAAGGCGCCAGGACCTTGTTTGTAAACCCGGGAACGGCGTTCGGTTCGTAAAGCAAAGTTGGAATCCCCGTGAGTGCCGCCTCCAGCATCACCGGACCGGAAATATATCCGCCAATCCCCACCACGAGATTAGGGCGCAGCCGGTAAAGAAGTTTTGCAGCTTCGAACGCACTTCGCGGCAATTTGGCCGCATTCAGGATTCGCTTCCAGCCTGACAATCCCTTCAGACCAGCCGCCTGGATAGTCTCCAACCGGTATCCCGCTCTGGGAATGACTCGCGATTCCAGTCCTCTACCCGTTCCGAGGAAAATGGTTTCATATTGCGCCGCAGCCGAGACAGACTCAGACCGTCGGCGTAGTTCATCCGCCACGGCAAGAGCAGGAAAGATATGCCCGCCGGTACCACCTGCCGCCATCAGGATGCGAACCAGACATTGCGTCGCCGACCTCCTTGAGCTCTCCCGGCCATGCTCTTTTTCCAGAACTGATTTATTCTGACCGCGCATTCAGAAGCCTTTTTCAAAATGTTGCCTGCATGCTAGCTGGCATCCTGGGAAATGTTCAGTAGAATTCCTATGGCAAACAGGGTCATCACCAGCGAAGAGCCGCCGTAGCTGATCAGCGGAAGAGGAATCCCCTTGGTCGGGAGGAGTCCTATGACCACACTGATATTCACCAGTGCCTGACCGACAATCATTACCGTAATTCCTATGGCCAGTAGCCGTCCAAAATCATTCGAGCAGCGAGCAGCCGCTCGCAACCCTCGCCACAAGATCACTCCAAACAGCGCAATCACGAACAGCGCGCCGATAAAACCAAGTTCTTCGCAGATCACTGCAAAGATAAAATCCGTTTGAGGTTCAGGAAGGAAAAAGAGTTTCTCTTTGCCTTCCATCAGTCCCAGTCCGGCAATCCCTCCGGTTCCCACCGCGATATACGACTGAATGATCTGAAATCCCACCCCCAACGGGTCGGAGTAAGGGTGCAGGAACGCCATCACGCGCCTTAGCCGATAACCGACGTGGAAAATCAGCAGAAACAACACGGGGAACACGGCCATAAGTCCGTATCCGAAGTAGACCAAAGGAAGGCCAGAAACAAAAAGCATGGCCGCCACAATCAAACCCAAAGCCATCATCGTTCCGAAATCAGGCTCTTTCAGAACCAAAAGGGCAGCAACTCCCACCACCAGCCCAATCGGCAACAAAGTGCGTTTCCAGTCTGAGACTTCACCTTTTCGCATTTCCAGAAAGTATGCGAGAAAAACCACAATGACTACTTTCGATAGTTCAGAGGGCTGGAAGGTAACAGGTCCAATGCGCAACCATCGGTGGGTATTGTGGGTTGGGTCCAGAAACAGGGCCATCAGAAGCAGCACCAGTTGAATGGCGAGCGCAGGGAATATCACGGTGGGTCTGGCCAAGCGACGGTAGTCGAAATTCATCATCGTCACCATCAGCACGAGTCCGATGACCGCCCACATTCCCTGCCGAATCAGAAAGTGGTAACTGGTATTAAATTGCTCCTCTGCAATGACGGCCGAAGCGCTGAACACCATGACAAGCCCGAACAGCAGCAGGACCACCACCGTTCCGAACAGCACTTTGTCAGTCTGCAGTTGCCGCGCCATCAGCCGCTATTTCCCCTTCTTCCAATGCGGTTGCTTATTCACACTATTATTTACAGTGTCTGAATCCGATGCGGCGCGAACTTCATAGGCGAAGGCATCGTCCTGGACATTTTCGGCTGCCGCTAGATCTTCCTCGTCCAACACGAAATCATCCACCTCGTCAATGGAATCCCTTGAACGCTGCGCCAACGATTCCTCCGCACTTACTTCAAATACATATTCCAGCTCTCGTGGTGCCGTAAGCACCAGTCTCTCCGGCTGACTAGCGGCAAATGGTTCACTGCTTTTGTCGGCCGATGTCGTGATCGCAGGCCCTTCCAATTTCTTCGGCAAAGCATGGTCTTCCGGCACTGGTGTAGATGTCTTTGCAGCCTGATCATCCGAAGGTTCGGCCTTCTTCACCGGATGCACCCTTTTGCTGTTCCCCTGCCTGTGGCTTCCCTCGGCCAACTGCTCGACCAGATCCTTGAATACCCTCCCGCGGTGCTCGAAATTCTCAAACTGATCGAAGCTGGAGCAAGCAGGTGCCAGCAGCACCACATCGCCGGGTCTGGCTCGCTCAGCCGCCGTCCTCACCGCAGTTTCCAGGTCGCCAGCTTCCACAATTTCGGCGACCCCGGAAAGGTCGCTTACAATTCGCTCCTGGGCCGCGCCAATCACCAGCACTTCGCGCACACGGTCTTTCATCAAGCTCCGCAGTGGAGAATAGGGCGCACCTTTGTCCTTGCCTCCAAGAATCAAGTGCACGCCTCTTTCAAAAGTCGAGAGCGCTTTCGCGGCAGCATCCACGCTCGTTGCCTTAGAGTCGTTGTAGAAGTCCACTCCACGAATTTCACGAACGAACTCCAAACGGTGTTCCACTCCAGAGAATTCGCGGACGGCCTCCCGGATGGAACTGAATTCCGCGCCCAGAACGCACGCAGCGGCCGAGGCAGCAAGCACATTTTCCAGATTGAATTCACCCCGTAGCCGGACATCACTCGTCCGCATCAACTCCACTTCCAGGTTCTTCACCCGGTAAAAAACCACCCCATCCGATACAAAAACACCGTTCGCAAGCTCGCTCCGCCAGCTGAAGAAAACCTTCTGGCTCCGAATCGACGAAGCGAGTCTCGCTATATTCTGATCATCCGCGTTCAGGATTGCGTAGTCTTCCTCAGTCTGGTTGCAGAAGATCCGCGCTTTTGCCGCAACATATGATTCAAAGTTCGGGTGCCGATCCAAATGGTTCGGACTCAGGTTCAGCAGCACCGCCACGTGTGGTCTGAAAGCATCGATGGTCTCAAGCTGAAAGCTGCTCAGTTCCGCAATCACAACCGACGGCGGCGGTTCCAGATCAATTGCAGAAAGCAGAGGCACGCCAATGTTCCCACCAACGAATGTGGAGAAGCCCGAAGCCTCCATCATTTTCCCGAGCAGCGTGGTCGTCGTGGTCTTCCCGTTGGTCCCCGTGATACCCGCCAGTTGCCCTTCAATGAACCAGCCGGCAACTTCAATCTCCGGAACCACGGGTATCCCATTCTTCCTGGCAAGATTCAACACTGGCAGGTATGGTGGTACGCCCGGGCTTACAACAATAAAATCCTGCGCGAGGAACGTTGAATCCCGGTGGAGGCCAAGTTCCAGCCCCACTTTCCGATGGAGTAAGTCAGGAATCTCCTTCGAAAACTCGCTGGGCTGTCGCTTGTCTGTAACAGTGACGATCGCTCCATGGTTGCTCAGCCATTGCGCGGCAGCCAGCCCGCTTCGCGCCAATCCCACCACCAGCGCTTTTTTCCCGCGAATGTTCATCAGGAAATTCTCCCCGCCCTCACGGTGTCATTACGAAGGAAACGTGTTTTCTGCATTCCCGGTTTGATGGCCGACAGAGACCAAGGATTCGACCGCAGTACGCAGGGCGCCACCCCCAACGTCTTACGTTCCGGCATCAGACTTACCCGGGTTAAGTTGCAAGTGGAGTTCAGTCTTTCCATCAGATACTGGTCCCGGCCTCCTACCGGAGCTTCAGCGTAGTCAGCGCAAACAGCGCAAAAATCAGCGCTGCGATCCAGAAGCGTGCAATGATTTTCGACTCTTTCCACCCCTGCAGTTCAAAGTGGTGGTGAAGGGGCGCCATCCTGAAAACGCGCTTCCTGCGCAGCTTGTACGAACCCACCTGAAGAATGACTGAAAGCGCTTCAATCACAAAAATGCCGCCAATAAAGGGTAATAAGAGTTCCTGCTTGATGATGACGGCGACTGCGGCAACCGCGCCTCCCAGCGAAAGGGATCCCACATCACCCATGAAGATTTCCGCGGGATAGGCGTTGTACCAGAGAAATCCCAGGCTGGAGCCGACCATGGCGCCGCAGAAAATTGTCAATTCTGCGGCCTGTGGGAGGTGTTCGATATCCAGATAAGCGGACCACACGGCGTGGCCCGATACATAAGTGAGCACCGTCAAAGCCGAGGCGGCCACAACAATGCAGCCGATGGCAAGACCATCGAGCCCGTCCGTCAGGTTGACTGCGTTGGACGACCCCACCAGGATCAGCACGACGAATGCGACAAACGGCAAGAATGCAAGCGGGTAGCTCCACGAGTTGTGCAAGAGGGCCTGAATCGTAAAACTGGGATGAATACGCTTGAAAAATGGGAATACGATGGCGGTCGAATAGAAACCCCAGGCAGTCATCGCCACCAGGACCATGCCAAAAACAAAGCTGACCAGAATCTGCAGCATGAACTTTGTCCGGGCCGTGAGCCCAAGGTTGTTCCGCTTCCTAATCTTTTGATAGTCGTCCCAAAAACCAATACCGGCGAAAGCCGATGTCACTCCGAGCGCGAGCCAGACAAAGGGATTGCCAAGGTCGGCCCAAAGCAGCGTAGGAATGACAATGCACAGATTGATCAGAACGCCACCCATCGTAGGCGTCCCTGCCTTGGCTTGATGCGCCTTCGGACCGTCCTCCCGGATGTACTGCCCAATCTGAAACTTCTTGAGGTTTCTGATCACGTAAGGTCCCAGGAACATCGACAAAAACAATGCTGTCAGGCTCGCATACGCTGTTCGGAATGTGACGTACCGAAAAAGATTAAAGACATGAAACTGACTATGAAATTGCAGGTAAAGATAGTAGAACATGAATCCCTGTCAGCCCGCCCTCTCCGGAACCTCGCGGCACAAATCGGAAGGGTTTCTCATCGACTTCGTCAGCAATTCCGTGACCCTTTCAAGATTGACTCCTCGCGAGCCCTTAACCAGAACCACGTCACCCGGTTCAAGAATGTCCTTGCAAAATCCAGCGGCCTCTACCGCTGTCTGGAAAAACACTGCGTTGCCGGGTTCCAACCCGGCTTCGAGCGCCCCATCGCGAATAAATCGAGCGTTTCCCTGGACGGCGACAACGTTGTCAATACCGCATTCTGCCAACTTCCGTCCGATCCGCCGGTGCCATTTAGGAGAGGTGCTACCTAATTCCAACATTTCGCCTGCCACCGTGATCTTGCGCCCGCGTTCGGACCATCCGGCAAGCGTTTCGATCATGCGTTCCATCGCCTTCGGGTTCGAGTTGTAACAGTCATTCAGGATTGTGATAGGACCGGGCAATGTAATAATTTCACTCCGCTGCGCTAAATTCCTAAATGACGCGAGTGCCGGCCCAAGCGAATTCACGTCCAATCCGCAGGTGCTCGCGCCCGTCAACGCTGCGAGGGCATTCTCAACGTTATGGGCCCCCGGCAAGGGCACAGTAAATTCGGCCTGAATTTGCGGCCCAGAAAGAGAAAAACTGCTGCCTCCATCATGCGACCGAACATTTGCGCCCCTGAACAAAGCGCCGTCGCTCAAACCAAATGTCAACACTTCACCGTCAAAGCCACCGGCAAACTTCCGCACCCGTTGGTCATCAAAATTCAATATAGCGGTTGGCCTGCCGTTGCGGCGGCTGAGGTTTTCAACAAGCTCGCGCTTTGCCGCGGCAATCGAATCCACGGAATCAAAAAACTCCAGATGGACAGGACCTACATTTGTAACCACGCCCACGTCCGGCTCGGCGATTTGTGCCAGGCGCGCAATTTCGCCAGGTGCCGACATGGCGAGTTCGACTACGGCCACTTGATGCGACGGCTCTAACCCCAGCAACGTGAGCGGAAGTCCGTAATGATTGTTAAGGTTTCCTTGCGACTTCATGACGCAAAGACGCGTGGCCAGAAGCGCGGCGATCATTTCCTTTGTGGTCGTCTTGCCCATGCTTCCGGTGACCGCAATCATTCGGCCACCCCATTGCTGGCGCACGTGCTTAGCCAGCGCCTGAAGGGCGGCCGTCGTGTCGGCAACAGGAACAAGATGCGGACGGGCCGAAGCCGATGCCCTGTCCCAGTAATTCTTTTCGACCACCGCCCCGGCGGCGCCGTTTTCCAGGGCTGAAACAACAAACTCGTGCCCATCGTAGCGCTGGCCACGTATGGCAAAAAACAGTTGGCCAGGCTCTACCCTGCGCGAATCAATTGAACAACCCCTGGCGACACGATCGGAGAGAGGCCCGTCGGCCCCCAGAACTTCGGCCACTTTTGCCAGCGGCAGAATCATCGCTATCTACCCTTACCCAAACCCTTCAGAAATAACCCTCGGCGCCTGCCTCATCGCGATTGCTGGCCGGGTTTATTTTTGTTTGAAGAATCAATCTGAAAACCCATCTCCAACAGTATCAGGCGCGCAACCCTGCGGTCGTCGAAAGGAACGGTTTTGTCTTTCAAAATCTGATAATTTTCATGCCCTTTTCCGGAAATTACCACAACATCGCCCTCGTGAGCTTCAGCCAGGGCTTTCCGGATCGCCGTTTCCCGATCAACCTCGGTGACGTAAGGCATGGCAGTTCTCTGCAGCCCCACGAGGACATCATTCATGATCAGAATGGGGTCCTCGCTCCGTGGATTATCTGATGTCAGGACCGCTAGGTCACTCAGCTTTCCAGCAACTTCACCCATAAGGGGCCGTTTGGTTCGGTCACGTTCGCCGCCGCACCCAAACACTACAATAAGGCGCCCTCCAGTAATTACTCGGGCAGCCTGAAGGACATTCTGCAAGGCATCGTCCGTGTGCGCATAATCAACAACAACCAGAAAAGGCTGACCCTCATCGACCTTCTCAAAACGGCCGGGTACGATGGTCAGCCGGCGGATCCCCGATTGGATCGCCTCGACGGGAATTCCCGCTCCGATAGCTGTGGCCGTCGCGGCAAGCAAATTCATCAAGTTGGCCCGGCCCAGCAGGGCTGATTCGATTTCGATTTCGCCCTGCGGCGTGCTCAGGGTTGCCGACAATCCTGAAAGGCTCTGGTAGCTTCTCTTCACCCCAACGTCTGCTTTTGATTCAAGCCCGTATGTGATCCGACGCGGATTCGGAATAGCTAGAAGTCGGCGCCCCCACGAGTCGTCGGCGTTGACAACTGCCAATTCTGGAGGTGGAATTCCCAGACCCTCAAAAAGCTTCCGCTTGGCAGCGAAGTACTGCTCAAAGTCATGATGGTAGTCAAGATGGTCGCGCGTCAGATTGGTAAACACGGCGGCTGAGAAATGGATTCCCCAGACGCGCTCCTGGGCAAGGGCATGAGATGACACTTCCAGGATCGCAGCTCCTGCTCCGCCGGCGACCAGCTCGTTAAAATAGGCTGCAAGATCAAGCGATTCAGGTGTCGTATTGGAAGCTGGAACGACTCGTGTACCCAGACGGTATTCCACAGTTCCGAATAACCCCGTCCGGGCCCCTGCGGCTTCAAAGATGCTGTTGAGAAGATATGCGGTAGTAGTCTTTCCGTTGGTTCCAGTGATACCAATCAACTGCAGCTTGAGGTCGGGATCGTCGTAAAATCCTCTGGCAGCGTCTGATAAAGCCCGCCGTATTTTCCTCACTCGTATCCATCGAGCGGCCAGGCCGGCCTGGGCCTCACGCTCACTGACAATGGCTACCGCGCCATGCTTGATTGCGTCGTCGATGTACAGATGTCCATCGGCCTTTTCACCTTCGATGGCAAAGAGAACACATCCCTTGTCCACCCGACGCGAATCGTAAGCAAGCGAGGTGACTTCGGTATTCTGATCCACCCCCGTTTCGACAGGCTGGACTCTTTCGAGGAGCTCGCCCAATTTCATGCTTCACTCGCATTATAACACCGGCGCAATCCCGAACCGGGCCTCGTCAGTAAACTATTACAACTCCCCCAGACGCCAAGAGATTTCCGCAATCGCAGGGGCCTGCCACCTTTTCCGGGATAGAACTAATCGGGCAGGTCCATGGCCTTGGGCCATTGATGCGAATGCGTATCTCCAGCACCGTCAATGCGACCGTTTGGGCCAGCAATCGTGAAGGTCGCGCATGGCGGTCATGTGTATAACCACCCAGATTACAGCGAGAACGACCGGAAGCCCACTGAGCAGCACATTGACCACAGGACTGATGTCAATATTTGGCATTTTTACACCACCTCAATGCATTTACTCCACTTACTTTCCAGGAACATTGCAGCATACCTGCTGCGCAAACCGAACCCATACCGAACTGCCGGCATGCACGCTGGCGCCTGCGGGTGGGTCCTGTTGAACGGCAAGCCCGGACCCAGAAATCTGCATCACAAGACCCAGCGACTGGCATTCTTCCGTTACGCGGCGTGCCGAGAGGCCGGCGAAATTGGGAACCACCAGGGAGGGACGCTCGTCCACCAGGACCGTCCCTTTTGAAGGGAACTCCCTTGTTGGCGAAAATGAGACCGTTTCCACAGGGCGAGTGGCAGATTCGGCGGATTTAGAGTTGATTGGAGGGTTGTCCGTTTTTACTCCCCTTTTCTGGAAAGGAGATTCAGCGGAGCGGCGGGAAGCAATCTGAATTGAATCGGAAGGATTGTCTTGCGGAACATTCAGGTAACGCAGTGTCTGTTCTGCGATTAACTTCCACGCCGGAGCTGCCACTTGCGCCCCATAGATTGCTCCAACCGGTGTATCAATAACCACCAGAATGGTTACGGCCGGCTTTTCTACAGGAGCGAAGCCCATAAAAGATGCCACGTAATCCTTGTGCGAATAATGACCGGTTGCATCCACTTTTTGCGCCGTGCCCGTTTTCCCGGCCGAAGTGTACCCGACGAGCTGTGCAGCCACTCCGGAGCCGTGCTCGACAACACCTGCAAGCATCTGCTTCATCATGTCCGCCGTTTTTTCGCTCATAATGCGCCGGCCCATGTTTGGAGGAGGCATGCCATCATCGGACCCCGGACCAATTCCGCGTATAATCCTCGGCTGGAGCATCACGCCCCCGTTGGCAATAGCCGAATAGACACGGGCCATTTGCAGAGGGGTTACGCCTATGCCTTGACCAATTGCAAATTCGCCGATCGAGACTCCAGACCATCGTCGCGGAGGCATCAGCAGGCCGTCCTCTTCTCCCGGCAGGCCCACATCGGTCTTGGTGCCAAAACCGTAATCCACGATGCGATGGTAGAATCGGTCCTCTCCCAGACGCAGCGCCATCTTCACTGCTCCGACATCGCTTGAGTACATCAGCACCTGGCTCAAGGTGAGCGGACCATTCTCCTCTTTCTCGATCGCATCCCGGACGTCGTGTATGACTCGGCCACCCAGCTTGATGGCTCCCATCTGACAGTCAATCAGGGTGGTTGGGCTGGCCAGGTTTTCGTCTACTACCGATGAGACCGTTACGGCTTTGAATGTCGATCCTGGCTCATAAATCCACGCAACGGCGCGGTTGATCCGGTCCTGGGGCGGATATTTCTGATAGTTGTTCGGATCGAAAGTCGGCTGGTTGGCCATGGCGAGGATCGCACCAGTGTGCGGGTCTTGCACGATAACCGTGCCGCCAGCCGCATGAAACTTCTCGACTGTTTGGGCCAGCACTTTTTCTGCAATGTACTGAATGTCCTCGTCGACCGTCAGAACAATGTTCTGACCCGGCTCACCACGCCATTCGCTGGAGCGAAACGAACGATGCTTGGCATCCGTGCTCAGCAGGACCTTTCCCGGAAGCCCTCTGATCTGCTTGTTGTACTGATATTCCACCCCGCCGAGCCCATTGTCGTCCATTCCGACATAGCCGAGGACCGTAGCAGCAAGGTCGCCATCCGGATAAAACCGCTTCATTTCTTTTTGGAAGTAAATCCCCTGCAGGTTGAGGGCGCGAACTCGAGCCGACTCCTGGGCGGTAATCTTCCGCTTGACCCAGCAAAAGGAATTGCGGGCCCCAAATCGGTTCTCCAAGTCCTTCTCGTCGAGGTTTAGAATTGGAGCAAGCAGTTTGGCCTCCATCGAGGGATCCGGAATGTTCGCTGGAACGGCGTAGACCGAATCAACAGCCAGGCTCATCGCCAAAGGGTGCATGTCCCGGTCGTAAATGACTCCTCGTTTCGGAGCGATTTCTACTGTGCGCTGCTGTTGCCGGTCCGCCCGCTCCAGCAACTGCACATATTGAATAATTTGAAGGTCGTACAAGCGGAGAACGATGGCCACCACCCAGAACGCAAAGGCAGAGATCAGGAGCAAAATCCTCCTTGCCCCTGCCGGTTTCACATTCGACGAGGATAGTTTCCGCTTCCCGTGCCGTACCATTTACCTCCCACTGGGAATTCCAATCTGGTTTCCGATGTTGCCCGCAAATTCCGTGGTTCGGGAACGCGCCGCCACCGGATCCCCGATCTGGATAATCTGGCTGGACTTTGGAGGCGCAAGGCCCAGCTCAGATCGGGCAAGAGTATCGATCCTCTGGGGGTCGCTCAATGAGGCGAACTGAACCTTTAGGCTGTGATTTTGCTCCATCTTTGCAGCCTGTTCCTGCTTCATCTGCTGAATCAAATAGCCATAACGAACGCACTCGAAGTGCTGCCAGGCAAAAAGCATGACGAAAACGAAAGCCAGGGTGCCCAAGGCAAGTAGTCCGAAGCATTCCCGGCGCTTCTCATGATCAACTTCACGCTGCAGGCGAGAATTGTCGATACGCTTTACGAAATAGATCTCCGGATACGAAGCACGACCAGTGACGGGCTGGTTCCGAGGACGGCGCTTTGTTCTGGGAAGACTTACTGCAGCGGTTGCCATGAGCATCTTCTCCCAAATTGCGCGGTACCCTCTGGAGCGCCGCCTCGAACGCAGGCAATGCCCGGGAACCGTGGGCGTAACGGATTATGCGCTTTCCAGCTTTTCTGCCGCGCGCAGCTTGGCACTGCGCGATCGCGGGTTTTCCTGAATCTCTTCAGGTGTTGGCCGCACGACATGCTTGGTCAGCACCCGCATTCGACCTTCGTGCTGAAGCCCGAGAAATGCGTGCTTTACGAGGCGATCTTCCAGCGAATGGAAGCTGATCACGACCGATCGCCCCCCTGGGGCAAGGATGTCCGGAAATCCTGAAAGAAATGACTGCAGGTTTTCCAACTCGCGGTTGACAACCAGGCGCAACGCCATAAAGGTGCGCGTTGCCGGATGAAGGTGGTGGAGGCCCGCCCGGGAGGGGATAGCTCGCATTACCACCTGCGCCAGTTCGGTGGTCGATCGAATCGGACGGGCCTTCACAATTGCTCGCGCTATGCGGCGCGAGTGGCGCTCTTCCCCAAACTTGAAAATCAAATCTGCCAATTCACGCTCGGGCGCGCGGTTCACAATTTCTCCAGCGGTCAGCTCTCCGCCGCCCATTCTCATATCCAGCGGCCCCGGCAGGTTGAAACTGAAACCTCGCTCGGCATCTTCGAGCTGCATCGAACTCAGCCCAAGGTCAGCCAGGATGCCGTCAACGGGAGGCAGTGTGCTCTCAGCATGCAGTCCGCAAATGTCAGAGAAATTCCCTTGCATCAGAATCAGCTTTCCGCGGTGATCACCCAGGCGCTCTCGAACAATGCTGAGCGCCTGGGGGTCACGGTCGATTGCCAGCAGTTTTCCCTGTCCCCCATCGAGCACACGCAAGATCTGCTCCGCGTGCCCACCTGCTCCAGCAGTTGCGTCAATGTAGTTTCCGTCAGCTCGAACATTCAAAAACTCCATCGCTTCCCGCAGCATGACGGGATAGTGGAGCTCGGAAGCATTCATCTAAATGCCAAGATCACTCAAAGCCTGCATATCTTCATCCGTGAGTGGATTGCTTTCCAGGTGCGCACGGAACCTGTCGATATTCCATACATCGAGATAGTTCAGATAGCCAATCACGTTCACTTCGCCTTGCATGGCTGCAGATTCACGCAAGAGGGACGGAATCAGGATCCTTCCCTGCGTGTCGATCTGCACAGCCTGGCCCCAGTAATTGACCCGGTCCAGCAGCTTTTGCTTCGACTTGTTCATTGATGGCAACGCCGCAAGCTTGTCCTCAATCTCCCTCCAAACCGAGAAGGGGTAAATCCGAACCGACTGCCCATCCAGACTGGTGACATAAAAATCATGGCCAAAAGTTGCTTCAAGATACGACTTGAAGGTTGTGGGAATCTTCACCCGGCCCTTGGCATCCACCGTAGCTTGGTAATTCCCTCGGAGCATGAAAGTTCTCAGAAACCGTCAAAAGCCTTGCCCAGATTCCCACTAGCAACCAAAATTTGCTACTTTCGACCACCTGCGACCACTCAATATAAAAGGGACTGTATCCGTTGTCAAGGTTTATTTGTATTTGTTAGAGGAATTTAGGAATCTCGGGCGGGGCACCCCATCAGTTGGGGCGAAAGCGGCTTTCGCTCACAAGCTGTCCGACAGTCCGACCACCGCCAATTCGCCATGATGCAGAGGCTGAACTGAGTGTCGCGACAGCGTCGACGAGTCTGCCAAAGAAATGGAACCCGTGCGCCGGTCATTATAAATCAAGAGCAGGCAGGCATTCGCCGAATTATTTCGCGCGTGCGACGAAACGCAGCCGAACGTAATCAACTGTCCAACGGCCTTCAGCATCGCAAAGTGCAGGTTTGGGCAAACCAATAACATCGTGAAGAGCACCGGCACGATCTGATGAGGGAAGGGCTTGAAAAAACGGCTCTGCGAAGGTTTCAAGCCAGCCATGCATATCGGTTGGAAGTATCGTGGGCCGGGGAAACAACTCGATCGATTCCACATCGAAACCGGCACGTTCAAGCTTTGCCCTGTACTCTGCCGGTGCAGGAAAGTACCACGGATTTAAGGCGGAAGGGTCGTTGATGCCGTGCTTACTAAGCACCGCCAAAAGGGCGACCGTGACGGCCGCAACATTCCCGTGACCTCCGAATTCTCCAACAAACCGGCCTCCAGGCCTGAGTGCCCTCCGCACGCCCTTCAGGACGGCGTCGGGATCGCGATTCATCCAATGCAAAGCAGCATTTGAAAAGGCGGCGTCGAATTCGGCTTCGAATTTCAGGTCGGCTGCGTCGGCAAGACGGGCGTCAACGCCAAGGCGTTTCGCTGCCTCCACCATATCCGGCGAGCTATCAATGCCAACAACGCTTGCCCCTGCTTCGCGGATTTTATCGGAAAGGACAGCGTCACCGCAGCCCACGTCCAGAATGCGCTCGCCGGGCTGCGGGTTGAGGAGTTCGAGTACAGGCACGCCGAGCAGGGGAACGAAAGGCGCATGCGTCGCGTAACGGTCCGCTTTCCACATCTTGGCCGACTCACTCCCCGAACCCGGCTCCGCTCTTGACGATGCCGATTTACCCTTCCTCCTCATACTGACGCTTTAATCGCGCGGTCACAGCAGGATCAGCGAGAGTAGTTGTATCACCGAGGACCCTTCCTTCGGCGATGTCCCGTAACAGGCGGCGCATGATCTTTGCGCTCCGCGTCTTGGGCAGTTCCGCCGTAAAGAAGATATCGTCCGGCCGGGCTATAGGACCGATCTTCTTGACAACGTGTTGTTTGAGCTCGTTCTTTAATTCGTCGCTAGGATCAATGCCTTCCTTCAAAGTTACAAACCCGGCAATGCCCTGCCCCTTCAGTTCGTGTGTCTTTCCAATTACAGCGGCTTCAGCCACGGCAGGGTGGTCCACCAGGGCACTTTCAACCTCGTAAGTTGATATACGGTGGCCGGCAACGTTCATCACATCATCAACGCGGCCGAGCAGCCAGAAGTATCCGTCTTCATCAACCTTGGCTCCGTCACCCGTAAAATACTTGCTGGGGTAGCGGGACCAGTACGTCCGGACAAAGCGGTCAGGATCGCCGTAAATCGTCCGAAACATGGCGGGCCACGGCCTGGTCAGAACCAGATATCCGCCCGCACCGGGGCCAACGGGTTGGCCACGGTCATCCAGCACTTCCGCCTCAATTCCAGGGAATGGTTGTGTTGCCGAACCGGGCTTGGTGGCCGTAATGCCGGGCAGCGGCGAGATAAGAATCATTCCGGTCTCGGTCTGCCACCAGGTATCAACAATCGGGCAGCGTTCCCGCCCAATATTCTGGTGATACCAGATCCACGCTTCTGGGTTGATCGGCTCACCCACTGATCCAATCACGCGAAGTGAAGAAAGGTCATACTTGGCAGGCCACTCCGTTCCCCATCGCATGAAGGCGCGAATGGCTGTGGGTGCCGTATAAAAGATATTAACCTTGTACTTCTGAACAATGTCCCAGAAGCGGCCGCGATCAGGGTAGTCAGGACTTCCTTCATACATCAGGGTCGTGCAGCCGTTGGCCAGAGGACCGTAAATGATGTAGGAGTGGCCGGTAACCCATCCGATGTCGGCAGTGCACCAGTAAACGTCGTCTTCCTTGATATCAAAGATCATGCGGTGCGTGGCCGTGGTACCTACGAGGTAGCCCCCGGTCGTGTGCACCACACCTTTGGGTTTGCCGGTAGTGCCGCTGGTGTAAAGGATGTAAAGAATATCTTCGGAATCCATGGGCTCGGCATCGCACTGGTCCGAAGCATTGGCGACCAGATCGTGCCACCAGATATCCCGGCCAGGCTGCATGTCAACCTGTGTTACTTTGCCCACACGCTCAACCACCACCACCTTCTCGATGCTGGGCGTGCCGGTCAACGCTTCATCGACATTCGCCTTCAAAGGAACAACGTTGCCACGCCTCCATGCGCCGTCACCCGTGATGACGACCTTTGCCTGGGCGTCATTGATGCGTTCACGAAGAGAGTCCGCCGAAAATCCTCCGAACACGATGCTGTGTGGCGCGCCGACCTTGGCGCAGGCAAGCATGGCAATCGCGAGTTCCGGAACCATGCCCAGATAGATGGCCACGCGGTCGCCTTTCTTCACACCCAGCGACTTCAGGGCATTGGCGAAACGGTTGACTTCCTTCTGTAGGTCTTCAAATGTCAACACGCGTTGATCGCCTGGCTCGCCTTCCCAAAGGATGGCTGGCTTGGTGCGGCGCGATGTCTTAACATGGCGGTCAACACAGTTGCAGGTAGCATTCAGCTTGCCCCCGATAAACCATTTCACCCACGGCACGTTCCATTCGACAACCTTGTTCCACCCCTCAAACCAGTCAAGCCGCTTGGCTTCTTCCACCCAGAAACCCTCCGGATCCTGGCGCGCGCGGTCGTAGATTTCGGGATCCGAAACGTTGGCCTGCCGCCGAAACTCATCCGACGGAGGGAAACTCCGCCCCTCTTTCAGCAAAGCCACAAGTTTTTCCTGTGCAGCATCGGTCTTATCACTCATCTTAAACACTCCCAGCCATGAAATTTATATTCATTCACAAGCCAATAAATCACCAGAACACGGGAAAGTCAGCAGTCCCGCTATTCTAAACGGCAATCCTGAATACAGGAAACAAATACGCCCCGACTGACACATCAAAGAGACGCCGCATCTAATGCAGCCCGGCAAGATGCGCAAGCGAACCATTCACGAAGACGAGTCGCGGCCCGCATAAGCTTCGTCGAGCAATTCAATCACGTGCAGGACTCGCCGCCTACGATTGGAACGTGCAACACCCGCCCGTAATTGCAGCAGACACCCTGGGTTTGCTGTCAGTATCAGTTCAGCACCGGTCTCGTCCACTCTCTGCATCTTGGCCTTCAGTAGCCGCTCGGCCATTTCGTTCTGAACAACATTATAAATGCCGGCACTGCCACAGCAAACCTCCGATTCCTTTAGTTCAACCAGTTCAAGGCCTGGAATCGCCGCCATCAACTGTCTGGGAGCGCTCCGGATCCGCTGCGCGTGGCCCAGGTGGCAGGGGTCCTGGTAAGTTGCGCGCGCGCGAATGGCCCCGAAATTCCGGTTGAAATCGATGCCGGCCAGGAACTCCGTTACATCGCGAACCTTCGAGCTGAACTCCCGGGCCCGCTCATAGAATTCGCGCTCCTCGCGCTCGAAAAGCAGCGGATACTCCTTCAGCACAGAACCACAGCCGGCTGCATTGGAAATGACGTAATCGAAATCGCCGTCAAGAAACGTCCGGATATTTTGCTTTGCAAGTTCCCGCGCGCGGTCACGAATGCCGGCGTGGACGTGCAAGGCGCCGCAGCAGCCCTGTGCTTCGGGAATCACAACTTCGCATCCATTGCGAACAAGAACCCTGACGGTTGCATCGTTCAAACGGGCAAATGCCAAGTTCGCAATACAGCCTGCAAAAAAAGCCACGCGGTATCTCACTTCGCCCTCGGGCGTGACGACCTGGCCCAATCGCTCAGTGAAGAAGGGCTTTTCCATTCGCGGTGATAAGGCAGCAACGCGCCCCAGCTTCTTGCTGAACAACTTCAGAATACCTGACTTCACGACAATCGGTTCGATGCCGGATTTCTGAAAAAGCCAGAGGAGTGTTCCGAGGCGATCGAGACTCTTGCGGTCAGGGAGCAATTTCTCAAAAAAAACGCGGCGCACACGCCGGCCGATCCGCGGCCGCTGGTAATAGCGGTTGATCTGTGCCCTGGCAGATTCCACCAGGCGGCCGTATTCTACTCCGGAAGGGCAAGCCGTCTCACAGGCCCTGCAATCCAGGCATGAATCAATATGCCGGACAAAACTGTCACCCAGCGGCAACCGGCCCCGCTCCACCTGAATGATCTGGTAAATGCGTCCGCGCGGCGAATCCATCTCGAACCCAAGTTCGCGGTAGGTTGGGCAGGCATTCAGGCAAAGGCCGCAGTGAATGCACTTGAAAAAGTACTCCCACTCGGGCGCCTCACCCGGCCCATAACCGCTAGTCGCGGAGCTGGCAGCCGCATTGTTTTGAATCTCTATCATTTCGCGTAACCGGAAACATCCGCCTTTGCGAAACAGTTCCCTGTCAAATCACACCGCACCCACAAATCTTCCCGGCGAAAGAATTCCTTTGGGGTCCCAGGCCGCTTTTAATTTGCGCATCAGTTCAAAACCGGTTCCGGCCGTGCCCCACGCATCCACCTGCGCCTTCACCTCAGCAGGGGCCGAAATGACAACCAGCGCTCCGTCCGATTTTTCAGCGGCGTTCCGAATGCGGCTAACCAGCCCAGCAGCCTGGCCGGAATTCTGCGGATTGAGCAACCCCAGGTAAACGATGCCGACTCCTGGTTGGGCAACACTTGCCATCCTTACTTTCTCATTCTGCGCTTCCTGCTGCACGAGACTCAAAAACTTTTCGCTGTTGGCGATCGGCATCGTACCTCTTAAAACAACAGATCCGGGGTACGTCTTACCAGTCCAACTGGCGAAATCTGAAATGGCCTGCCAGGCGCCCGCGGTGTCTTCATTGTCGTGGGTATGGACCTGCGCACCTACGGCCTGTCCTAAAGCGTTGAGTTCCCGCCATATGCGATCGACAACAGATTTTGATCCGCCGGCTTCCAGCCATATCTGCGGCTCGTTGCTCATTCTCTCCGATTGAACGCCTTGCCCGATAACCCCAGCGGTTTTGCCATCCAAAAGGACCATCCGCAACGGCTCGACCGGCGAAGCCAGAATGCTGCGGCGCAAGTCGCGGGCGACTCCCAGCGTCCCGGTAGAAAGAATGAAAGTTTTCCTCTCTGCGGGCAATGGAAAAAGCTTGAGGTTGACTTCAGTAATAACGCCCAGCGTGCCGTACGATCCGATCAGAAGTTTCCCAAGGTCGTAACCTGCCACGTTCTTCACCACGCGCCCGCCGGTCTTGATCAACTTGCCTTCAGTGGTTGCAACGTGCATGCCCACGACCATGTCCCGAGGGGTCCCGTAAAAATGCCGTAACGGTCCGGAAACGTTAGCCGCAACAATCCCGCCGATGGTAGATTCCCCGCCTCCTGCCGGGTCCAGGGGTAGCCAGAGCTTGTCTGGTTTGAAAAGGTTCTGGAGGTCCCGAAACTTCATTCCGGCCCCGACTCCGGCAGTCAGGTCAGAGGGCTCATAATACCGGACATCAGTGAGGTTTCGGGTGCAAAGTGCAATATCGTACTTTCGGGGCGGGTTCCCTATGCCAAGCTTCGTGGCGCTTCCGAAGGCAACAACCGCAAGACCGTTGTCGGCTGCGCACTTCAGCGTCTTCGCCACCTGCTCCGCTGACCCAGGATAAATAACGCAGTCCGGCACGCGGCCATCGACGGACAGAACCTCACAAACAGATGGTTCAGTGCCTAACTGCACTTCGCCGACGATTGCCGCCAACGCCGTCCGAACAGCCTCAGGAACGCCTGCCACTTCAGCCTCCAGCACTTACCTGAACGCGGAGTTCTCCACACATTTTGCCGGATGGCAGGACTTTGCCTGGGTTAAATGATCCGGTTGGATTCATCACGTTCTTAATCTGCCGCTGAAATTCAAGGTCATCCTGCGAAAAAACCAGCGGCATCAATTCATTCTTTTCCACGCCCACACCGTGTTCACCGGTGATAGAGCCGCCCAACTCAGCGCATCGCGCCATGATTTCCTGAGCTGCTTTCACAACCCTCCGGGACTGGTCGAGGTCGCGAGCGTCATACATCAGAAGAGGGTGCAGATTTCCGTCGCCGGCGTGAAAAATATTTCCAATCTGAAAATCGTATTTCCGAGCAACCTCTTCGATGAATTCCAACATCTCCGGGAGTTTGGTCCGCGGGATCACGCCGTCCTGAACGTAATAATTCGGGCTGATCCGTCCCAGAGCGCCAAATGCATTCTTGCGGCCCTTCCAGAGAAGCGCGCGTTCGTCGGATGTTTTCGCGTGGCGGACGCTTCGCACCTGATTCTTTGCGCAAACCGCCTCAATCTGCTCCGCCTGTTCCTTCACGGCCTCCCGCATTCCCTCAACCTCAATCAGCAGGACGGCCGCGGAATCCATCGGGTATCCGGCGTGCGTGGCCTGCTCCACCGCACGAAGCGTAAAACCATCCATCATTTCCAGCGCCGCAGGCGTGATGCCTTGCGCCGTGATGGCCGCCACGGTCTTCGTGGCATCAATCACGCGATCGTAAACCGCCAGGAGAGTTTCCACTGCTTCAGGGGTTCGCATCAGACGGACGGTTATCTCGGTAACAATGCCGAGCGTCCCTTCCGAGCCCACCATGAGTCCGGTCAAATCGTAGCCGGGAAGATCCCAGCACTTTCCTCCGGTGCGGATTACTTCTCCGTCGGGCAAAACCGCTTCCAAGCCCAGAACGTGATTAGTTGTTACGCCATAGGCCAGCGTATGCGGACCACCGGAATTCTCCGCCACATTGCCGCCAATCGTGCATGCTTTCTGGCTGGAGGGATCCGGCGCGTAATAATATCCGGCATCGGCAACAGCCAGGGTCAGGTCGGTATTCACCACTCCTGGCTGCACACGCGCTCTCTGGTTTTCGAGATCGATTTCAACAATCTTCTTCATCCGGGCCAGACTGACGACAATCCCGCCCGAGGTTACAACGGCACCGCCGCTCAAACCCGTCCCCGCTCCGCGAGGGATGATTGGGACTCTTCGCGCAGAGGCCAGCCGGACTATTTGAATTACGTGCTCTGTACTCGTCGGGAATACGACAGCTTCAGGAGTTTCCAGGGTGGAGAGACCGTCGTACTCATAGAGCATCAGGTCTTCAGGGCGGGAAAGCACACCTTCTGGACCCAGGATGGCGATCAACTCTCTTGTGAACGTATTCATCTTCATGAATACCTGCACGGGCCAGCAGAACCCGGCTGGATGAATCAGCCGGGAACAGAACGGAAAAATCAGCCAGCAATCTTCTTCAAAACCCGCTGCCTGGAGTATATCGAACGCGTTGAATCAAGGTCAACGACACAAAGAGCGCATCAACACGCTTTAAACGCTAATTGCAATTGCGTCGGACTTCAAGACTTGCCGGTTGATTTCATTTTGGGCAAGAATGGAAACCAAGTTAGAATGCATCGCTCATGATTCCATTGAACGACAATATCCGGCGCCAGACTTTCTGGTTTGCAACCCTCGCGCTGATTGCGCTCAATACCGCTGTGTTTGCGTACGAACTTTCACTGGGGCCCGCAATCAACCGCTTTATCTTTGCCTTCGGACTGGTACCGGCCCGCTACACGACAACCCACGGCGCCATTATCATCAGCAATCTTGCCGTCTTCCTGGTTCCCGTTTTTACATCCATGTTCATCCACGGTGGATGGCTGCACCTGATCGGCAACATGCTTTTTCTCTTCGTCTTTGGGCGGAGTATTGAGGATCGATTCGGCCACGGCAATTTCCTGCTGCTTTATTTCCTCAGCGGTTTTGGGGCAGCCCTCGCAGAGATTATCTTCAACATGGGTTCCCGTGTGCCCACGATTGGGGCAAGCGGGGCCATTGCCGGCGTTCTGGGCGCCTATCTGGTCAGTTATCCTACGGCACGCATCACGACCCTGATTCCCTTGTTTATTATCTTTTGGACCATCAGGCTTCCCGCGATCCTGATACTCGTGTATTGGTTTGCTATTCAATTTATTGCGGGATACCAGATGCTGGCCATTGAGTCGGCCACAAAAGGCGGCGTGGCATGGTGGGCCCACGTTGGAGGATTCCTTCTCGGGATGGTCCTGGCTCTCGCAATGCCCAAGCGCCAGCGCAGGGTGGCCTCCGTCTGGCCGTGGGAAATGTAACCGACAGGAAATTCGAGGTGCTGGGCGCGACGGCAAGGCCACAGGGTTCAGCTTTCGGTTTCAATCGCCGTATTTTCAGGAACAGACTTATCTGCTTCGTCCTCCCCGCGCTCGCGTTCAGTGAAGTAAACACCAAGAAGAATCAATCCTCCGCCAAGGAATCCCCACAGTCCCACACGATCATGCAGTAGCCAGATTCCCAGGACCATTGCCACAATCGGTTCAATATAGTTGAATGCCGCCACGCGTGACGCTGTCAAGCCCTTCAAAGCATAAGCAAAAAGCAAGTAACCAAGAACGGCGGAGAAAAAGGTCATGAATCCCAATCCCAGGAAGGAGCGAATTGGAATCTGAGACCATTGCTGGTGCAGCAAGGCGTTAGCGCCGAAAGGAATCATCAAAATTGCACCAAGTCCGAAGATTACTGTGTTCAAAGTTATCACGTCGTATTGGTCGACAACTTCTTTCAGCAGAATTGTGTAATGAGCAAAAACAACAACCTCCGCCAACAGGATTACGTCGCCCAGCCAATAGGCGCCGCCGCCGTGGACTGCTTTACCGTAAGTCAGCAACAGGACGCCTGAAAATGAAATTCCCATCCCGGCAAGCTTGAGCGCGGTCAGCCCCTCAAGCCCCATCATCACCGAGAACACAAGAACCATGACCGGCTGGACGGCCACAATCAGCGCCGCGTGAGAGACGTTCGTATACGCCACTCCCTCAATAATCAAGACCTGATTCAATGTGATCCCAAGAAAAGCAATGGCCACAAAACGCAGCCACTGCCCCCGGGTAAACCGTGGCAGAGAGTGATCTCGCTGAAACAGGAAAATGGTTCCAAACGTGATTGCGACGGCAGTGGCGCGTACCAGCGCCAGCGCCAGCGGATGGAAACCGGACAACGCCTCTTTGATCGCCACCATATTCACCCCCCAAAAGAAAACGGCGATCAGCATGGCAATGTGCATCAAATGGTGGGCGCTGATGGGGCGGGAAGTTTTTGGCGCTGAGGAAACCGGTTCAACTACGCTTTTCAAACGTCTCCTTCCGTACGGTCACCTTCTCGATGCGATCGAGGTTCGGCACGTAGCCAAGGCCCGGTTTTCTGGGCGACTCAATCGTTCCTTTCGGCGAAACCGTTACTTCGGGTTCAATGACGTCCTGGCTCCAGTAACGCCGGCTGGCAGAAACATCGCCAGGCAGAACAAAACCGGGCAAAGTAGACATCGCGATATTGTGGGCGCGCCCGATGCCTGATTCGAGCATTCCCCCGCACCACACGGGGACGTTTTTGGCCAGGCAAACGTCGTGCAGCTTGCGAGCGGAGGAATGGCCGCCTACCCGTCCGAGCTTGATGTTAATAATCTTACAGGCCCCGATTTCAATGGCCTTTCGGGCGTCATCCGCGCTGTGGATCGACTCATCCAGGCAGATCGGGGTTTTCAATTCCCGCTGAAGCTGCGCGTGGTCCACCATGTCGTCCCATCCCAGCGGTTGTTCAATCATCA
>JAJYLL010000162.1 GCA_021787735.1 Acidobacteriota bacterium | reverse complement strand
AGGCTCTCGACTCCGCACACACGGACTCGCGCCTCAGCCACGGCCGGCCTCCCCGGAACCCGTTACCTCCTACCCAATGAGTTTCTAATGGATTGTCAAGATACAAGCCACGGACAGTGCCTTGCTGTCCGTGGGGTTTTCTATCCAAAGAGCCCGAAGTCAGGAAATCAGTGAGTGCGGCTATTGGCTTGGTGGTGCCACGTTTACGGCGTCACGGTCAGCGTGATAGTGTTCGATTTCACCCAGACTTTGGTTGTGTCGTCGAACCGCGAAACCTGGACGGTGTACTTGCCCGGCTTGCTGAGGTCATAAATCTTGTCGAGCTGCGCAGCCCCCGCCGACATGGTTTTGCCTTGCGGCACAGTAATCAACTGGCCGTGACCCACACTTCCATACATCTTGCGAAGGCTCTCACCGGCCGGCATCAGGGGTGCCGACCCGCCCTGGGCATTTCTAACGTCGAAGACAAGTTTGGTTATGCCAGGATCGTATACAAACTGATCGTTGGAGGTGTTAGTAACCTCGATCTGCAGCCTGATTTGTGAGCCGGCGGTCACGGTGTCGTCCAGCGTATCGATGGCGGGAGTATACGATGTTCTTGCCGTCGGGCGAGGGGCAGCTGCTCCTTGGGGCTGAAGGGCTCGAGAGGGTTCCGTTACCGTGATCGTGACTGGATTCGATTTCACCAGGGTCCCAGGCACGCTGTCGGACACATTTATCTGAAAAGTATATGTGCCGGGCTCAGTGATCTTGTAGAGACGCTTCAGATCAAGCGTGAACTTAAACATTTTGCCGGGCGGATAGGAAACCACGACCGTTTCATCTTTCAGGTTAGCGGATGGGTCATTTCGTCGCCCTTTTCCGGGGCCTCTTCGGTTGGGGAAGGTCCTCTCGATTTTCTGTCCGTCCCTTTCCAGGAGGTACCTGAAGTCTACGTAACGAGGGTCCCACCATAACGGTTTATCAGTTATGTTGATTATGGTGACGGCGACGATTATCGGCCCGTTGACAGGGACAGGACTCGCGGGACCCGTGAGGACGATCGAGAAGGCCGGAGCGGATTGGCCCGTCGGCTGGCTTGCGCCGCCCGGACTCGCGTACGCAAGGCAACAAAATCCAACGACCAATCCGAGTGCTCCGAAAACCTTTGTCCGTTTCATGGTTGACCTCATCTGCACAGGATTCTCTTGTTCTTGCTGAGTGCTCCCCACTGAGCGGTTACACTTGCAGGTCGTGCACATAGCCAGCAGCCACGGTTAGAGCCTCCCTGGCCGCAGGCCTTTTGGAGGTAACGAAAAACCCACAGTCAGGAGAGCGCTGATTGCGGCTGTCAGCTACCGCAACTCCGTGACCTGATCTTCTTTCACCCTGCCGAGCGAGACAGTCGCCGGTTGCAGGTCCGGCCATGAATCCACAATAACCTTGTCGGGCGCAGCAATCGAGAAGATGCGATCGGCTGTGTAGGCATTCAGTTGATAAAAGTGGTGCGTCTTACGACTCCAGAACACAACCGGGGCGTAGAGGGGTGAATGGCCGCCGGAACTGCTCATTCGGCATACAAAATACTGGGAGTCGGGCGTCCATTGCGCTCCGTCAACGCCGTACCCGTGCTCGCCGTCCTCGGATGAGAAATCGTGCATACTAATCTGCGTTCCCCCGGGGCGTACAATCGATATTCGGCTTTCACGCTCCTCAAACCCTCTCTTCTTGTCCGCAGGAGCCACGACAGCCACAAACTTGCCGTCGGGCGACCTGAACTCCTTCTGTATTCGCTCCGCAGGAGCGTAGCCAGGAAGAACCATAGCTGCCGCGAGGACCGCTGGAGCCAAAAATCTGCGAATTTGCAACTTCGATTTAAGTATTCCGGCTGGCGAACCCATAAGTAGATGTTCCAGTCTCAGAAGAACCCACAGTCAGAAAAGCATTGACGGTGGCTACCCTCTGCCAGATTCCTCCCCGGCTTTTGGATTGGCTTTTTCGGTCAGTGTGATAAGAGCCATCTATGAAAGGGCCGCTATCAGAACGTCTCGCATTTCTTCCGGGCTCAGTTGGACAGGGTTCCCTTTGGTGCTGCTGGCGCGTGAGGCTTTCTCCACCAACACGGGAATGCTCTCTGTACCGATCCCATAAGACCGAAGGGAAGGAATACTCAATTCGTGGCAGATGCCACGCACCCAATCAATACCATCCTCGGCGCGGGCACGGCCCCGGCCCGTCAGCATGGCGGCGACTTCGCCGAAGCGGCGCAGGGCTTCGCTTTCAGGCGCGCGATCTTTCAAGACTCGTATGTTGACTTGCATGCCGTGCGGGAGAAGCGCGGCGCAGATGGCTCCATGGGGCGCGGGAAACATGCCTCCAATAGGTCCGGCAAACCCGTGTCCGATGCCCAGGCCCGCATTGGCCAGCGCCAAGCCACTCAGCAGGCTGGCCACGGCCATATCTGAACGTGCCCCAACATTGTGTCCGTCGTGGTACGCCCGCCGCAACGAGCGGGCAACTCGCTCGATTCCCTCCCGGCAAAGCCCATCCGTCATGGGGTTTGCACGGGCCGATACAAACGCCTCGATCAATTGCGTCAGCGCATCGAGGCCGGTGTGTGCCGTCACGGCCGGGGGCAGATCCAAGGTCAGTTCGGGATCCACCACGGCGAGCCGCGGGAGCATCAGAGGGCTTCGCAGGCTTACCTTCACGTGATGTTCGGGCGAGCTCAGGACCGCATTGCGGGTGACCTCGGAACCTGTCCCGGCGGTGGTCGGGACCGCGATGAAGGGCACGGACGGCAGGGGCAAAGGCTTGCCGGCGCCGATGACCTCCAGGTAATCCAATAGATCGCCGCCGTTCCCGAGGAGAGCGGCAATTGCTTTGCCGGCGTCAATGGCGCTACCGCCGCCGAAACTGACCACCAGATCGCAGCCGTTGCTGCGAGCCAGGTCGTTCCCACGGCGAATCATCTCAAGCGTGGGCTCGCCATCGACGGCAAACGAGGAAAGTGCAAGGCCGGAGGTCCTGAGTTCTACAGCCAGCGGCGTGGCACGCCCGGTCGAACGACCTGTCACCAGAAATGCATGTTTTCCCAGCTTGCTTGCGGCCGGCGCGACTTCGCGAAAAGTTCCCGACCCGAAGACAATACGCGACGCAGTGGAGAATTCGAAGCGCATGGCTCTTTACCAGCCGTCGTCAGGAGGGAAGAGGTTGGCGTATCTTATGCTGGTTCGCGCCTCCGCCATCATCGGGGCGACCCTATCGCGCCAAGCCTGGTAATGACTGGTTTCCTTGTGGCGGGCCGGAGCTTCGCTCGTGCGGTAGACCTCCACGAGCAAGAAGCGTGAAGGGTCATCGGCCTGCTGAATCAGGTCGAATCGAGCGATTCCCGGTTCCTTCACGCTTTTGAGGGCGTTTTCCAGAGTCGCCTCCTTAAACGCTTCGATGAAGTCAGGCCTGACGGAAACGTGGACATGAACGATAAGCATGGGGCAATCCTCACTGCTTCGGATTATCGCTTAGGCTCATCCATCGGGTTATTCTTCTCGGCCACCGCCAGTTGAACACACAATGCCACGCCTTCTGTGGCTTGCGCAACCTCGCTTAGATCGGGAAACGTGGGAGCGACACGGATCGCGCGGTCGTCAGGATCCACTCGATAGGGATGAGTCGCGCCCGCCGGCGTCAGTTCAACGCCGGCATCCTTGGCCAGCGCAACCACGCGCTTTGCGCAGCCCTTGGGCACATACAGGGTGATGAAGTATCCGCCTTTGGGCGTCGTCCAGCTCACGTCGGCCAGGCCTGAGAGCTTCGCCTCAAAGATCTCGAGCACCTTTTCAAACTTCGGAGCGATTAACTTCCGGTGCTTTTCCATCAGCCCCAGAATTCCCTCATGGTTCTTCAAGAACCGCACATGCCCCAACTGGTTAATTTTGTTGGGACCAATTGACCGCGCCGACACCCGTTTCAGGTACCAGTTAATGTTGTCACTCGAGGATGCAAACATCGCGAGGCCCGCACCCGCCAAGGTGATCTTCGAAGTCGAAGCAAACACCAGGGGCCGATTTGCATGCCCATGCTGAGCGCAGCGCTCAAGGATGTTGGCGATTTCGATCCGCTCCTCCGTCAGGTGGTGCACACCATAGGCGTTATCCCAAAACAGGCGAAAATCAGGTGCGGCGGTCTTCATTGCCGCCAGCCGTTCCACCGCTTCATCGGAATAGACGGTGCCGGTGGGATTGCTGTACTTCGGGACGCACCACATTCCCTTGATCGAGGCGTCATCTGCAACCCATCGCTCGACCTCGTCCAGATCAGGGCCATTCTCCATCATCGGCACCGAGACCATTCGGATGCCGTACACCTCACAAATCGTGAAATGACGGTCATAGCCCGGCACCGGACAAAGGAAAGATATGTCCCCTTGCTTCCCCCAGGGCACGTCGCTGTCGCACGTTCCCTTCAGTAATGCCTGAGTAACGATATCGTGCATCAACGCCAGGCTTGAGTTATTGGCCACCACCACCTGCTCGGCCGGCGCGCCCATCATACCCGAAAATAGCCTCCGTGCTTCCGGTATTCCCTGAAGAATGCCGTAATTGCGGCAGTCTGTTCCGTTCTCGGAACGGTAGTCGTCCGGACCGGGAAGCGAAAGCAACTCGCGGCTCAGATCCAGTTGGTCAGCGGCGGGTTTTCCACGCGTCAAGTTGAGTTTGAGTCCCTTCTTCTTGAAAGCTTCGTAGCTTTCTCTTATTCCTAGCTCCACCTGTGGGTCGGTAACTTCTGACATTTCAACGTCCTCCAAAATTGGTTCGAAATAGATCCTGCCGTTCGGCTCATACGATGCCGGCGCAGATACAAACTCTCTTATTCACCATGGTACCGTACCTTGGGCAAGTCATACCGCCTGCCGTGTCATTCTTTTTGTTGCCGTGGCTTGCTTACACTTTTTCGAGGGCCAGTTCCAGGTCGCGGATGATGTCGTGCCAGTCCTCAAGACCGATGGAGAGCCGGATGCCTTCCGGGTGCATTCCGAAGGCGCGTTTCTGCTCGTCCGGCAGCGCGGAATGGGTCATGGAGAACGGATGCTCGACAAGGGTCTTGATCTGTCCCAGGCTCACTGCGAGGGTGATGGAATAGGCATGCTCCGCCAAGTAATCCACCAGTTTTTCGGCGCGGGCCTGCCCGGTGTCTCCACTCTTCAGCACGAAGTAGAGCATGCTGCCCGGGGCGAATTTGCCCTCAGGATTAATCATCTGCCGCCTCGCCAGATCTTTCTGCGGAAAGCCCTCTACGCCGGGGTAGCTGACGCTTGCCACCTTGGGATGCCTTGACAGGAAATCCGCCACATGCTGCGCCGTCTTCTGCATGTTGACCATGCGAGTGGCCAGGGTGGGCAGGCCGTAAACAAGGACATCCCATGCCGCGCCCGGCGACAGCACGCCGCCAAAATCCTTGCGAAACAGCATGATCAGGTTGTACCAGTCTTTGGAGGCGATCACTGCGCCTCCTGTATCCGTGCCGAAGCCGCCCAGCGCCTTGGTCAGACTTTCCACCACGATGTCCGCGCCCAGCATCAACGGGCGCTGGCAGTAAGGCGTGGCAAAGGTGTTGTCCACGATTACCAGAAGGCGGTCTTTTTCTTCGCGGCCCTCGTTCGCGCGGTCTGCCACACGGCGGAGAGCGGCGATGTCAATCAACTCCAGGGTGGGATTGATGGGCGTTTCAAAGTAGAGCACTCGCGTGGCGGGCGTGATCTTCTCGGCGAGCGACTCCGGTTTGAGAAAATTCGCGAAGCGCGTCTGGACGCCGAAGCGAGGCAGCCAGTTGGTAACCAGGCTGTAAGTACAGCCGTAGATGATTTCGTGCGCCAGGATTTCCTGCCCTTGCCGCAGCGTCGCACCGAGCGCGGCGCTGATGCTCGCCATGCCTGTGGCAAAGGTCACGCAGATTTCACCGTTTTCGGCATAGGCCAGATTTTCCTCCAGCATCGAACGCGTGGGTTCGTCCAGCCGGTCGTAGATGTAAATCGGGATGTGGCCGCTCAGCGCTTCATCCGCGGAAGCGAATTGCACAAAACCCCGTGCTCCGCGCTCGAGCGAACGCAGCCGATATGCCGTGGTATGCGACATCGGCGGCACAACGTGATGGTCATAGTCCCACTTCTTGCTCTCAAAGTTTCCGTGAATCAAGTGTGTGCGAAGCTTGTAATCTTCTTTTTGGCGATGTGGTTTGCGGGTTCCCATGGACGCCTCCTGGCGTGAGGTTGCTGCTGGAGATTCGGTCAAGCGGGTGGGGCACACGTCGCGTTTTATGCGATGTATGCGGCTCGCCAAGGGTCGTCAAACGATCCTGTCGCCTGTATACACCCCGCGCAAATGAATTGCAAGCCCCGCATTGGCGGCCCATACAAGGTGCAGAAGGAGGCACTTCCGCTCTTTCCCATTGACATGATCTCCCGATGCCTTAAAATTAATTGCTGCCAACTTCCACTATGTAAGGGACAAATACTTTGGTCATCCTAGAAACGAATCTGCCTGGAGTACCTTTCTTATCTCGCGGCAAAGTTCGCGACATTTATGCGGTGGGTGAAGACAAGCTCCTCGTCGTCGCCACGGACCGCCTTTCTGCGTTCGATGTGATTATGGCCGAGCCGATCCCGGACAAGGGGCGGGTGCTGACGCAGCTTTCTTGCTTCTGGTTCGAACGCTTCGAGGGCCTGGTGCCGACGCATTTCCTGACCGCCAACCTAGCGGAGTATCCCAGAGAACTCCAGGCCTACGCAGACCAGCTTGAAGGACGATCGATGCTGGTGAAAAAGGCCGAACCGTTCCCCATCGAGTGCGTGGTCAGGGGTTATCTCGCCGGGTCAGGGTGGAAGGAATACCGCTCGAACGGCACGGTGTGCGGCATCAAGCTGCCCGCGGGCCTTGTGGAATCCAGCCGCCTGGAGCAACCGATTTTTACACCGGCCACCAAAGCCCAAACGGGTCACGACGAAAACATCTCGTTTGACGAAGCCGCAAGGCAGATCGGAAACGGCGCTGCCGAAAAGCTTCGCGACCTGAGCATTCAGGTCTACATGGAGGCAAGAAAGTACGCCGAGGAACGCGGAATCATCATCGCCGATACGAAATTTGAATGGGGTAAGCTCGGAGACGAAATCATTCTGATCGACGAAGTTCTCACGCCTGATTCTTCGCGGTTCTG
>JAJYLL010000050.1 GCA_021787735.1 Acidobacteriota bacterium | reverse complement strand
CCCAGCAGCCTGGCTGAAGCTCCCGTCGCCACAATCAGCGCCTGCGTCTCAATCTTGTCCTGGCCCATTTCAAGCGTGAAAGGGCGGTTCGAAAGGTCGACGCGGGTAACGTCTCCTTCCAGAAATTTAGCTCCGAACTCCTCCGCCTGTTTTTGCATGAGTTCGATCAACTCGGGTCCCTGGACACCTTTGGGGAAGCCGGGATAATTCTCTACCAGAGTCGTCAGGGTCAACTGGCCGCCGGCCTCATGTCCCCGAACCACCAGCGGGGTCAGGTTGGCGCGAGCGGCGTAGATTGCTGCGGTCAGCCCCGCGCAACCCGATCCGATAATCACAACATTTCGCATATCTTAAGGCCCCTTCTTTATTGTCTTATTTTCGGCAGAAGCGTTATCTTATCCTATGGGCGAATCTTCGTACAGCCGCTCGCCCGATGAAGGCAATCACTTCAAGTCCGGCAGGGTGTGCTTCAAATCATCCTTGCGTGCCTTTCCCTTTTGATGCTACAAATCCCCTTCGGTTCCTTTCCGGGCCCGCGGCTCCGGAACGGGGTAAAGAGGCGTGATCGAAAAACTATGGATGCAGTATGCCTTGAAAAGGTCACTAAGCGTTACGACTCCTTCGATGCGGTCAGCAGCCTGACCATGAACATTAAAGAAGGCGCTGTTTTCGGATTGCTGGGGCCAAACGGAGCCGGTAAAACCACGACCATCCGAATGATTGTTCGCATCCTGATTCCGGATGAGGGTTCGGTACGTGTCCTTGGCCAGCCGCTGAGCGACCGGACGCAGGACCTGATCGGTTACCTGCCGGAAGAACGGGGTCTTTATCGCCAGATGCGGGTGCTTGAATTGCTTCGTTTCCTGGGAGCGCTGAAAGGGCTTCCAGAGCAGGAGTCGGAGCATCGCGCGCGTGTCTGGCTTGAACGCCTAGGACTGTCGGCCCGGCTTAACGATGAGATCAACAACCTGTCGCGCGGAATGCAGCAGAAAGTGCAGTTCATCGCCGCCATTCTCCACAAGCCCACACTGGTGATTCTGGATGAGCCTTTCACCGGGCTCGATCCCGTCAACGCTGCCGTCATCAAAGACGTGATGCTTGAACTTCGCAGCCAGGGCGCCACCATCATCCTCTCGACCCATCGAATGGACCAGGTGGAGCAGATGTGCGACTCCATCTGCCTGATGAACAAAGGACAGAAGCTCTTGGATGGCGATCTGAAAGCGATCAAGAAGTCGTACGGCAACAACACCGTCCGCATGGAGTTTGTTGGCGACCCGGCCTTCATGCAGCTTCCCGACGTGGTTGAGAGGATAAACTCTTACGGCGAGATGGTCGATATCACCTTGCGCCAGGGCGCCGATGCCCAGCAGATCCTGAGGAGCGCCGTCGGGCGTGGCGTTCAGGTCCGCCGCTTTGAACTGATGGAACCTCCCTTGAACGACATCTTTATTCAGAAAGTTTCGGAGCGCAATGCGTAAGATCTGGCTGGTCTTTAAACGCGAATACATCACACGGGTGCGGACCAAAGCCTTTATTCTGGGAACGCTCGCCCTGCCCCTGCTCTCGATGTCCATCCTGGTGATTTCGATACTCCTCTCTGCAGGGAGCTCGCCATTTACCGCTAAGATCGTCATCATGGATGAAGTGGGAGGTCTAGGCGCGCCTGTTCAAAAGGCCCTGACACAGAACGAGAGAGCGAGCAAACCCGACGTTGAGATCGTCCAGATCGTGGAACACCCTTCTCCGCAAATCGAAGCCAGCTTCAATTCGCAAGTCAGCAGTGGCGCGCTCGACGGCGTCCTGGTGCTGCCCAAAGGCCTGTTGAATGAAAGAGCCTCTGCCCAGTTCCACGCCAAGAGCGTGTACGCGATGGCCTTGATGGGGCGCATTGAGCGGGCCGTGAGCAGCGCCGTCCTCTCACGGCGGCTGGCTGGAGACGAGAAACAGGTTGGAGCAATCAAAAACATGCTCCAACTTGCGCAGGTCCAGCTGGTCAACCTGTCGCATGAGAAAACGGAGGACCAGGACAACTCCAACTTTGCCATCGCCCTCATTGCCGGGATGGTCCTGTATTTGACGCTGATTGTTTATGGCGTGGCGACCATGCACTCCGTGATGGAGGAGAAATCCACGCGCATGATCGAAATCCTTGTTTCTTCGATCAAGCCCTTTGACCTGTTGACCGGAAAAATTGTAAGCGTGGGGGCCGTCGCGCTGACCCAGTACGCGGTGTGGGCGGTAACGGTCGGTGTATTGTTCGCCTCTGCCTCAAGCGTCACCCGGTTTCTGCGGCCGGGCGCCGTGGCACCCGAGGTCCACCTGCAGCCAACCCTGCTGATCTGGTTGGTGGTTTTCTTTCTGGCAGGATATCTGCTTTACTCCGCGCTTTATGCGGCGGCCGGGGCCATTGTGTCAACCGACGACGAAGCGCGACAGGTGCAGATGCCGCTGACAATGCTGATCGTCTGCAGCTTTTTGCTTTTCAACGTAGTTTTGAACGACCCGAACTCCACCCTTTCGGTCGTCCTCTCAATCACACCTTTTCTCTCCCCCATTCTTATGACCCTGCGCGTGGCCATGCAGACTCCTCCGCTTTGGCAGATCGCGCTGTCGCTAGTCCTGTCAATTTTGACCACGATCTGGGTGATTCGCATCTCCGCCAGAATCTATCGCGTTGGCATCCTCATGTATGGGAAGCGGCCCTCGCTAAAGGAATTGCGCCGCTGGTTGCGGTATTCGTGAAGCGTGCACGCCTTGTCAGCGTTTAGGACAGCATACGCCCGGCGGGATCGGAGAGCCGTGCGGACAGGTCTGGGGATGCTTGAGGAAGATACAGAGTTTTTCCGTGACTTCCGCACTCAGGCTGTGTTCAACCTTGCAGGCATTAGCGTCCAGCAGGTCTTCGGGGATCGCGAACATTTCGTAAAACAGCCGCTCGGAAAGGCGGTGGCGGCGGATCACGTTGCCGGCGCGCCGCCGGCCCTGTGGCGTGAATGAAATCATGTCATCCTGATCGATGTGGACCAGTTCTTCCTGGACCATCAACAGGAATGTGGCGCGGTTCTGGGCAAATTCCGGCAGGGCTGAAGAAGGGGAAACTTCCGTGCCCGTGTCTTCCTGCTGGTGCCACACAGCCTTCAGCAGGTTCTCGATCAGTTCCTCTTCGTAAGCCGGAAACACAGAAACCTCAGAGAGCTTGCCATGGTGAAGTTCGATGCGGCGCTCCGCCATGCGGCCGATTTCGGGATCGTGCGTCACCATGACAATCGTGTGGCCCGCGCGGTGCAACTCAGTGAAAAGGCTCATCACCAGCGCTTCATTGACTTCGTCCAGGTTCCCCGTGGGTTCGTCCGCAAGAATCAGATTGGGCTGATTGATCAGCGCCCGCGCCACGCAGACGCGCTGTTGTTCGCCGCCGGACAACTGCGAAGGCAGGTGATGAATCCGGTCGCCCAGACCCACTCGCCCCAGAGCTTCGCTCGCCTCCGACTCTTCCGCCAAGCTGTGGAAATACTGGGCCAGCATCACGTTCTCCAGCGCCGTCAGGTAGGGCACGAGGTGGAACTGCTGAAAGACAAACCCGATCTTCTCAGCGCGAAACCGCGCCAGATCAGTGGCAGAGAGGCGGCCGATTTCCTCGCCTCCGACCCGGACAGAACCGTCGCTGGGCGAATCGAGCCCGCCGAGGATGTTCATCAGCGTACTTTTGCCCGAACCGGAAGGCCCCATCACCGCTATCCAGTCTCCTTTTTCGACGGAGAATGAGACACTCTTCAAGGCTGCAACGGAAGCGCCAAAATGGCGGGTCAGATTTTCAACTTCAATGAAGGCCAACGGATTATTCTCCTTTAAGTGCGGTGGCCGGCTGAATACTGCGCAGGATGCCCACAGGGAAGAGGGTGGCCACGGCCGCGAGAAGGACCGTTGCGGTCCAGACAACCGGCAGCGTCCACCACACGATGCTCAGGCTCACACCGAAAAGCCGTTCGCCCACCTGGCCGGCAAGAAAACCACCTGCCGCAAATCCCACTACGCCTGCCAGCAGTCCCAGGCTTGCGCCTTCCATCAGGAAGAGCCGGGTCACGTCCCCATTGCTTGCTCCCAGGGCTTTCATCACCGCAATATCCTTCCTTCGCTCCAGCACAATGGCCGTCATGGTGGCCATCACGCACAGAGCAATAATTACCAGGATTAATCCCATTAAAGAAATCAGGAGCCCGCGTATCGTGTGGAGGACCTTGCCCTGCGAATACACAATCTGGCGAATGGGCCGCACGTCAAGCTGGGGGAACGCCTCCGCCATCTGATGGACGCCCCGCTCGATGTCGGCGGTTTGCCCCGGAATGTTAATCTCAACCACGCTGATTTTGCCCTGGAGGCCGACCAGTTGCTGCAGGTCCGCCAGAGGGACAAAAATCTGGTCGTCTTCAGAGGAGCCGGTGGAAATCACCTGCGCCACCCGGAAAGTGCTGTTTGCCGTCCCAGCCTCGGATGGGCCGTGGCTCGGCCCCGCAGTGAGCTTGACCGAATCGCCCGGCTTCAGCTGGAAACGTTGCGCAAGATGAGCGCCCACAGCGCATGTACCCGCATCAAGTGAGCCGCCATCAGTTCCGGCTGCAACCCGCCAGCCCGGCGCCAAGGCTCTCAGTGCGGTGAAACCGGAACTCACAGCAACAACGTTCTCAAAATCCGGCAGTCGCGGTTCCGTCGGGACACGCGAAATGCTGGTTACCGAATAGAGGACCGGGGCGGCTGCAAGTCCGTTGATCTTCGAACGCAGCGATTCCACCTGCTGGAATGTTGCCGCATCCATCAACCCGCCGGCCGGTGACTGGCTGGACGTCGCCGCCTCTTTGCTGCTGAGAATGACGTTCGCCCCGTAAGAGCGGAATTCCATAGTCATTTTGCGGTGCACGTCGCTGTAGAGGTTGAGAAGCGTTGACGCGAGCGTGGCCCCCACCAGCAAAGAGATCACAGCCAACGCCGCCTGCGGTCGCCTGACCACCAGCGAGCGGGCCCACAGCCGCCAGAACAGCGAGCGGCGTCTGCCGGGTTGTTCAACTCGGCTATCCATTTCGCAACACCGTAACGGGCGAGACTTTCAGCCCCCTGGCCAGCGGAACCGCGCTTCCCGTAAGCGCCACCAGCAATGCCAGCGCCAGCGCTGTCGGCAAAATTACCCAGTGAATGCCCGTGGCAACGCCGAAAACCGCAAGCGACAGGCGGCTCGCCATCCAGCTTCCGAGTCCGTAACCCACAATGCCGCCCGCCAATCCCACGCCCAAAGCCTCCAAAAGGAAAATCGAGGCGACGCGGCCATTGGTGGCGCCAAGAGACTTGAACAATCCGATTTCGGCACGGCGCTCCAAAACAATAGCGAACATCATGGATGCCATCGCCAGCGCGGCGGTGACCAGCGCTGCAATGGCCAGCAGGGTCATCAGCAGGCCGATGCTGTTGACGATTTTGCCCTCGGTCGCCGCTACGCGGTAAACGGGCTTGGCCTCCGATCCGGGAATCGCCTGTTGAATCTGATAGGCAATTGAGCTGACATACGGCGTGCAGTACCAGCGCTCATAGTCGGTAGCATTCAACTTGGTAATGTCTGACCGGCCAAACTCGTCCTCCGGCTTGGTCAGGGCGCTCACTTCCACGCGGCGCACTTTGCCCGCCAGGCCAGTGAATTGCTGGACGGCGGCAAGCGGCGCGATCGCTTCGTCATCTTCTTCACCGCCTGTGTGGAGAATTCCGCTTACCCTGAGCGTCATTGTCGAGACAGGATTTCCACTGCCGCGGAATTCAAGATTGTTTCCGGGCTTGACGTTCAGAGCATTCGCGAGCGCAGCCCCGATCAGGCATTGCGAGGAACCGTCGGCGGGCCAATCGCCCTGGACCATCCACGCTGGGTGAAGTTTCTGAAGACCCGTCTGGAAAACATCGCCGGGATTAACTTGCAGCGAATGGCTGAACCAGCTTCCGATCATCACAACCCGCTGGCCGTCCACTTCTGCAGGCGCATAAAGAAACGGCGCAAAAGCCATGATGTTGTTGCGCCAGAAAATCTTTCTCAGATTGGCGAGGCTTGATTCGGGCAGGAAGGCTCCGGCACCTGCGGGGCGGTAATCTACTCCGCCCACCGCAACGGAAAGACTGTCGGCCGCAGGGGTCACGGAAATGTTTGCCCCGTACGAGCGCAACTCGCGCGCCATGCGGTCGCCGACACTGAGCGAAAGCGTGGCTACAGCGGTGGTGACGGCAATCCCCAGGGAGACGGCTGCCACTCCCAGAAGTTTGCGCCTTCGCCGGCGTGTGAGCGACCTGCCGACAATCCTGCTTAACATAAGCCTCAATGGAAATAACGGGCCGCGCCATCAAGCGCAGCCCTGGAAATCATCAGCACGTTGTTCTGGACCAGGTAGTCAATGTGGACGGGATTGCACCCGCCCGCCGAACCGATGGTCGGAATGTAAATCGCGGACCCGCAGTTGCGGCAGATCACGTTTTGGCCCCGCTGATAATAGCCCTGGTCGCCGCAGATCTGGCAGGCGTCAAGCCCCACGCGCACCGTGTCGGACGAATCAATGATGGCGATAAACCTGACCTCTTTGCCGCCGGCTTCAACCTGGTAGTGGTGCAGCTTGTGGTCTTTCAGTTGCGCTACGGGAACATCGACGACGTTGCCGGCAAAGATCAATTGAACAGGCGGACTCACCGCTTTGGCTACCCGGGAATAGACAAAGTCCGCGCTGATCAGAACAATGATGATCAACCCCATCGCGCTTGCGGCCATCTTCCAGAAACGCTCGCGGCGCTCGCTAGCGATTATCTTTCGCCGCTCCGGCGCGGGCATTTTGGCAAGGTCCGTCTCTGGAGAGGAACCGGAGCGAATCTTTTGTGCGAGCACCAGGAACAGGCAAAGAGCGATAATGGCGATGAAGAAGAAGGCGTCGCTGTTGGCGATGGGGCCGATGATGGCCATGGCTCGCGGGCCCGAAGGAAGAATCCGGGCTTCAGCAAGTTCGTGGTAGCCGGAAATCAGCAACTGTACCGCAACTACCAGCAGCACAACGCTGGTGACGCTGAAGAACCTGCGCAGATTGACCTTCACGCTTCCCTTGAAAAATGCGACGCCCAGCCCGATAGCCAGCACTAGTCCAAGCACGGCCCCCATCAGGTTCATCAGTTCGGTTGTGCGCAATGAAACGGCGCCCAGAAAGATTGCCGTCTCGGCGCCTTCACGGGCCACCATCAGCAGTACAAATGCAAATATCCCCCAACCGCCTGAGCGGGACGGGTTGATGGAGAGGCTGGAAATCTTGCTCTCAATCTCTTTCTTAAGTCCCTTGGACGCCCGCATCATCCAGACCACAACAGAAGCCACAAAAACCGCGCCCACCAGCATCATCCAGCCTTCGTAGGCGTCTTCGCTGATGGCCCACCTCTGGAGAAAGTATGCCGCGGCCGCGCTCACGATGACTGCCGTTCCAACTCCCCACCAGACGAACCGGGCCCACTCCTCGCGGCCTGCTTTTTTGAGATAGCCGAGAACGATGCCGACAATCAGAGCGGCTTCAACGCCTTCGCGCAGAGTGATAACCAAAGAATCAAACATGCTCTTTCCCTATAGAATCCAGGCAGCGAGGCTTACGTCATAGGCCAATTGCAGTTTCCGCAAAATCGCTAAACCGAAAAGGCTTGTTAAGTAACTTCTTTGATCTTGGCGGTGCAACTGCTGCACAGCCCGCCCAGTTCCAAACGGGCCACGCGCAGGGTAAAGCCGTGGCGGTCCATGATCTGGGTTTTTAACTTTTCAAACAGCGGGTCCTGGATTTCGAACACCGAACCACAACGCTGACAGGTAAAATGCATGTGATCCTTGTTGGTGCGGGCCTCATAGAAATGTCCGTGCCCGTTCACATGCATCAGGTCAAGCTCGTCAATGATCCCGAGTTTCTTGAGAGATTCGAGCGCGCGGTAGACGGTGGCCAGATGCAAGCCAGGCATCTGCTGCTGGGCCCTGCGCAGGACTTCGGGCGCGTCCAGGTGCTCACCGGCTTGCTGCAGGACGTCCGCGATGACCCTTCGCTGGCGGGTCAGGCGGAGGCCATGCTCGCGGAGCTGGGTGGTGACGGAGCGGCGTTCTTTGAAGTGTTTAGTGAGGACCATATCTAGTTGCGAGGAATTCGCAAACCAAATTATCCCAAATCTGTACTCTTGTGTCAAGAATTATCTCATGTCTACGGATTCCGTGACACAGGAATTACTCTTTCGCGGGGGGCTTTCTGCTACGGCGGTAAGAGGTGCGCCTGCACGGCATGCCTTTCGCCGTCTGTTCGCCTGCGTTATCGACGCTGAACCTCGCCCCCGCTCGTAAGCTGCAGATTCTTCGGTGTCCGTCGGTTTTTTCCTAATAGGGGACGTCCCGCTCACTTTCAAGCTGGAGTCCCTGCGGGGTGACCTTGTAGGTTTTCTGGTGCCTGGGTGGAAGATGGCCCAGCTGGGTTTCGCGAATGTATTCACTTTCATCCACGTAGCTGATAACCACCGTGTCGGCATTTGCGGTGAGCTTCCCGTCAAACAGGTTTTCTGTCTTCCATTCCGATTGCAGGGTTTTCCCATCGAATGTGTAGAGCGCTGCCGACAGCCGGGGATGGCTCATTCCCAGTCGTCGTCCATAAGCCAGAAATCGAAAGTCACCTGTGCCGGAGGGAGGGAGAATGGCGTAATGCAGATCAGTCCGCGGAACAAAATCCGTTGTCGCGACTTCGCGAGTGTGACCGTTCAGGTTCTCGTAGATCACCAGCACATTGACGCGCCAGATGTTGCTCCAACCCAGCGTGTAGCCCGCGCCGATCAACGTCACGTTCTTCCAGGGCGAGATGAAGATGGAAGGCGTTCCTTCTGCCGGGTATTCCAATTTTGAAAAGGCTTGCTCCAGTTCGTGCCGGACCTCGACGATGTTGGGTGAGCGGTTGGCGATCCAGGTGTTCAGGTGACCGACAACGAGTTTCTGGATTTCATCCGTAATGGGTTTGGCGTCGTCGATGTCGAGGCCGTAGAGCTTCCTGCCCAGTGTGGCGATATGGTCGGGCAGCCCGGGTTTGGGCGCGGCCTTCTTCTTTCGGGCTTGCGCTGTCCCCACTCCTAATCCTATGAAGGCAACCATTAGACCTACCAGGATTCCTGCCGATCTGATTTTTCGCGATGCACCTTTTCCCTGAATCACTTTACCCCTGGCCTCCCCAAAGAATTCACTGGATGAAGTGGGATTGAATTCTCCCTTTTTGCTTTGATGCAAAAATGATGGTTCTCCGCCACACATTGTTATTAGAGAGTTTACATTCCACACGTAGTGCGTAGCGGGGAGGTTAACTCGCCACACAGCGGCTAATACTTCTCCCTACTTAACGCGCTCGAACGCCTGAACGATCTGCGCGTCCTGCTCTTCAGAAACGGTCCTTGGATCAAGCAGCAGCCGGTCGCGCTCCACGCGCGCGATCACGGGCGGCAGATTCTCCCGCAGCGCGGCTTCGAGTTCCTGTGCGCTCAGCCGGTCATGCCGAACTGCAACCAGCCTGGTGGGCAGCGACTGCCCCGGTGTCGACCCGCCACCGACGACCGACGCGCCTTCTTCAACCTCCGTGGAGAATGAAGAATTCTGCCGGACCTTTTCGGCAAGCCAGGTTGCGCGCGTGGTCAGTTCTTCTAGCGGCAGCCTCATCATGCGAAGCGCCGGGACCGCGTCGATGGTTCCGTCAAGATAAAGCCGGACGGTTGCTTCGAGAGCCGCAATGGTCAGCTTGTCCACGCGCAGGGCCCGGAACAGCGGGTTTCGGCGGACGCGATCCAGAAATTCTTTCCGACCGCAGATCAGCCCGGCCTGCGGGCCTCCCAGAAGCTTGTCGCCGCTGAAGGTCACCACGTCCACACCCGCTTTCAGGCTTGCGCCAACGGGGGGCTCGTCCTGGATGCCCAGGGGCCTGAGGTCGATCAGGCATCCGCTGCCCAGGTCTTCAATCAGCGGCAGATGATGCCGGTGCGCCAGGTCAGCCAGTTCGGCTAGTTCCGGGCGTTCGGTGAATCCCACAACGCGAAAATTGCTGGGGTGGACGCGCATCAGGGCGCGGGTATTTTCATTGATGGCGCCGGCATAATCGGCTAGGCGCGTGCGGTTTGTTGTTCCCACCTCCCTCAGCCGCGCGCCGCTCTTGGCGCAGATGTCGGGGATGCGGAAGGAACCACCAATTTCGATCAGCTCGCCGCGGGAAACGATAACTTCGCCGCCCTCGGCAAGCGCGTTTAGTGTAAGGAACACGGCGGCAGCGTTATTGTTCACCACCAGGGTCCGCTCGGCTCCGGTGAGTTCGGCAAAAAGGCTGTCGGTATGGGTGTCCCGTTTTCCGCGCCTTCCTTCGCCAAGATCGTATTCCAGGTTCGAATAACGTCCGGCGATTTTCCCGATGTGCTCGACCGCCTTGGCGGCGAGTGGAGCTCGTCCCAGGTTGGTGTGGAGTATCACTCCGGTGGCGTTGATGACGGGGGCGAGCGAATAGGCGGCCAGGTCCCGGGCGGCTGCGGAGATCTCTTCTGCAAGCGCGGCTGCGGAAAATTCCCTAATCTTCCCGCTCGTAATGCCTTCCCGCAAACCTTGCAGGACACTCCGTGCTGCCTGCACCACGATGCGGTGGCCAAGCTCCGATTCGAGCTGCTGCAGAGTCTTGTCTCCCAGCAGTTCGTCAACTGAAGGTATCCGGCGCAACAAATCCGTCATGGCCTTCTCATCGCTTTTGGTTACCATCAATGTTGCTCCGAACCTACCGGGAAGGCAGCGTGGCCCATCAACACATTGCATGGCCATTTCAACACAATAGGAGTGGGATGGTCAACTTGAGTAGCACGGCGCAGATAAGAGGGCTTTCAGTAGCAGCAGCCGCCTTGAGGCCGGCATTTCGGCATTCGACCGGGTTAAAGTTCGCAGTCAGAACTCCGAAATGAGTCATTATCCGCGGCGCTGAGGCGCTAAGCTATCGCGCCGGCCATTTGTTTTGGTGTGTCGCGCCCCATGGGAGTTATAATGACGAATCCGGCTCTCCCGCGAGAGGTTCCCCGGTGACGGTTGACGGGGAATTGACCCGGCTCGAAGAGGATATTCGTCGTCTCACGATCGAGTATGAGGCCTTCTTTAATGGAGGTAGGCTGCGCCCCCCGGAGAACACGCTTTACCGGGTTGAGCAGACTATTAAGAAGTATTCGAGCGACTCACTCAAGCTGAGTGTCAGCCAGCGCTTCCGGTTCAATCAACTGGTGCAACGGTACGCCGTTCACAACGATCTCTGGCGGAAGCGGTTGCGCGACAGGGAAGAGGGCCGAGAGGTCCAGCCGCGCACGCGCCCTACGGAAGCGCAGGCAGCCACGCAGATTGTTTGCCGTGATCCTGACCGTGAAATGGCCAAAGTGAACCAGTTGCTCCACGCTCTGATGGATGCCAAGCAACGCGTGGGCGAACGCACCAACGACATTGACCCTGCAAGGTTTCAGCAATTTGTTCGCGAGAAAACACGGCAGCTTAAACAGGAACTGGGGTGTGACAGCGTTCAATTTTCTGTCACCGTCAAGGACGGCAGGGTCCGGTTCACCGCAGTAAGAGCTGATGTGTGAGCCTTCCAGACATTGAAGAAGATTGTTGAGCGATTTCTGTCTGCGGGTAGCGCCGTCATTGTGGCCGCCTAAGCGTCCTGGTATTTTGCGGTCGCGACCTTGACGTTTCTGAATGGCGGCCCTGCAAGGGCGGTTCTTCCCATCGTGACCGTGACGCCCGTATTTTCTTATGTGCCGCCGCGACGGACAGCGGGCGGTCACCGGAAGAGCTGAAGGGCGGACAGGTTTTTCCCAATGTTGAATTCAAGTAAAAAACTTCAGGAGTACTCATGAAACCCATCACTCGTGCATTGCTTAGCGTCAGCGACAAGACTGGAATAGTTGACTTTGCAGCAGGGCTGTCAAAGCTGGGCGTCGACATCGTCTCAACGGGTGGCACAGCAAAACTTCTCCGCGAGAAAGGCGTGAAGGTCCGCGACGTTTCTGAACTGACCGGCTTTCCGGAGATGCTCGATGGCCGCGTCAAGACGCTGCATCCCAAAGTCCACGGCGGCATTCTGGCCATCCGATCAAACCCTGCCCACGCGGCGTCATTGAAAGACCATGAGATCAGCGTGATTGACATGGTTGTTGTCAATCTATATCCCTTCGAGAAGACGGCGGCCAAGCCGGATGTGGAATTTGAAGAGCTGATTGAGAATATCGACATCGGCGGGCCTACGATGATTCGCTCGGCTGCCAAGAACTTTGAAGATGTGGCCGTCGTTGTTGATCCGGCCGATTATGCCGGCATTCTTGAGGAACTCGGCAAGGGAGGGCTTGAGCGTGAGAGGCGGCTTGCCCTGGCGAGGAAGGCGTTTGCCACTACCGCAGCGTACGACGGCTTTATTTCCACCACCTTGCAGCAGCGCGCGGAACCGGGCCTGCCGAAGAATTTCCATCTGAATTTCCAGAAGGTCATGGACCTGCGCTACGGTGAAAACCCGCACCAGAGCGCCGCGCTCTATCGCAACAGCGCAGTTGCCGGTCGTGGCCTTGCCTATGCCCCGCAACTTCATGGAAAGGAACTTTCTTACAACAACTTTGTAGATCTGGAAGCGGCCTGGCGCGTGACACAGGAGTTTTCAGAGCCGGTAACGGCCATTATCAAACACACCAACCCCTGCGGCATTGCCAACGGCAAGACACTGGTGGAAAGTTATACGCGAGCTCTTTCGGTCGATCCCGTGTCGTCATTTGGCTCGGTGATCGCCGTGAACCGGAAACTCGATCTGGCGACGGCGGAAGAGATGTCGAAGCTTTTTGTCGAGGCCATCATCGCGCCGGGTTTTGAGGCTGACGCACTCGAAAAGCTGAAGACCAAGAAGAACCTGCGCCTGATCGATATGTCTGCAACCGCAGGTGACGAATATGGCCCGCAATTGAAGAGCGTGGGCGGCGGACTGCTGGTGCAGACTCCGGATACCATGGGCGCCAAACCGGACGAGTGGAAACGCGCCACGAAGCGCCAGCCTACGGAAGAAGAAATGCGCGCGCTGGTGTTTGCCTGGCGCGTGGTGAAGCACGTAAAGTCCAACGCGATTGTCTTCGGGCGCGACGGCATCGTGGTCGGCGTCGGAGCCGGCCAGATGAGCCGGGTGGATTCGGTGAAACTGGCGGCGATGAAAGCTCTCGACCTTAAACACGACCTGAAGGGAACGGTGCTGGGTTCCGACGCCTTCTTCCCCTTCCCGGATGGAGTGGAAGAAGCCGCGAAACAAGGCGCCACGGCCGTGGTGCAGCCGGGTGGTTCTGTCCGCGACAACGAAGTGGTTGAAGCCGCCGACCGACTGGGTATGGCCATGATGATGACCGGTATCCGGCACTTCCGGCACTGAAACACTCTTGTGTTGGGGTTGCTTGTTTGTAGCCGGGGCCGGCACTTGGTGTGCTGGCCCTGGGTTTCCCTTGCCGTGTGATGGTTTTTGCCGGGCTTATGCTTTGGGTGCGAAGTAGCCTTCACGGGAGACAACGCGGTACTTGATCTTCTTGCCCTTCTTATCTGTGATCATCAGAGGATTTCCCTGCGAGTCCACCAGTTCTACCTGCAGTTTGTGGTACTTGCCGTTCTTGGTACTATCAGTCGGAATAAAGCCCAGGCTGTACTGCTGCCGGAGCTGGCCAGCGATCTGCTGGTAGACGTCCGGCAGTGCGCCTTCGAAGCGCGGAAAGTAGGCTTCTCCGCCCGAGTACCGGGCAATTGAAGTCAAGGCGTTCTTCGCCTGGAGAGTATCAATTGAATCTCCGTAGCGGATCGAGACCCACTCCAGAATGCTGACCGGATAGATGGGAGTGTTCGACCCTTTGGCGATCTTCAGCATGTCGCCGTAAGTCAGTTTGCTGAAGGTGTCGTAGCCCGTGACGATTGCCAGAATGGCTTTGCGCCCCCCTACGTTCTTCATGCGGTCTATGGTGAAGGCGAGTGCGTCGTACAGGTTGGTTTCACTGAAGCCGGGAATCCGCAGCGAGTCCAGCGCCCCCCTCACCTGATAGCGGTCATGCGTGAAGTCCTGCAGGACGTGGGGCTGCATATCAAAATAGATGACTCCCACCCAGTCCTTAGGTTGCATGAAGTTCAGAAACTGGTAAGCGTCTTCAAGCGCCAGGTAAAGGTATCCCCACCACTTGTTGCTGAACTCAATCAGCATGGCCACCGTTATAGGTGCCTCCGCCGTTGAGAAGTTGGTCACAGACTGCGGGACACCATCGTCGAGTATCTTGAAATTGCTCTTGCCAAGGCCTGTGATCGGGTTCCCGTTCTTGTCCGTCACCAGCACGTCCACGTTCACCAGGTTTGAGGTGGTGGAAAGGGTATAAACATCGTTGGGATTGATCTTCTCGGGTTGCTTTTGCTGCGGCACCTGTTGGCCCGGTTGCTGTGGGACCTTTTCGGGCTGCTCGGTGGGCATATTTTGCGGCTGCTGTTGAAGTTCCGGCTTTGCCGATTTCTTAGGCGCATAAACCGTCTCACCCGTGTTCGGCGTAGGACCCGGCCCCTGACCCTGCTGCGCGTGAGCAACCAGGGACGAACTAAAAATCCACAAGCTTACGGCAACGCATGCCAACGCCGCAGCCCATAAAACCTTGCTCCGTGTGATTTTCATAGCAACCCTTTCCCCCTTGCTTATCATGCCATTGGCACGCACTGTGGTCAACAAAGGGTGTGATGGAACACTCCGCAAGCAATGTTGCCTCTCGGGCCGGGCAAATCCCGGCAAAAGGGGAGGTATCCCGGACGGGTCAAGCTGCGTACAGACAGATGGATCGGAAGCTCCATTGCCTTTCCGTTCGCGGACGCTTCATGAAACGTTCGAGTAATACCAGGACAGGAAAAGGGCGGCGCACTGTTACGAACTTAAGCTGACTCTTGCCAGTTTGCGCCCAACACGAAAAACGGCGACCGGATTTTTCCGCGCGTCAAATTCCCACGTGGGGTCCGTCAGGCGTTGCCAGTCGGGAGGGTCATCGTTCCCCAAGGCCATGTAAACCGCGCCTTCCTTGATCTTGCGCTGGGCAATCGAGTTGGACTCAGCCAGCTCAAGGTTAACGAGCAGGCGGAACAGTTTGACCGGAGAGTCAAAACTACAAGGGTAAACGGGAATTTCTGACGGAAGGGCCTTTGCCTGGAACTGAGTCTCCCAATCTTTTTGCGCCTGGTGGGCCGCAGGAGCGCCGTGGAAATCGGACACGATCCGGTGGGCGAGACTCTTCTTCATTTCCAGCGGGTGCGCAGATCCATCGCCGGCGGATTTCTTCAGCCCGGCAATTTCCGCAGGCGGCAAGTCTGTGAGCAGCTCGTAGTAGCGCCACATCAACTCATCAGAAATGGACATCAGCTTGCCGAACATTTCCTGGGGCGGCTCATTGATGCCAATGTAGTTCCCCAGCGACTTCGACATCTTCTGCACGCCGTCGAGCCCTTCCAGAATGGGCATCATCATAATGACCTGGGGCTCCTGGCCGTACTCCTGCTGGATCGTCCGGCCCGCAAGCAGGTTAAACTTCTGGTCCGTCCCCCCCAGTTCCACGTCGGCTTTGAGTGCGACCGAATCGTAAGCCATCGCCAGAGGATATACAAGCTCCAAGAGGGTTATCGGACGCCCCTCCTTGAACCGCTTGCTGAAGTCATCGCGCTCCAACAGGCGGGCCACAGTGTATTTTGAGAGCAGGGTCATCCATTCCTGACTGTTCAAATTGCCCAGCCAGCGGTTGTTGAACTCCACCACCGTCTTTTCCGGGTCGAGGATTTTGAAGACCTGTTTCTTATAAGTTTCAGCGTTGGCCGCAATTTCTTCCGGCGTCATGGGCGGCCGCGTAACGTTGCGCCCCGACGGGTCGCCGATCAGGCCTGTAAAGTCCCCGATCAGAAAGATCACCGTGTGCCCGAGGTCTTGAAAGTGTTTCAGCTTGCGAATCAGGACGGTGTGGCCCAGGTGAATGTCCGGAGCCGTAGGGTCAAACCCCGCCTTGACGCGCAGCGGTGTACCTGTCTTCGCGGCGCGTTCGAGCTTGACGTAGAGGTCCTCAGGGCGGATGGTTTCTTCTGCGCCTTTGGTGAGATAAGCGAGTTGTTCGTTCAGCGTCATTATTAAATTCTGCGTACTGAAATTGGAGATTCGAAATGCCTGTCTGTAGAAGGATACGAGGTCATTTCTTCAATACCACGCGTCGCCCCTCGATGCGGATTTTATCCTCGATCATTAGGCAGACAGCCTCGGAATAGATCCTGTGTTCCTCTGCCAGTATGCGGGCCGAGAGAGTTTCCACGGTGTCCTCGTCGAGGACCGGCACAACGGCCTGCCGGACGATGGGTCCGGTATCCATGCCTTCGTCCACGATGTGGACGGTGCAGCCGGAGAACTTGACGCCGTAATCGAGCGCCTGTTTCTGCGCGTCAAGGCCGGGAAATGCGGGAAGAAGCGCCGGATGGATGTTCAGGATGCGCCCTGGGAAAGCCCGCACAAATACAGGGCTGAGTATGCGCATAAAGCCTGCCAGGCACACCAGATCCACCTGCGCCCCTTTGAGGGCGGCGACGACCTCCTGGTCATAGACCTCACGTTCTTTGCCTTTTGAGGCAATAAAGAGTGTCCGCAGCCCCATTTTGCACGCGGTTTCAAGGCCCGGCGCCTGCCCGCGATTGCTGACGACCAGTGCGATTTTTGCTTGGATTTTCCCGGCGGACACGTTACGGGCGATCGCCTCGAAATTCGACCCTCGTCCGGAAAGCAAAATGCCGATGTTCTTCATGGAACCTTAACCACCGAAGCAGGGGAGTTCAGACCAAGGCCCCTCACATTTTTTGCAGGATTGCAATGACACCCTCCCAGAACGCTAATTAGCAGCAGGCTAACCGCGGTCTGGAGGGCCGGCGAGGTATTTTACCTCAGGCTTCCCGGGAACGATCCCCCCAACCACCCAGAACTTCTCGTTCTTCCTTTTCAGCGCACGAGTAACGCTTTCTACATTCTTTTGGGGTACGATCATCAGCATACCCAGGCCCATGTTGAAAGTACGCAGCATCTCTGCCTGACGGACCTTGCCGAGCCCGGCAATCATGTTGAAGACAGGCAGGACCGGCCACGACCCCAGATGGATTTCCGCCTGGCAGTGCGCGGGAAGAATTCGCGGCGTATTGTCTGTAATTCCGCCGCCCGTGATGTGAACCAGCCCTGTGAGCCAGCCCTTCTGGTGCAGGGCTTGGACCAGCGGCCCGTAACAGCGATGCGGGGCCAGCAACTCCTCGTCGAGCCTGCGGCCAAGCTCCGGAACGTACTGCGAAAGTCCGATTCCGGCCTGGTCAATCAATACCTTGCGGGCCAGGGAATAGCCGTTGGTGTGCAGGCCAAGTGAAGGCAGCCCCAGAATTACGTCGCCGGGCCGGATGCGGCTTCCGTCTAGAATTTCCCGCTGCCGCACCCATCCGATGATGCAACCTGCCAGATCGTATTCGTTCTCCGCGTAGAAGCCGGGCATCTGGGCCGTCTCTCCTCCGATGAGGGCGCAGCCCACTTGGCGACAGGCATTGGAAAGACCCCGCACAACGTCGGTGATAACTTTGAAGCGGATTTTCCCCGTGGCGAGATAATCCAGGAAAAAGAGCGGCCGCGCGCCATGAACGGATATGTCGTTGACGGAGTGGAACACCAGGTCCGCGGCAGCACTTTCGTGGCGGTTGACGGCAAAGGCGATCTTGAGCTTGGTGCCCACACCGTCCATGCTGGAAACAAGCACGGCGTCCGATGGAAGCCCCTTGAGCGAATAGAAGCCGCCAAAGGCGCCGAAACCTCTGAGGACACGCGGATTAAAGGTCCCGCTGACCAGCTCTTTTATCTGTGATTTGGCACGGCTCGCCGCACTGATGTCGACGCCCGCATCTCGGTAACGCATAAGTTGTCGAGGACTCCTCTGGCGGAATCACAAAAAGAAATTCAGAAGGACGGAACGCGTCAAAAGACCTTGCCCATTCTGGACCAGCGCGTTCTGGTAAAAAAGTTCCAAAAGATGGAAGCGTCGAATCTTAGACGGTCCCGCAGGCTGTCGTCCAGCCATTCTCTTGACGGGGCGTTGTATGACCAGTAAACAAACAACGGTTCTCCCACAACATTCTGCACCGGCACAAAGCCCCAGAAGCGGCTATCCAGCGAGTCGTCCCGGTTGTCGCCCATCACGAACAGACACCCCTTGGGAACCAGCAGGCTGTCATTATGGATGAAATGAGGCATTTCGCGGGCCCAGTTGGGATCCAGACCCCAGGCTGCCGGCAATTCACTGATCTCCCGTACTGGCGGCGGGAAATTGTCGCGAAGAGGGATGATGGCAGAAGACATGAAACGGGCATAAGGCTCAACGAGTTCCTGGCCGTTAACGTAAACCTTCTTGTCAACTATTCGAATCGTGTCGCCGCCGACGCCAATCACCCGCTTCACGAACATTTGTGAAGGATTCACCGGATAATGAAACGCCACAATGTCTCCACGGTGAATAGGCGCAATGCGCGGGAAGCGCACATCGGTGTAGGGCAGTTGAGGTCCGTAAAGCAATTTGTTCAGGAAAACGTGGTCGCCGATCAGGATGGTGTTTTCCATTGAACCCGTCGGGATCACGGTCGCTTCCGCCACAAACGTCCGGATACAGAATACTCCGATCAGCACGATCAGCAGAGACCGGACCGTTTCCCAAAGTCCGTCATGCCGGGAATTGCGCTCGCGACGAGGCGCTGCCTGCTCGGTGGAATCCCGCTGCGGTTCCTCGGTTTGTAGGTTCTCGGAAGGTTCCATAAACGTTAGTCCCGGTTTCGCAAGGCGATCAGCGGCTCCTGGATGGCTGTGGGATAGCTGGCCGTATAACAGGCCAGACAGTAACTTTCCTTGTCGTTCCCGACCGCATCACGGAGGCCTTCCATTGAAAGGTAGCCGAGCGAGTCGGCGCCCACGTATTCGCGGATCTCTTCCACACTGTGGTTGGATGCAATCAGTTCTTTTTTTGTTGGCGTGTCGACCCCGTAATAACAGGGCGAAACCGTAGGCGGACAACTGATCCGAAAGTGGACTTCACACGCTCCGGCCTCTCGCACCAGGCGCACAATTTTCCGGCTGGTGGTGCCGCGGATGATGGAATCGTCTACCAGCACGACGCGTTTGCCCTCCAGCAGGCTGCGCACAGGGTTGAGCTTGAGCTTGACTCCGAAGTCGCGAATGGCTTGAGTGGGCTCAATGAACGTGCGGCCGATGTAATGGTTGCGAATAAGCCCGAACTTCAACGGAATGCCTGATTCCTGCGAATACCCGATGGCTGCGGCAACTCCCGAGTCGGGAACGGGAACCACCATGTCTGCCTCCGCGGGATGTTCCTGCGCGAGGCGCCGGCCCAGCATTTCCCGGCTGCTTTGTACCGAGCGGCCAAACACAATGCTGTCAGGCCGTGAAAAATAAACGTGCTCAAAAATGCATTGCGCCGGCTTGGCGGGCGGTGAAAAGCGAAGAGATGTGACGCCGCGCTTGTCCAGTATCACCATCTCTCCCGGCTCGACTTCGCGAATATAGGTGGCGCTGATGATGTCAAACGCGCAGGTTTCTGAGGCGACAACGTAAGCGCCGTTCAACTGGCCCAGGCTCAGCGGTCGAAAGCCTCGCGGATCGCGAATGGCATAAACAGCGTCCTTGAAAAGCATGACCAGTGAGTAAGCGCCCGAGACGCGGTCAAGCGCCTCGGCAAGAGATTCCGGAATTCCGCTGTGCTTCGAACGCGCAAAATAGTGCAGGATTACTTCCGTGTCGCTGGTGGTTTGAAAGATGTCGCCGCGCCCTTCCAGTTCACGCCGGATGCTGGTTGCATTTACCAGGTTCCCGTTGTGGGCGAGAGCTACCTGCCCCTTCTGGCAACTGACGGTCAGAGGCTGCGCATTTTTCAAGTTGGTGTCGCCTGCTGTCGAATAACGGGTGTGCCCGATGGCGGCATGCCCGGGCAGGTCTTGCAGGACCCTTTCGTTAAAAACCTCCGCCACGTGCCCCATGCTCTTGTGGCCAATCAGGCGATGGCCGTCGGTCACCGCCATGCCTGCGCTTTCCTGTCCGCGGTGTTGGAGCGCGTAAAGGCCCAGGTAGGTCAGCTTGGCAGCTTCAGGATGTCCATAGACGGCAAACACGCCGCAATGGTCGTGAAACCTGTCGTCAGGAAGTGACAATACTGGGAATTTCTCAGGGGTTAGTTGCAAAGCTGTTATCCGCGGCCCCGCCTCAATCGGGTTACGCCTCTGTTTTGAATCTTTTGCCGGAGTCCGCAAAGCGTTGTGCTGTCGGGAGGCGTGTCCCACAGGCTATCAGAGTCCTTACGTTCTCATTTTGCCCCGGCTCCATGCCCAACGCAACTCTTTTCTGGACGACGCCCTGCGCTGGCCTCAGGTGTCCAAATGTCACCGGTGGGCGACGGGTTTCATGCTGATGTTGATTGCTGGACACTGGGAGAGCTTATCCTCCACAATAGGGTTGAGATTGGGTATGCGAGGGTCCATTGAGCGGTCCGCAGGCTTCTGTGATCAAGAGTGTTCCGGTTCGTGAATATGTCCAGCAGATATTTGTGCCGCTCTCCCGGGTTGCGAATGACTGGGACATGCACTCCGCAGTTGCGCTTAGCCCTTCGGAAGAACGCACGATGGTTCGTGAACCTGCCCGGGCCGTGCCTCAGACAATCGCCCGCCGACTTGGAAAACTCAGGATTCTTCTGGTTCCCTTTATAGCCTGCTTCCCGACCGGTGACATGGTTTCATTCTCCAATCCGGAGGGAGAAAAGCATTCTGTTGTCTGGCTGGAAAATAAGGGCAGAATTGACCTGCTGGTTTCCTGCCGGGACCTTGACGCGCATGACACAGGATGGGAGTTTCTGGCCAGCGTGGCGGAGCTGCTTCGCGCTCGCCTGACACCCGATGAACTGGAGCGCTACACATCTTTGCTTCAGGAAGAACTGGATATGGTATTCGAGGGTGAAATTGATGAGGAAGCCTACGAAACCAAGCAAGTGCTCCGCAAACGCGGGCGATGGTCACGATCCGGCCTGCAATTCCTGAAATATCGCGACGTTTCCTTCACGGGGACTTGTGCCGAATACATGCACGGGCTATGGCACGACGTCCAGATCCGGGTTGGGACTGAGCATCTGCCGGTTCCCGTCTTGCGCAAACGCATGACCTTGATGGCCGACCTGTTCCCGCCAAACCCCGGCTACCAGTTGTTTGCCTGAAGCTATCTGTTGCGACCATTCGCGATTCTTCAAGTCCGGGTATTGTCGAGGTTGTCCACCCTGTTCTGTGTCCCACCTGATTTTTTTACTTTTGAACTTGCATAAAGACCCGTCAAAGAATATTCTTTGTCCCCGACCCGACTCCAAGGCATGTGTTCAATAGGGGGTAAAATGGCCGCCGAGCTTCCAAATTACGTTGCATCGTCAGTTCCCAATCCTGCAAGCAAACGGGTTCCCTGGTACAAGAGCACCTTCCCTTCCTACGCCGGGATTTTCCTGTGGGTCGCGTTCTATCTGGGGCTTTCAGCGCCGACACTGAGCCAGGCAAGTCCTGCTGTGTGCCTCCTTGGGTTGTCTGTTGCCGGCCTGATCTGCTTTGGTCTTTTCTACTACGTGCCCGCCATGCTGGGGATGCAGACCGGACGCCCACTTTACATTGTCGGGACGTCCACCTTCGGCGTGAAGGGTGGCTACTTGATGCCTGGATTGTTGATGGGTTTTCTCCAGATCGGATGGTTCGCAGTAGCGACTTACTTTGCAGTGGACTACATCATGGAAGGGCTTGGCAGCCACTCGAAGGGCCTGTTTGTTGCAATTGCGCTGGTGTGGGCTTATGGATTGGCTTGGGTGGCCATTAAAGGGATTTCATACATGGCCCGCATCGCCCAATTTCTGAACTGGGTCCCGCTAGTCATGATTGTCATTGTTTTCTGGGCCAATATGGATGGTGTAGCCAGCTATCGTCCGCCGCAAAGCGATGCCTGGGGAGGGTTCCTGACGATGCTTGCGATCGTCATCGGGTTCTTTGCGACCGCCGGCGCGGCGGGCGCGGACTTCGGACTCAATAACCGAAACCGTAGTGACGTGGTTTGGGGCGGCCTGACGGGCATCACTCTTGCGATCCTGGTAGCAGGCGGTCTGCCGGTGCTTGCGGTGGCCGGTCACCTGGGCAAGCTGGGCGCTGCTTCAGACTTTACTTTTGCCGGGACTATCAAGAGCGTTGGTGCGCTTGCTCCTGTCATGTTCTTTCTGTTTGCAGCGGCCTCCATGGTTCCAACCACCTTCTGCACCTTTATCGCCGGCAACAGCTTTGGAACGATGCTGCCGAAGATCCCACGTTCCGTTTCCACCCTGGTTGGCGTGACGGTTGGAGCCATTCTGGCCATCACGGGAGTTGCGCAAAACCTGATCGGATTTTTCACGATCGTTGGAGCTTCCTTCGGCCCAATTTGCGGCGCCATGGCTGCTGATTATTTGCTGGCCGGGAAAAGATGGTCAGGCCCGCGCAAGGGGATCAACTGGGCCGGATATGTGGCGTGGGCGGTTGGTTTTGTGGTAGGCGTCCCCAATGTCATTCCCGGGCTGCCAGCAAGCTGGGTCAACGCCGACCGGCCTGCGGTTCTTTTCTCCTTCATTGTGGGGTTTGTGGTCTATTTCGTTCTGGCCAAGACCGGCGTTTTGCCTGAACTGATTCCTCAGACAGAATTGAAATCCGGCGCGGAAGCGTAGCGGCAAGCCAATGTCACGGTGCGCAAAATGTGGCAGACGCACTGTGTTGCGGTCTGGCAAGCACAATGTAGGATTCATGCCACCAGGAGCCCGTGGGGCGGTCGGCAATTCGGCGCTGCGAAGATGCCGCTACACCCGGCGCCCATGCCCGTTCGTTGAGGTCTCCCACACGGCAAGTTCTGCTTCATGTTAGATTAAAGTCTTTGCGAGAAAACCACGGTTGGGGGCGGCATGGTGTTCTGCGACGTTTTGCAGGGCAGTCGTTCACCGTCCATGCGGGAAGTGGAGGGAGTCTTGTTGCCGAACCACATGCGAGAATCCATTCGCACAAAGCTCGCGCTCGTGGCAGCAATCCTGTTGCTGCCGTCACTGGCGCATGGGCAGAGCAGCGTTTTGGCTGTCACCAACAGGACCACTTACAATGTTGGCTCGGAAGTCCTGATGCGGCTGGTTCAGGCTCCCGGTGCATCGCTGACCGGCAACATGGTTTTTTCAGCCACGGTCCGCTACGCTGGCGACTCCCACGCGGTGTACACGACTCCGGCCTCGCAAGTTTGGACGTGTCCATCAGGTTCGGCCACGAGTTCATATTCGCTTCTTTGGAAAATTCCCGGGGAGGCTCGCACCGGGCGTTACGAGATTGACCTGCTCGGCTATGATCGGATCTCCGGAGAGATTCTGGTCAAGGCCCGCGACGCCGGCTCGTTCGCCGTTCATCGCAAGCTGGTCAAGATTGAGCGCATCAGCCTGGGAAAGACTTTCTACGTAACGGGCGATCATGTCGAATGCGATATCGCCGTTAAAAACCTGACGGACCAGCCTCTCGACGGTCTTCAGGTTGAGTTTTCAAAACGCTACTGGCCTTGGATCGCCGGTCCTGCGCAACAGGCGGCTGCGAGCATCGTGACTTTGAGGAAGAACCTTGACCTTGCACCGGGCGCGAAACAGACCATCCACTCCAGCGACGCAGCAGTAGCCGGAAAGGTCAGCCAACCGTCCATTCATCAATACGGCGTAGTGGTGTGGGACCGCGACCGGAAGAACGTTCTGGATATTGTTTTCAGCAAACTGGTGCTGATCCGTCCGCCCGGCGTGACTTCGCCCGAGCCTTATCCTTTGCAGTACACCTATCCTGAACTGAGCGATGTCGATACCAAGGACTACCGGCACTTCTATCCTCCGGGCCTTGATGGTGGAGTGATCCATTTCGACAGCAGCCACACCATGTACATGCCGGGACAGAATGCGGCCATTCATTTTTCGATCACGAATCCCGGCACGGTTGCCTGGAAGCAGATTACCGCTGATGCCCTGTTGCTGGATCCGGACGGAAAACCCATTGAAAAAAAGCTTGTCGCCAGCCGGTGGGAAATTTCGCCGGGTGCGACTCCTGCGAATGAGTCGGTAACGTTTGCTCTTCCCGCGGGCCCGGCCGGCCTTTACCGTGCAGAAGTCGTCCTCAGTGATGCCAGTGGAAATACGGTGGCGGAAAACAATCTTGAACTGGGAGTGAATCCACTGCCCAAATCGATCATGATTTTCTGCGCGCACGAGGACGACGAGGGCGGCTGGGCCGGATTGATCCGGGCGGCCATTGAGAACCACATCCCAATCCATTTTGTTTACTTTACCGGCGGCGATGCGGGATCTTGCGATCTTTATTACGAGCATTCGTGCAACCCAGCTGAGGCGTTGAATTTCGGCACATTGCGCATGGATGAAACCCGTGCGGTCCTGGGCCACATGGGCGTGCCGAAAGACGATATCTACTTTCTGGGACTGCCCGATGGTGGATCTGGCGAAATCTGGTACCACCATCCAAACCCTGCCCATCCCTACCTGTCGGTCCTGTTAGCTTCTGATCACACGCCCTATCCGAGTGTTTTCGAGCCCAACCTTCCCTTCGCGCGCGATTCTGTCGTTGCAGCTGTGAAAAGACTGCTAAAGGAATTTCACCCGGAAGTGGTTGTGACGGCTCATCCGCCATCCGAAGGGCACATTGACCATATTGTGAACAACTATTTTGTGGTGAGAGCGCTGCAGGAGATGGTCCGCGCGAAGGAACTTTCAACGCAGAGCATTAAGCTCTATGTCGATAGGATTTACAACCCGAAGACGATTCCTTGGACTCCCTATCATTATTCAGAACACGTGCTGTTTGTCTCTGGCGAGGTGATGGCGCTCCACCAAGAGGCGGGCTGGTACTATCAATCGCAGGGTGGCAACCGCGCGCAAGGGCATCTTCGAGACTTCAACACGCTTCCGCGCAAAATTATCTATCGTCAGGTGTTAGACTGGAATGAGCACCAGGGATGGAATTCGACGCCATGAACCGAGTTTTTGACATAACGAAGAAAGAAAAGGCCTGCGATGGCTGATTTTTCCGAAGAAACTTTTCCGCACCCCTCAGCCGCATTTCCGGAGGAGCCCTTTGCGTGTCCTCATTGCGGCCAGATGCTGGCCCCTTCGGTCAGAGTATGCCCTTCCTGTAAAGGCGCCATTGACCCGAAAGACATTGTGCGTCCGGCGGAAGTGGTTGTGCCCGTTGTCGAGCCGGTGGTTCCCCCGCCACCAGCGCCTGAGTACGCTCGATTTTCGTGGGGCATCTTTTTCGCTACTCTCGGGATATGGTTGGTAGTTGGGGTGTTCACTGAAAGCTTGCTGGGGCCCGAAAAGGGGCGGTTTGTACTCGGCGCGGTGGTGGTTCTTTCGTCGTTGTGGGTGTTGCGGGATGCTCGTCAGCACAACATCCCCAAGCCGCTCCGGTGGAGTCTCGGCTCGTTGCTGCTGTGGATTGTTATTTTCCCCTGGTACTTGGCCCGGCGAAGAACTCCGAATGCAGAATGCCCTTTTATTGAAGGTGAAAGTGGCAAGGTCGCCCGTACCCTGCTCTTTATCCTGCTGATCTTTTTCCTGATCAGCCTCCTGATGCTTCTGATCAAAGGCCCGCGGAAGCCTTCTTCGAAGGTGCCTGACACGAACGGCGTCTCCGCACCAGCGGGCAAGATTGCGGTCCTGACGGGCTCCTTCGCTGCTCAGTCGGCGACCAGAGCCCCGTTAGAAGCCTCGCAGACATAGACTTCCGCGTTGAGCCCTGTTGCCTTCTTGTAGTCTTCACTCACCGCCTCCGCGAACGGTTCTGCGGCGTCGGCGAGGACCATGTTGACGGTGCATCCGCCGAATCCCGCTCCGGTCATCCGCGCGCCCAGGACGCCCTGCTGCTTGAGCGCCAGTTCCACCAGAACGTCGAGTTCCCTACAACTTACCTCGTAGTCGTCGCGCAGGCTCTCATGTGAAGCGATCATCAGCCTGCCGAAGCTTTCCAGATCACCGCGCTCCAGATCCTTAACGGCTTTCAGCACGCGGCCGTTTTCGCTTACCACATGGCGTGCTCGCTTCAGCAGAATCTCGCTCAGGCTGGGGCTTGCGACTTCCAAGTCTGTCAGGTCAATCTCGCGCAACGACTTGACCGCCAGCCCTGTGGTTCCAATTTGTGCCACGGCCTGGCGGCATTGATTCAGGCGGATTTCGTACTCTGAAGCGGCCAGCGCCCGCCGGACACCCGAATAGCAGACCACGATCTTGACGCGACCCGACAGGGGGACATAGCGGTAAGAAAGGTCGCGGCAATCGAGGAACAGCGCGCGGTTGCGCTTACCCAGCGCGCAGGCAAACTGGTCCATGATTCCGCAAGGCACATTGACAAACTCATTCTCGGCACGCCTCGCCAGCCGGATGGCTTCCACCGGATCGAGTTCGATTTCGAACAGCTTCATGGCCAGCGCCACCGCGCCCACTTCAACCGCTGCCGAAGAGCTGAGCCCTGCTTCGCGCGGAACGTTCCCGCCAAATGCGACATCCGCGCCCGCCAGCCGGTGACCACCTTCCTGCAGAAACCTGAACACGCCGCGCAGGTAATTGCTCCAGGAGTGATGGTTGTCCTTTTCAATCGCGTCCAGACTGAACTCGACCTCGTCCTGAAAGTCGATTGAGTATGCGTGAATAAAATTGTCACTGCGGCGGCGGGCGCCAAATTCGATTGTGCGGTCTATCGCCGCTGGAAGCACATAGCCGTCGTTATAATCCGTGTGCTCCCCGATCAGGTTTACGCGCCCCGGCGAGCGGGCAATAACTTCAGGTGGAGTTCCGTAAATCTTCCGAAAGGATTGCTTTATCATGGTGTGCTTCCTGGGCTCTGTACAATCAGCCAACTTCATGAAGTGTTTTCGGTGTTACCTTGCGCAACTCGTTCGCCTTTTCCTCGGCCAGTGAATCATTCAGAAACGTTCCGGCGCCTGTTTCCACGCTGGCAAGGTACTTCAGTTTCTCCTTGCTGCGGTGCGGCGGGTAAAACTCAATGTGGAAATGGTAATACGGGTACCGGCTTCGCACAGGCGCCTGGTGCAGCAGCATCATATACGGGAACGACATGCGGAATAGGTTGTCGTACTTCAAGGTCACCCACTTCAACATTTCCGCCAAAGACTTTTCCTCTGAGGGCTTGAACTCATCGAGCGCCGCTATGTGTCGCCGGGGATAAACGTGTACTTCATAGGGCCAGCGCGCGTAGAAAGGAATAAAAGCCGTGAATGCGTGGTTCTCCGCCACGATCCGCAGCTTCTGTTTGCGCTCCTTCTGGAGGATGTCGCAGAACAGGCAACGGTCATGGCTTCGAAAGTGGGCGCGTGCGGCGGCAAGTTCCTTTTTGATAATAGGCGGAATCAGCGGCAGGGAATAAATCTGCCCGTGGGGGTGGGGCATGGTGACCCCGATCACTTCACCCTTGTTCTCAAAAATCAGTACGTACTGAATCCCGGGTGTTGCCTTAAGTTCCTCGAACCTCTTCCGCCAGGTTTTCACCAGCCGCGTCAGGTGCTCCACAGGGATCTGCGGGACGGAGGTGTTGTGGTCAGGGTGGTAAAGCACCACGTCGCATTTGCCGTGTGATGGCCTGACGCGATAGAAATCGTCACCAGCGATGGCCGGAGGCTGGGCGGGAATCGTGAAGGCGGCAAAATCGTTGGGATAGATGTAGACGTCGTAATTGTCCGGCACGCGGCCTGATCCCGGACAGAAAGGGCACCAGTCGCGTGGCATCTGGGGTCTGTTCTGGCGATGTGATGCGGTGGAGACCCATTCACGCACCGTCGGATTCCATCGAAGCTCGGTCATCAGCGTAGAGCCGCAGGCAGCACCCGGTTGGCCGTTCGCGAGGCTGTCCTAATTCAGGAAATAATTGCGATAAAGCGTGTCACGCTTGACGGGGCGAAAACCGGCGTCACGAATCATCCGACGAAGTTGTTCCTCGGAAGAGGTACGCCCGCATCCCGCAGCGGAGACAACATTTTCTTCTATCAGCATGCTTCCAACATCATTTCCGCCAAAGCGCAGGGCAACCTGGCAAACCTTGTGGCCGGGAGTCAGCCAGGACGCCTGAACGTTCAGCATGTTGTCCAGATACAGGCGGCTGACCGCCAGGGTTTTCAGGTATTCCACCGCTGTCACTTCTTCCTTGATGAAGCGCCCGAGTGAGGTGTTCTCGCGCTGGAAGAACCACGGAATAAATGCAGTGAAGCCGCCGGTTTCTTCCTGGAGCCGGCGAATGCGCTCCAGGTGCGCAATACGATGTTGAAAGGTTTCTCCGCAGCCGAACATCATGGTGGCAGTCGTGCGCATGCCCAGCTTGTGCGCCTCACGGTGGACGGAAAGCCATTCTTCGGTGCTGCATTTCAGGCGCGCGATCCGTTGCCGCACTTCGTCATCCAGGATTTCCGCGCCCGCGCCGGGGATGGAATCTAGTCCCGCATCCATCAAGCGCATCAGCGTGTCGCGGACCGTCAACCCGCAAATCTCGGCGATGTTCAGAACTTCGGGGGCCGAAAGGCAGTGCAGATGAACCTGGGGGTAACGGCGCTTGATGCTGGAAAGGAGGTTCTCGTAGTAATCGATATTCAGGTCGGGATGCAGGCCGCCCTGCATCAGGACGCCGGTGCCGCCCAGCGCAATCGTCTCCTCAATCTTCTGGTAAATGGTTTCGAGCGGCAGGACGTATCCTTCCGGTGAGCCCACGGGCCGGTAAAACGCGCAGAAAGAGCAGTACTCTGTGCAGATATTGGTGTAATTGATGTTGCGGTCAATCTGATAGGAAACAATATTGCCCGGATGGAGCTTTTTGCGCAACGCGTCAGCTTCCATGCCAACACCGATCAGATCGTCGGAGCGTAACATTTCGAGGGCCTGTGCCGCTGTTAAACTCATTCTTTTTCCTGCTGGCGAAACCACCCGCTCGCAGCGATTTCAGGGATTCGAACCACGCCTGTTTTAGACGAACAGAATCTCTTTTTTCGCAGGGATGACGCCGACCTCGTGCGCAAGGCTGTAAAAGAGCTGTAAGCCTTTGCGGTTTTCTTCATCCAAAGAATAATCAATATTCTCTTTCAGGTAAACCTTCACCGCCTCACGCGTCAGTCCCAGCCTGGGTGCGTACTCGCTGGCGATGTCGTCGACGTGCGCGAGGCCGTAGTCCCTGGAAGCCTGAAAGTCTGCGCTAATGCTGCTGAGGTCGGCGCCTTCGTCCCCGGCCCAGACCGCAAACACAAAAGGCAGTCCCGTAAATTTCTTCCACTCAGCGGCAAGATCGTACACCATTATGCCGATGCCATCAAAGGCCAGCGCCGGATCGCCGATCAGCAATGCGGCATCGGCCTGCTGCAACATCTTCTGCGGTTGCGGATCTGCCGGCTCCGTAACGAGAGGCCGCGAATAGAATTTTTGCAACAGCACCTGAACCAGCGCCGCCGAGGTGCGCGATGAATTATCGAGCGCCACAGTCTCCACCTGCTCGATGGGCACCTTGCTCAACAGGAGGACGCTTTTGACGATTCCTTTGGACGCGATCGAACACCCCGGCACAACACGCAGCCGGTCCGTGCGCTGGTATTCGATGGAGGGCACGATGCCTACTGCAGCTTGACGCAGGGCCAGGTCGTCCGCGCATTTTGCCGGCGTGGTGAAGTCGAGATCGTACTTTCCCTGCTGGGCGCCTTTCAGCATGCCCCAGATCAATGGGACAGTGTTCAGGTATTTGACAACCGAAACCCTGGGTCGCGTAGTGATTTCCATGTGATCGCCGTAAGCAATTTATTCTAGCGCATCTCGCAGCGCCGTCAACGCGCCCGAACACCCTGGCAGACCAAGAAGGGCTGTTGGTGCGAGTTGCGGGTAATCAGTGCCACCTTACAGCGTTCGCCGGAAGAGCAGCGTAGCGCAGGTCATCATGATAACGGTAAAGGCGGTGAGATAGAACAGGTCGAAGGAGATTGCGGCAAAATTGGTGTTCTTGAGGAAAAGTGTTTTGAAAGCGTGGACGGCGTAAGTGAACGGATCGACAACGGTGATGGCTTTCATCCACGGTGGAAACGCGTTGATGGGATAAACGGCGCCGCTGGGGAAAAAGAGCAGGGTGTTAAGGACGCCGAAGATGGCCCGCGGAACCAACGGGTCGCTGATGCGCACCATCATCAGAAACATCATGCTGATCAGCGCCATCGAACTGACGACGATGACGACAATAAGGCGCACGATGCGCAACGGGTCAAAGGGATGAGGGATGCCGGCAAGGAGCGCTCCGAGCGTGCTCAGAACCAGCCCCGCCAGGATGGCCTTGCTTGCTCCGGAAAGAGTGAATCCCATGATCAGCTCAAACTTCGAGATGGGCGTAACCAGATACCCCTCGTGCAGGCCCCGCGCCTTGTCATCGATGAAGATGATGCCGCCGCCGATCATGGCGGAAACAAAAATGGCAAGCACAACCGATCCGGCCAGGAGGTACTGGATGTAAGGAACATAGGGGTACAGTTCGACCACCTGCAGCGTGGCGGCTCCCGGCACGCGAGGTTGGACTCGGGGCTGGTTATAGGTGTTGATCAGTCCGGTGAAGACGCCTTCGAGAGCGCTGGTTACAAAGTTGTCCGTGTTGTCCTCCACCAGCGCAATCTGCGGAGCGTGTTGCTCAAGGACGTTTCGCGAGAAGTCGGGCGGGATCTCCAACAGCGCGTTGATGCGACCTTCCTTCAGGTCTGTAAGCGCATGTTGGGGATCGTTGTAGTTGACTGTGACGAATGTCCGTGCGTTTGCGGCAATGGCCCCGAACATTTCGCGCAGGCGGACCGTTTGGAGACCATGGTCCTGATTCACCACGCCCACTTTCAGGTTCTTGATCTTTCCGCCAAAGGCGTAGCCCAGCACTACCAGCTGTACCAGCGGGAAAATCAGCGACACCATCATCAGCGTCGGACTGCGGAAAAACTTCAACAGGTCACGTTCAATGAGGGCTGCAATGCGATTCATGCTTAACCTGGCCCGGCCTCGAAATCTCCGCTATCGCGGAGGCATCAGGCTCGTTACGTAAGAGTGTTCCTGCAACGCGTCGCGCAACTGCCTTCCGGTGTAATGCGTAAAGACATCGTCCAGCGTGGTGCTCTGCACCGAAAGTGACGATATTTCAATTCCCGCGTGCCGCGCCGCTTCCATCAGTTCGACGGTGGTTCGAGGACCGTTGTGCGAAGCGATGCGATAAATGTGGTCGTGTACTATGACGCTTTCAACATACGGGAGATGCTGCAATGTTTCCAGCCAGCCTGCAGGTAGCGCCGAGAAACTGACTTCCAGAAAACTTGCCGCCGGAATCGACGCTTTTAGCTTCATCGGTGAATCCAGTGCCACCAGCTTTCCGTGGTCAACAATTGCGATGTGGTTGCACAGGCGGTCGGCTTCATCCATGTAATGCGTGGTCAGCAGGATGGTCAGGTTGCGCTGTTTCTTGATGTTCACTAGCATTTCCCACACTGCGATCCGCGAAGTGGGATCGAGACCCGTGGTCGGTTCGTCTAGAAAGAAGATTTTGGGCTCGTGCACCAGGCCGCGCGCGATTTCAAGCCTGCGTCGCATTCCTCCGGAGAGGTGTTTGACGGGGTGCTTGGCCCATTTTTCCAGTTCCACAGCTTGCAGTAATTCAATGATGATATGTGAGCGCCGGCTACGGGGTACTCCATAAAGCTTGGCAAAGATGTTCAGGTTTTCCTCTGCGCTCAGGTCCAGGTCTGAAGTCATCGCCTGTGGAATCACACCAATGCAGTGCCGCACCTCGTTCTGCTGCTGGACCACGTCAAAACCGTTGACCAACGCCGTTCCCTCGGTGGGCGGAATCAGAGTGGTCAGCATGCGAATCAGTGTGGATTTGCCGGCGCCGTTCGGCCCCAGCAGGCCGAATATCTCGCCTTCCTGCACGCTGAAGCTGAGCGCATCAACGGCCGTAAATTCGTTAAAGCGCTTCGTCAGCTTTTCCACCTCGATTGCTACCATTCTGCTATTCCTTAATATCCGCTGGAGTGAGTGGGCGCCCCTGGAGGCTGTTTCTACTGCCCATCGTTGATCGGCACCGTCACATAGGCCGTCAGTCCTGGCGCGAGTCTGCGGTCCTGGTTATCAACGTGCAATCGGATCTGAAAAGTCTTGATGTCGCGCTTCGTGCGGCTGACATCGCGCTGCGTTGCGTATTCGGCGTCCACCCCGCGAAAATAGACGGTGCCGGTGCGCTCCAAGCCTCCCGGGAAGCGCACGGGTAACTTCTCGCCAATGCGAATCAAATGAATGTCCGTTTCCGGCACGTCCGCCCGCACCCAGAGTTTATCAGGATCGTAAAGGACAACGATGGGCTGAGCAGGATTCACCACCTCGCCGGTGAGCGCTGCCCGCAGCGCTACCAGACCGTTGATCGGTGAGTGGATTTCCGTATAGTCCAAGCGCGCCTGGGCCGCCAGGTCTTGCGCACGCGCCGCCGCAAATTGGTGCTGATTGGCCACAAGCTGGCGCTCGCGGATGGTCACCAGTTCGGCGTTGGAGCGGGCAAGCGCCACCGCCGCGCCGGCCGCCTGCACCTGCTTTTCCAGGGCTTCCACGTTCGCCTGCGCAGTCTGCAGAGTGGCCTGCGCCTCGTCCTGCTGCTGCTGTGAAACAATCTGCTGCTTAAACAACCCCTCCGTCCGCGTAAAATTCTGCCGGGCCAGCGACAGGTTGGCCTGTGCCTGCTTCAACTCCGCTTCCGTGGCAGACAGGTTGGCCTCCGCCTGGTGGATCTGGTCGCGCGTCTGAAGTTCCTGGAATTTCAGCGTCGCGCGTGCCGCGCCCACCTGCGCGCTCGAGCTTTTCATGGAAGAAGCATAAAAGGCCTGGTCTGCCTTGAGCTCCTGCGGGACAATTGTTGCCAGCAGTTGCCCTTGCTTTACAGAATCACCCTCACTTACCAACACCTGCTGGAGTTGGCCGGTGATTTGCGAGCTGACAGACACCTCGTCGGCGTCAACCAGCCCGGTGAGCATCATGCCTTTCGATGGCGGTCTCGTGATGATGTAGACGGCTACGCTTGCTACAACTACCAAGAAGAGAATCACGCCAAACAGTTTTCGCGTCATTTGCGGCCTGCTCCACGATTTTTGAAAAGCGCTCGCTGAACAAATCCCAACACTTCCATCTTTCTCTTGGCAAGCTGGGATTTTTGATATGGGTCTTCAATGATTCCGGCAGCCTTCAGAAGAGGGGCGGCAGCAAAATAGAAAACGGTCAGCGCGCCCAGCGAGATGACCGTGTGAGTACTATCGCAGGCCCAGATATCTCCGCTCCTGACGCCCTGCTGAATCACCATGCCGAATTTTCTTGCTACCGGCAGAAAGTATTTCTTCCGGATCTGCATGAAAGGCTGGTCACCGGCCATCATGAATCTCTGAAAGAGCCGGGGGTAATCCTTCCGTGCTGCGATGAAATCAAAATGCATGCTCACGTAGTGCAGGATCTTGTCTTTTACGCCTTCATCACCCGAGAGAAGTTCAAGCGCCTGGCGGGAGAATTCCTTCATGTGTTGTTCGACGATTGCCAGGTACAACGCATCCTTGCTCTTGAAGTAGTAATAAATAAGGGCCTTGTTGACACCAGCGGCGGCGGCGATGGCGTCAATGCGGGCGCCCGCCAAGCCATGCTCGGCGAAGATATGCTCTGCGGTGCGAAGAATGGTTTCGCGGGTTTCCGCCGTACGCCGCGCTGGTAAGTTTTTCGGCATGAAAAAACCTTTTAACTATATGGTTAGTTAAATAACACAGATGCGAAGTGGCTGTCAAGGAAGTGATCCAGGTCTCGGACCGACAGGCCCCTGGGCACGGATTCAATTTTGCATCCGCGTGCCGGGAATATTGCGGGGGGATGGACTGAGCGCTACGGTTGAAAGTCCGCTTCTTTCGTGAGGCGTCAGCTTTTGTAATCGTATCGCGTACGTTCTTTTTCGCGGTGGCGTTCGAACGCCAGCTCAATCAGACGGTCAAGCAATGCAGGATAGGTAATGCCGCTGGCCTCCCACATTTTGGGATACATGCTGATAGGCGTAAAGCCGGGAATCGTGTTGACTTCATTCACATAAAGTTTTCTGCTTGGTCGGTCAAGGAGGAAATCCACGCGCGCCATGCCGGCGCAGTCAACGGCACGGAACGCACGCACAGCCAAGTCTTGCACAAGGCGTGTCTGGGCTCGGGAAAGCTTTGCCGGGATCACCAGTTCTGAGCCTTCCTTCACGTACTTCGCTTCGTAATCGTAGAATTCGTTTACAGAGACAATCTCTCCCGGAACGGAAGCCTCCGGCTGATCGTTACCCAGCACCGAGCATTCAACTTCACGCGCGTCCAGGCCTTTTTCCACGATAATTTTCCGGTCGTAACTTGCGGCCAGGTCGAGTGCCGGGCCAAGCTCTCGC
>JAJYLL010000161.1 GCA_021787735.1 Acidobacteriota bacterium | reverse complement strand
ATTGTCGTGGTCGCCGCCATCATCATCGCCGGACGAAAGGGATCGGCACTTTCCGAGATTCTCGGAGCGATCGCGGTTGCCGCTGCGTTCAGCAACATGGTCGGCGGCTTTCTGATCACTGACCGCATGCTGCGGATGTTCAAACTGAGTGGGCGCAAAAAACAATGAACCAGATTACAGTGCAATACCTCACCGACTTCTCGTACATTATCGCCATCGCTTTCTTTATCCTCTCGCTGAAATGGCTGAGCTCTCCTGCTACGGCGCGCCGCGGGGTGCTGGTAGGCGAGATCGGCGCAGCGATAGCGGTGGCCACCACCTTTTTCAACCCCGACCTTGTCCGGTTCAAATGGATTCTGATCGCGCTGCTGATTGGCGTCATCGTCGGCATTCCGCTCGGCTTGGTCCACATGACGGCCGTTCCCCAGCGGACCGCCATGAGCCACGCCTTCGGCGCGGTGGCTGCGGCGTTGATCGGAATTTCCGAGTACTACATGCGCATCCCGCACATCAACAAGTTCGAGATGACCGAGATAGCGATGGAAGTCATCATTGGTTCGCTCAGTTTCACGGGCAGTTTGATCGCAGCCGGTAAGCTGCAGGAATGGCTGCCGCAACGTCCCATTGTGTACAAGGGGCAGAATTTCGTGAGCTTCACCGTGCTTGGCCTGGCTGTCTTGTCGGCGCTGGTGCTTATTTTCAATCCCGTCACTCCCTATGTCTTCCCCGGGATGGTGATTATCTCGCTGCTCTTCGGCGTGATGCTGGTGACGCCGATTGGCGGTGCCGACATGCCGACCGTGATCGCGCTGTTGAACTCCTACGTCGGTCTCACCGCGGCCTTGCTGGGCTTTGTGCTCAATTCCAAGGTGCTGGTGGTTGCCGGAGCGTTGGATGGTTCTTCCGGCTTCATCCTGGCCGTGATCATGTGCAAGGCCATGAACCGCTCGTTCACGAATGTCTTGTTCGGGGCCTTTGGCCAGCTCCAAGTTGCTGCCAAAGGTGAGGCAGAAGAAAGGACGGTGCACAGCGCCACGCCGGAGGAGGCGGCCGCCATCCTCGCCGCGTCCAACACCGTTCTGGTTGTTCCCGGTTATGGCATGGCCGTTGCCCAGGCGCAGCACAAGGTCCGTGAGATGTTTGACGTGCTCACCAAGAAGGGTGTTGACGTAAAGTTCGGCATCCATCCGGTTGCCGGGCGCATGCCGGGCCACATGAACGTCCTTCTTGCTGAAGCTGACGTCCCTTATGACAAGCTGGTCGAAATGGACGACGCCAACAGCGAAATGCCACAGACGGACGTGGCTTTGATTATCGGCGCCAACGATGTGGTCAACCCGGCCGCAAAGACCGATCAGAGCAGCCCCATCTACGGCATGCCCATCATCGAAGTCACCAATGCCCGGACGGTGATGGTGATCAAGCGGAGCCTGAATCCCGGCTTTGCGGGCATCGACAACCCACTGTTTTACATGGACAACACCCTGATGCTCTTTGGGGACGCCAAGTCATTTGTCAGCAGTATGGTCAAGGAACTGTCGGGCGGCGGGGAGTAAGAGACCCCATTAACGCTCCGGGCGCTGGCGGAGTAGTGGCGCCCGGGGACGCTACTGTTTATCTGACTATAGTAAATCCGGCTTCTCACAGGGTGGCTGGCGCGGCTCGCGGGCTGCGCCAGCCACAGTCGTTTTCGGGTTCGAAGCGAATCAATATCCCCGTCAGGCTTTAGCGGAGGGCGAGTATGGAAAATCCTCCGGTCCGATTTCCAGCATTGATCGCCAAGACCATTATCAGCCACACCCTGACTTACTTCCTGATGGGAGTGCTTGCCGCTCACTTTCTTAATTATGCGGCGCTGATGGCCCAACCTGGGTCCGGCATGCGTCCCATCACGAGCCCCTGGGTGATTGCCGGCCCGCTGTTTCAGCCGCTTCGCGGGCTGATCTTTGCCCTTGTATTCTATCCGCTGCGTTCGGTTCTGTTCGGCCGAAAGAACGGCTGGCTGCTGATGGGTTGGATGCTCGTGGCGCTGGGTATCCTTTCAACCTTCGGTCCGGCGGGCGGATCGATCGAAGGTTTGGTTTACACTCCGACGCCGGTCCTGCTTCAACTCCGAGGCTGGCTTGAAGTGATTCCGCAAGCGCTGCTGCTTTCAGCCCTGCTTTGCTACTGGGTCAATCATCCTGAGAAGAAATGGATGAACTGGACTTTTGGAGTTCTTTTCTTTGTTGCCATGGTACTGCCGATACTGGGATTGCTGGTCGGTCGTCCCCGATAACTTGGTTTCTCACCAGAACATTCTTTCCTCCGCAAGGGTAGATACACGGGGTGGCCTGCGCTAGAATGAACCGCAGGAAGCCAAAATGAATTATCTTTCGCACGATAAGGGCAAATCCGTGCCGGAAGGCAGTTCGACCCACGCCCGTGGATCATCCCGTTCCGGGTTCATGGTGGTTGCAGTGGTGGCTATTGTAGCGGTCGGGGTGCTTTTCTACCTGATGCTGTCGCGCATGGATCGTCTCAACCGGCAGGTGTCTCAACTCAGGACCGAGGTCCAGCAGGGCAACATGAAGGCCGACGTGGCCTCCGCTAAGGCGGCGTCCGCGCTTGAGCGGGCTTCCCAGGCCGAGCAGAACGCCCAGCAGGCCGCGAGCCAGCGTGACCAGGCCGAACAGGCCAAAGCCCAGTTCCAGCAGCAAGCCCAACAGGCTCAGCAGCAGGCCGCACAGGCCGAGGCCAAGGCGGAGGAATATCGCAAGGAGCGCGAGGCGGAACTCGACCGCCTGCAACAGACGCTGGGCCAGATTGCTACCACCCGGCGGACCGCCATGGGGCTGGTGATGACCCTGGGAAGCAAGTCCATTCGGTTTGCCTTTGACAAATCGACGTTGCGTCCAGAGGACAAGGAAGTCCTGAGCCGCATCGCGGGAATTCTCTCCACCCTGAAGGGTTATCAGATTTACGTTTACGGCTACACAGACGATATTGGCACCAAAGAGTACAACCTGAAGCTCTCAGACCGGCGGGCCAAGTCGGTTTACGACTACTTGGTGCAGAACGGGCTCAACGCCAACATCATGTCAATGAAAGGCTTTGGCGAAGCCGATCCTCTGGTGCCCGGAAATTCCGAGAAGGCGCGAGCCATCAACCGCCGCGTCGAAATCGGCATTGTCGATTCCACCATTAAACCCCTGACATCACAGGTCCAGTAAATGCGTAGCGAGGACCTCTGCTGTTGAGGTCCGCCGTTCTTCGGCGATCTCGCGAATCGAGGGGCTCTTGTTCGATTCCCACTTGCCGGTTCGTTTTCTTCCATAGAGGTGCAAGTAAAGGAGCCGTTCTGGCATTGCGCCGTTCTGCCTCACTCGTGTTCCGCATACATTACGAACTGCGGAACCTATGCCTCACCCGCAAGTATTCGCATCCCGCGGTTAATTGTTAAAACGCGGGCGCACAGCCATGATCAAATCAGCCCACCTCGGGTCCTTGTAGTCGATGACGGCCCAAAGGCCGGACTGCGGCAGGTGACCCAAACGGCTGGGCGGAGCCGTTGCGACCCAGGCTGCCTCCCCGTAGCTCGCCACAATGGCGTTTAGTATCTGCCTGACGGTCGCACCTCGCATCTCGAGGGGACCGACGTCATGACCCAGCGGCGCGGGCGAATAATCGCCTGCGAAACCCTCAGTCTCCGGATGCAGGCGCAGTTCCAGTGACATCCACAGATTGAGGCTGGCAGTCGCGAGGTTCGACCGCGGTATCGAGAAGCGAGGCACGACATCGCCGAAAAGGTTCCGTTTGGCATTGAGCACTTCCGTGCAGTTCACTTCTAACACGCCATCAGAAATGCGCAGTACATACCCCTGCTTTGAGCCTAGGATCGACTCGAGGACCTCCCTGACTGAGGGCCTTGTGAGGGACAGTGCTGAGACCGGTCGGAAAGCGCTTCGCCGAACGCACTCGATGCCCAGCGGAAGCCTTAGCTGCCGACTGAATTGAACGAGTGCATGGAGTTTGCTAACGCCCGCGACAGAAAAATTCGGCAGCCTTGTCTCAAGCGTGATCACCCCAGCGGGTTTGCTCCCGCGTCCGCCGTTCGTGCGCTGGGCCACGGCTGGCTGCGCCGCAGCAAGACAGAGTACTGTCGTCAGTACGCGTGTCGTCAGTTCCCATTTACACTTATTGGGCCGCATTTATAAACCACCGCGTTGGGGCTCGGGAGCGGAATCCCGTTGTAAGTCTAATATTGCAGCGCGTCCGCCTCGCCGCTGCCCAGGCAGCCAGACGAACAGACAAAGTAAGTGTCGGGCCACGCGGCTGGCGAAGATGCTCACCATGCAGTATCCGCGGTCCCGCGAAGCGAGAGGACCTTATCGAAATTCATGTCCTTTGCTCAACCGTGGCCGCTGCGTTTGAAAGCATACGCGCGGGTCTGACACAACAAGCCAGTGTAATCCCAATTAACTTTGCTGAGCGCAGAAATAAATGAACAGAGTCTGTGCCAGCCTCTCGGTGGAGTGCGCATCCCCGCCGTCATGTCGGGGTTTGCCCCTTCGCCCTAGGGTAGTGTCTTAAATCTGCGGCGATGTATCACCGGAGGTGAGCATCGAGTTGTACGATCCTTCCAGGAACGCGTTTCCACACACAAGGCAGGTGACGGGAACGCTCAGGTTCTCCGGCACAGCATTGCCTTTGGTTCGTGGGGTGAAGACCTCCATTTGGCAGACGGGGCCATTCGCGAAAATGCGACTCAGCACTGGTTCCCACTCGCATTTTCCATGATAAATATCCTGCGTGTTTTGTATATTGACAAAAATATTGTGTTAATACAATATATCATTATGAATAGAAACGGTTCCCAATCAGCCCCCCCCGACGAAAGCGGTCTCTACAACCGCCTTGCCCAGCTGCGGGCCGAGCGCGGCATCAGCCGCCAGGATCTGGCCAAGGCGTTAGGGGTGAATTACCAGACCATCGGTTTTCTTGAGCGCGGAAACTACGGCCCCAGCCTCAAGCTAGCCTTCGGCATCGCTGCTTACTTCGACCTGCCCATTGGGGCTATTTTTTCGACCAAACCGCTGAAGCCGCTGAGCCAGCAGGTGTACGGCACCAGCCTGCCTGCGGCAAAGGAGAAACCATGAACACCGAATACGCCGTTGGAAACATTCGCATCCGCTTCGAATCGCGAGCGCGCCGCCGCTGGTTTGTCGCGCTGGTTTACGTTGTACTGGCTGTGTTCCTCCTGACCATATTTTTTCTCAACACAGAAGAGGCCGCCGGCGCGTGGACCCGCGTCGGGTGCGGCATTCTTTTCGTGGGGCTCTTTATCGTATTCACGTGGATCGCCGGCGACATGCGAAGGCGTGGCGACGAACGCGAGATGCGTCGCCGCGACCGTGCGCACTTCATGGCTTACCGCGCTTTCGCATACCTCCTCGCTGGGTACGTCCTCATCGCGCTCTTCGCCGGTTATTTCGGGGGACCCAATCTGATCATGACGCTCGCGCCCTTGGCGCTGCGGGGATTTCTCATGCAACTGCCGAATGTTCTGGTCATGGCGACTGTCCTCCTCTACGGCACTCTGCCGCAGGCGATCCTGCTTTGGACCGAGCCCGACATGGATGTGAATCCGGAGGCCGCTGCTCGTTAAGAGCAGTCTTGCCACCCCGCGAACAAATGCAAAGAGCGATTTGCTCACATCAGGCCATCAACGCACTTTTCAGACAACGTCCGCCCCAGAAATCCGTTGACACTTTTCTTCGCTTTTTGTTACGTTCAAAAGCTTGCAGCTAATTAAAGTCTGGAGGAGCCTTCCCGTCGAACCGGATGGCCGGTCGCCGTGCCGGAGAAGTGACAGGAAGCTGGTGAGATTATGACCTTTGTTCCGAAAAGAATGTTTCTGACCAAAGGGGTCGGAAAGCACCGTGAAAAGCTGACCAGCTTTGAGCTGGCGCTTCGGTCGGCAGGCATTGCGGCCTGCAATCTGGTCCGGGTTTCCAGCATTTTTCCGCCGCGCTGCAAGATGGTTCCGCGCTCTGAAGGCATCAAGGAATTGCAGCCCGGCCAGGTTACTTTTGTGGTGATGAGCGAAAACTCCACGCGCGAACCCCACCGCCTGATTGCGGCGTCCGTGGGAGTGGCGATGCCCGCTGACCGCAACACCTACGGCTACCTTTCCGAGCACCACTCGTTCGGTGAAACGGAGCAGGTGGCGGGAGAATACGCCGAGGAACTCGCCGCCGAGATGCTGGCCACCACGCTGGGCGTGGAGTTTGATCCCGACCAGAGCTGGGACGAAAAGAAAGAAATCTACCGCATCTCAAACAAGATTGTCCGAACGTCGGAGATCACCCAGTCGGCGATCGGCGACAAGCGGGGTCTGTGGACAACAGTTTTGTCTGCGGCGGTCCTGCTGGGTTTTGAAGACTGACGCCGGCGGTTGCATCCAGGAGGACAGCACAGGGGTTCCACCACCGTCCTCGCAGTGTTCCCTCCGAGCCCCGTACTAAAAAACTGACAGGAGCCAATGAATGCGTAAACATGAGATCTTGACGGCACCCACCCGGCCGCTGGAAATCGACCGGAAAAAGAATACTGCAGCGCTGCTGGAAAAGATGCAGGGCATCTCCTTCCAGGGGCGGAACCTCGGTATCGCTTTTCAGGTCTGGAAGCGCATGCTGGGTGACAGGGTCACCATCATGATGGGCATGTCAGGCGCTATGACTCCGGCCGGCATGCGACGCCTGGTGGTTTACATGATTAAGAACCGCCTGGTGGACTGCGTAGTTTCAACGGGCGCCAATTTCTTCCATGACGTTCACGAAACCCTGGGCCGCCTGCATTACCAGTGCTCGCCGAACATCAATGACATTCATTTGCAGAAGAACCTGATCGACCGCATGTATGACACGCTGGCCGACGAGGAGGAGTTCCGCGACGAGGACGCTTTCATGGGAAAGTTTGCTGCTACCCTTGACCAGTCTCGCGCCTATACCACGCGTGAGTTTCTCTACCTGCTGGGCAAAGAGGTTTCAAAGCGCGCCAAAGAGGACGGCATTGTCACCGCTGCTTACAAAGCGAAGATCCCGCTCTACTGCCCCGCCATCGGGGATTCTTCGATTGGCATCGGAATCGCGGAAAACCGGCACATTGGCAAGAACAGGCTGACGTTTGATGTGATAGGCGATGTGCTTGAGACCGCGCACATGGCCAGCGACTCGCCCGCCAGCGGCGTAATTTATTTTGGTGGCGGAACGCCCAAGAATTTTGTGCAGCAGACCGAAGTGACCGCAACCTTTATGCGCAACCATACGAATGGCCACAAGTACGCCATCCAGGTGGTTACGGATATGCCGCAGTGGGGCGGTCTCTCCGGCTGTACCTTCGAAGAGGCCCAAAGCTGGGGCAAGATTGCGCATAACGCCAGCATGGTTACGTGCAA
>JAJYLL010000049.1 GCA_021787735.1 Acidobacteriota bacterium | reverse complement strand
CATTTCATCGCGAAGTATTTTACCTATCACTCCGTGCGCTGGAGTGACAAGCCGAATTGGAAAGACAGCAAGCTGGAAGCAAAGCTGGCGGAGTGTTTGACCTACCGGCCGACCTGGAACGCGCCCCACGTGGCTGGGGACGGTGTCAAGACGTGGGTAGACATCGCGACCACCAATCCGGCACAAGGCGGTAGAAAATGAAAAAGAAGATCAAGCTTTCGGACATGTCCATGCCGGTCAAGGAGCCTCTGATCCATCTTGAAGGCAAGGACTTAATGCCGTTGCCGCCCCCGCTGGACAATCCCCAGGAACAGGCCGGTCTGGCGCCTCTTTCCCCTCAGGTCGTTGAGAGCTGTGAGTGCTTCCTGGATGACACTTGCGTTGTTAATCTACCCCAGCCCAAGACCCGGGAGGAGGAGAAGGAGTTGGTCGGGAAATTCCTGTCGGGTCTGGAGAAACTCTTCAATCGCGAAAACAACTGGACATTTCTGCAGCCGCTCGTGCTGACAATGGAGCACTGCACGAAGTGCCAGACCTGCTCGGACGCTTGTCATATTTTTGAGGCAAGCGGGCGGAATGAACTCTACCGCCCCACTTTCCGTACCGAAATCGTGCGTCGCCTCTATTTCAAGTACGTCAAGGGTGGGGGCCTGCTTTCTGCCTGGCAGCACGGCGATATCCAGTTGAACTGGCCTCTCGTGGCCAGGTTGGTCGAGCTTTCCTACCGTTGCAACCTTTGCCGGCGCTGCGCACAGGCCTGTCCCATCGGAGCCGATAACGGTCTGGTAGCTCGTGAATTGCGCAAGCTTTTCAGCCAGGAGATGGGGATTACCGCCAAGGAGCTCCATGACAAAGGGTCCATGCTGCAGCTTAAGGTCGGCTCCTCCACTGGTATGAATGCTGCGGCTGTCAAGGACAACGTTGAGTTCATTGATGAGGACACCAGCGAGCGGTCCGGGATCGAAGTGAAGACCCCATGGGATGTGGAGGGTGCCGACATCTTGTTGATCCACAATGCCGGAGAAATTGTGGCGTGGCCTGAAAACCCCGGTGCGTTCGCTCTCATCCTGAACGCTGCCGGAATTTCCTGGACCCTGTCGTCTGAGCTGGCCGGCTATGACTCCATCAACTACGGGGTGTTTTACGACGACGCCCAATTTGCGCGGGTGGCAATTAAACACGCCGAAGCTGCTCGAAAACTCAAAGTCAAGAAAATCGTCCTCGGTGAATGCGGCCATGCCCACAAGGCCCTGACCGTGATCGCGGACCGCGTTCTCACTGGCGATTTGAACATTCCGCGTGAAAGCTCTATGACGCTCCTGCGCGATATCGTCATGAATGGAAAGCTCAAGTTCGATCCTTCCCGTAATGATTTTCCCGTGACGCTCCATGACCCCTGCAACCTGGTGAGACTCATGGGAATTGTCGAGCCACAGCGCGAGATCCTGCGCAGACTGTGTCCACAGTTCAGGGAGATGGAACCCCATGGCGTACAGAACTATTGCTGTGGCGGTGGCAGTGGCTTTGCAATTATGAGCGGGAACAACTTCCCCGATTGGCGCTTCAAGGTGTCCGGTCGAAAGAAACTTGAGCAGGTCCTGAATGTCTTTGAAGATTGCCTCGATCCCTCAATTCCGAAGTACGTCTGTGCCCCCTGCAGCAACTGTAAGGGGCAGTTCCGGGACATGTTTGCCTACTACGACCTTTGGGAGAAGCACCGGATACTTTACGGAGGTCTGGTTGAGTTGATTGCCAACGCCATGGTGGACGTGCAGCCGGGCTTCCTACAGTGGGAGTGGCGTTGATGAATGCACGGGATTGCCGACAGTGGCGATTCGGCTCTTGCCCCAATACTGGGTTTGTCCCTGCAAGCACTGGCGGGGGCCAGACCGCATCGCCTGAGGTATTAGAACGATGAACGGTGTGCTGGAAAAAGAGTTGGAGAACCGGCTGGGACGAAGCCTGTTCGAGCTTGTGCCCTTCAACGTGGCCGTGATCGACCGGGAATTTCGTGTAGTCGCCGCCAACAGCAGCTTCGAGGAGTACTTCGGGGAATGGCGCGGACGGCACTGTTACGAGGTTTGCAAAGGGTTCCCGGAGCGATGCTCCAAGTGTCAGGCCCTGCCCATTTTCGAAGACGGCCAGGTTCGGGTCTCCGATGAGTCCGGGGTGGACCGGCACGGACGCGCCTTTCATTACGTGGTGCACCTGGCACCAGTGAAAGACGCGGACGGACGTGTGCAGTACGTTATCCAGATGACCACTGATCTGACTGAGACGCGCCGCTGGCAACGGGAGTACGACCGGTTCTTCGAGCGCGTCCCTTGCTACGTCTCGGTCATCGACCGCAACTTCCGCATCGTCAGGACCAATGAGAAGTTCCGTGAGGGCTTCGGCGAAGCCAAGGGAAGGTATTGCTACGAGGTTTACAAGAGACGGAAGTCACCGTGTCCACACTGTCCGGCTGCCCTCACCTTCAAAGATGGGGCTGACCATGTTTCGGAGCAGGTTGGCATCCACCAGGACGGCACGCCCGCTTACTACGTCGTTACGACTTCAGCCGTTTCCCGGGGCCGCCATGACGTTGCGCATGTTATCGAGATGGCTTCCGACATCACCGACATTCACGACCTGGAAACGAAGCTGAAAAGGGCCGACGATTTCTATGAAAGTCTGGTTCGCAATGCCGCCTCCGGCATTCTGGCGGTGGACACGACTGGCGCGGTTCGCATCATTAACCCTGCGGCGCGCTCCCTGCTCAACTGGAAGTCTAGGCGGCCACCAACGCCGGAGTTGCTCCGGACGATGCTCCCAGATGAATTCTTTGGGGCGGTGCAGGAAAACGAGGTTGTCGCGAACATTCCTGAAGCATCCCTGCAGGCTGTTGGAGGGGAAGAGGTTCCCGTTCGATTCTCCGCCGTTGAACTGAGGAGCCACGGCACAAAACTGGGCAGAGCGGCATTGATGCAGGACCTTCGCGAAATGAAAAGGCTTGAGCAGCAGAGGCTGGAAGCCGAGCGACTGGCTGCGGTGGGGCAGACGGTTGCGGGGTTGGCACATACTATCAAGAACCTGCTGATGGGATTGGAAGGCGGGATGTATATGGTGGACACCGGCATCCGCCGGGGGGACGCTGATCGGCTTGTGAATGGCTGGCAAATCCTGAAGCGTAATTTCGAGAAGACCACCGCACTAGTTAAGGACTTCCTGAGCTTTGCAAAGGGCCGGCTGCCGGAACTCGTATTGACCGACCCGAACTTGCTCGCCCGGAACATCGTCGAGTTGTACCACGATGCGGCTGCGAAACAGGGAGTTGATCTGCTGCTGGATGTTTCCCCCTATGTCCATGAGGCGATGCTGGATCCGCACGGCATGGAAACCTGCCTCACGAATCTTGTTTCAAATGGGATCGATGCCGCCACAACGCCCCGGCAACAGGGGGGCAGGGTCGTGGTGCGCACCCGTGACGAAGGCGATGATCTGGTTTTTGAAGTGGTCGATAACGGAAGCGGGATTGACCAGGAGGTCAAGTCCAAGATTTTTACGACATTCTTTACGACAAAAGGGGGAAAGGGGACAGGCCTGGGCCTTCTGACCACGCGGAAAATCATACAGGAACACGGTGGACAGGTCGAAATGGAGTCCTGTCCCGGCCAGGGCTCTACGTTTCGCATTCGCCTGCCTCGCACATACCTTAAGACGCTGGCAGCGTCCAGTGCCGACCGGCCAGCGCATGAGAGGAAGCCATGAACATCGGGCAGCCCAAACGCATCTTGGTTGTGGATGATGAGCCTGACATTCGCGAATACCTAAAGAGTGCTCTGGTCGATGCCGGGTTTCTTGTGGATGTAGCCGCGGATGGCCAGGAAGCCTTGGAGACAGTATGGCGTGATCCACCGGACTTGATCTCGCTGGACCTTGTGATGCCCCGGCATTCCGGCATCAAGTTTTACCAGGCGATCCAAAAGGACAAGGCCTTTTCCAGGATTCCTGTCCTTGTCGTTACCGGGCACGCACGCGATGATTTAGGCAGAGCAGACTTCGAAGAGATGATGATGTCGGGACCCGGCGTGTACCTGGAAAAGCCCGTTCACCCCGACACCTATGTCGCTGCCGTCTGTCGGCTCCTGGGTATCGAAAGCCAGGGTCCACCAGAAACTCAAGCAGAAGATCTGCGCCGCGAGTTATCGCGTGCCCTTTCCGGTGCTGACCGAGACGCAATGCAGCGGGCACTCGATGCTCTGAGAAAAAAAGAGAGGTAAGACAATGACTACCCAGAGGACAATCCTGGTGGTTGAAGACGAACCGGACCAGGTTGCCTATCTTGACACGCTGTTCAAGGATGAAGGTTTTGCCGTCATCACAGCGTCTAATGGCCGGGAGGGCTTCGAGAAGGCCAAAGCCAGCCGTCCGGATCTGATAACGCTCGACATCTCGATGCCGGAGGAGTCTGGAGTCCGCATGTTTCGCGACCTCCAGGGGGATCCTGCCACGTCGAACATTCCGGTCCTCGTCATTACCGGTATCACCCACGACTTCAAGCAGTTCATTGAGACACGCAAGCAGGTGCGCCCCCCTCAGGGCTATTTTGATAAACCCCCGGACCGCGAACAGCTCCTTGCCAAGATCAACGAGCTTCTGGGTGCGGGAAACCACAAACCTGGTTCGGAGCCTTAGTGGCGGATGGCTTTCCATGTCAGGCTTTCGCGGCCTGTTTTACGGACTCATGGCAGGTGACGGGAATTGACCGAGAAACAGAAAATCGCCGGAAAGGGTAAGGGGAAATGGCATCGGTGATGAAGGTGCTCTCGAAGCCGCTGACTCCTGAGGAGCGGGAAAAAGCATTCAAGTCCTCGAAGAAGGTGGAAGTCCTTGCGCGGCAGCGCCTGCCTGTCCGCTATCACGTTGAGGATTTTGACGTCGAAGACCGGCCGCGGCGCTTCCTTGAGGCTTTTGCTTCCATCCTGAAGCATACGAATTATCGCCTCGCGCTGGATCATTACATCCGGGTCACAACCAGGTGTGCGCGGTGCGCAGTTGCCTGTCCCATTTACGACGCGACCCATGATCCCCATGACATCCCCTGCTACCGCTCGGAACTGCTGCTCTCCATCTACAGACGGCATTTCACGGTCTCAGGTGTTCTTCGCGCACGGCTGTTGGGTGACCCGGGGCTCACCGACGAAAAGATTCAGGAACTCGCGGATTCCTATTACAACTGCACAGCCTGCCGGCGCTGCCACTTCGAATGTCCCATGGGCATAGATCATGCGCTGATTACGCATCTGGGCCGCTACATTCTTTCTGAAATCGGCATCGCCCCCCGGGCGCTCGTGGTGAGTACCCGTGAGCAGTTGACCGGCGCAACCGGCAACACTTCCGCTATCCCAGTGCCGGCGCTGATTGACACGCTGGAGTTTCTGACCGAAGACATTCAGGACGAGAAAGGCATCCACGTTCCATTCCCTGTGGACCAGGAAGGCGCAGAGTACATTTTCTTCACCGCCGTCTCGGATTACATGATGGAAGCCGAAACCCTTAAGGGCATCGCCGCTGTTATGAAGGCGACAGGAGGTAGCTGGACGATTGGCACGGGGTACTACGACGGCATCAATTATGGGCTTTTCTATAGCGATCAGGTAATGGAGCACGCCCTGCAGAAAATGCAAGTTGAGGCAAAGCGGCTGGGGGCAAAGAAAATCCTGATGGGTGAATGTGGCCATGCTTCACGGACTGCCAAGTATTTTTATCCCACTTACTGTGGTGGCAAGGACGCACTGCCCGTTATCAGCATCCTGGAGTATACCCAGCAGGCGCTGAAGGAGGGCCGGATCAAGCTCGATCCCAGCATTGTGACAGAACGCGTTACTTACCACGATCCTTGCAATTTTTCCCGGACTGGCTGGATTGTCAACCAGCCGCGCGAAGTCCTGAAAGCATTTTGCGCGGACTACGAAGAGATGGCGCCCAATGGACGCAGCAACCTTTGTTGCGGCGGTGGAGGAGGAACGGTCTCGATCGATGAGGTTCGCCCTTATCGCACCACGGTCAGCGGAAGGTTGAAGGCTGAACAGATCCGCCGAACAGGAGCTCACTATTGCGTTGCCCCCTGTGCCAACTGCAAAAAGCAACTCCGCGAACTCGTGGAGGACCAGGGTGTTGAATGCGAAATACTTGGCCTGCATGACTTGATCTACAAGGCCATCATCCTTCCACCCGATCCAAAGCCTGAAGAGGAACTGGATGAAACTGCCGGCGGCTCGGTCAAGTTGTCAAAAGGAGGCGAGTCGTGACTGCATGGATTGACTTTGCGCGCGGCCCGCTGTTCCGCCTGTGTTTTGCGTTGATGGTGCTGGGACTGCTCCGCATCGTGCTCATCACCCTGCTCGGGGTCAAGGAAGCTTACCAGCGGAGTTCGGACAAGATTGTGTCCTGGAAAGAAATTCGCCGCCAGACCATCGGGTGGCTCTTTCCTGTCGCGCGTTTCTGGAGAGAACGTCCGATATACAGCCTGTTCTCATTTCTCTTTCACGTTGGGATGATCGTAACGCCGCTTTTCCTTGCCTCGCACGTCCTTCTTTGGCGCAACTCTGTGGGGTTTGGCTGGCCGGCTCTTCCGCAAGAGGTTGCGAACTGGCTTGCGCTGCTCGTGATTGTCACGGGAACGGGGATTTTCCTGGGGCGCGTGCTTCATTCCGGGGCACGGGAACTGAGCAAATTTCAGGATTTCGTCTGGCCATTGCTGATCATGACGCCATTTATCACCGGCTATATCGCATCCAATGCCGTCATCAGTCCAAGGGCCTACCAGCAGATGATGCTGATTCATATTTACTCCGGTGATCTCATCCTGCTGATGATTCCATTTACCCGACTTGCTCACTGTGCGCTGGCACCACTCTCGCAATTGGTGACGGGAATTGCCTGGAAATTCCCGGCGGGTTCCGGGGATCGAGTCGCTGAAACTCTAGGGTTCGCAGACCGCCCGACGTGGGTACCCAAAGCACGCCTTGCCACAGCGCCAGACGCGGCGCAGCCGGACACGAAGGGAGAGAGCAGGAAATGAAAGCGGCCATTCTGACCGACACCACCAAGTGTATTGGATGCAGCGAGTGCGTGCTGGCCTGCAAGAAAGTCAACCACCTGAAAGAAGACGTGCCCCGGCGCTGGGACACGGATGACGGCCTTTCCGCAAGGAACTGGACTTCGGTGATTGGGGAACCCGACAACAAGTTCGTGCGCAAACAATGCCGGCATTGCCTGGAACCGGCCTGTGTCTCCGCATGCCCGGTCGGTGCCATGCACAAGACCGAGCTTGGGCCGGTGATATACGACAGCTCAAAGTGTATTGGTTGCCGTTACTGCATGATGGCGTGTCCGTTTGGCATCCCGCGCTACGAGTGGAGCACCATTGTTCCTTACGTTCGAAAATGCATCCTTTGCTACGAAACGCGATTGAAACACGGACAGCAGCCCGCCTGCACTGAAGCCTGCCCGACCAAAGCCACAATCTTCGGTGACCGTGACGAACTCCTGGCGGAAGCTCAACAGCGCATCCGGAACAATCCCGGGAAATATCTCAACAGGGTTTGGGGGGAACACGAAGTTGGCGGAACTTCGGTGCTCTACATTTCGGATATGGACTTGTCATTCCTGGCCTATGGCGAGCATTTCGGGGACAAGCCGTTAACGCAGACAACGCGTGTGGCGATGGAAGCCGTCCCCTTCACTTTCCTTGGTGTGGGCATGGCCATGTCAGGCCTGTACTGGATTATCCACCGGCGTATGAAACTCCAAACAGAACAGGCCAGCGAAGACACAGAGCATCAAGCGAGTCCGGAGGAATAAATGGAAAGGGTGGCGCGGCTCAAATTAGTTCTCTGGATGTTCGTAGGCCTAGCCGCGGCTGTTGCAACCGCTCGTTTCCTCTTTGGCCTGGGAGCTACCACGCATCTCTCCGACGGGACCCCGTGGGGCCTGTGGGTGGGCTTTGACGTAATGGGTGGAGTGGCCCTGGCTGCCGGGGGATTTGTTATCACCGCAACCGTTTATATCTTCAACCTGGAAAAATATCATTCCATTGTCCGGCCCGCGGTGCTGACGGCGTTTCTTGGTTACGCGGCTGTTGTGGTTGGCCTGCTTTTCGACCTTGGGCTGCCCTGGCACATCTGGCACATGATGATTTATTGGAATCCGCATTCGCCGCTGTTTGAAGTCGGCTGGTGCGTGATGCTTTATCTTACTGTGCTGACCCTGGAGTTCTTCCCTGTTCCGGCGGAGGACTTTTCAGCCCTGGCCCGCGTGCGCAGATTTCTGATCAAGTTTCGCATTCCGCTGGTGATTCTGGGCATTGCTCTTTCGACGCTCCACCAGTCATCCCTTGGTTCTCTGTTCCTCATCATGCCCTATCGTTTGTTCCCGCTGTGGTACTCGCCCATCCTGCCGGTCCTGTTCTTCGTCTCGGCGGTTGGGTTGGGACTGCTGATGGTTATATTCGAAAGCCACTTCACCGCGTACCTCTACCGGAGGAAGCCGGAAACACACTTGATGACCCCGTTGGGGGTTGCGGCGCGCTGGGTGCTGATCCTCTACGTGGTTCTCCGGTTTGGGGATCTGACGGTTCGCGGCCAACTGCACGACCTCTTGGGTGGGCAAGGGCAGGTGAAGCTTTTTTGGGTTGAAATGGCGCTGATGATTGTCATTCCCCTCATCCTGTTGTTCACCCCCCAATTCCGGGACCGGACCAATTGGCAGTGGGCGACGGCTGCTATCGGCGTCTCGGGCATCGTTCTCAACCGGATTGACGTGGGTGGTCTGGCGGACCTCAGCCGTGGCACCAGACTATATATCCCGGAGTGGACTGAAATCGTGGTCAGTCTTGGGATTGTGGCGGCGGCAACTCTGGTCTTTCTCGTGACGATCGAGCATTTCAGAGTTTGGGAAAGGAGGCCTGCGGACCCGAACGCTGACCCCCGCAAGCTGCCTGAGTTCAACAAAGTCGGACTGACGTGGCTGGGCACGCCGGTCATTGCCGGCCGTGTCAAGTACTCGCTGGCGTTTGTGATCGCCGCAGGCGTTGGATTCCTCTTGCTGGGCAACCCGCGTGCCGCCAGCCGGGGAGTTGAACCCACGCCGGTGCACCGTGCCCGCGGCAACGTGATGTATCTCAAGACTGGGCTCGTCAATGATCAGAAGCCGACGGGGACTGCGGTGGATGGCGAAGAGGGTGTTCTGTACCTTGACGCCGACCTTACGGGTTACGGCGTAACCTTCTACCACCAGAGGGAAGTTGAGCGCAACGGAGGCGAGAAGTCGTGCGTCCTGTGCCACCACATGAATATGCCCCGCGACAGGGACTCCGGTTGCTACGAGTGCCACCGTGATATGTATCTTCCGACGGATGCGTTCCGGCATGATTGGCATGCCTCTCCCACAGGGGCGAATCTTGCCTGCGTCGAATGCCACGCCCCCGGATACGCGCGGACCAGTGAACACGTCAAACCCTGCATGGATTGCCACAAGCATCTTGTTCCGGCCGGAGCTACCATCAAGATCAAAACTTACATGGCGCCTTCATATGTTGACGCCATGCATGAGCTTTGCATTGGTTGTCACGCCAAAGTTGCATTGAAGGAGAACAAACCTGAAATCGCCCGCTGCGTGGAATGCCACAAGGGCAAGCTTAACTATGCCGACGCTCAGAACTTACTCTATCGCCGCCGTGCCCTGGCGGGGCGGTTGGTAGTGCTACCACCGGCAACGCCGGCCAACCACAGCGAGGGGAAGTGACCTTGCTGCTGAGCCATTTTATGCATTGACACCGAAAGGAGATTCGATATGAGCAGACTCGTACCACCCCATGGAAGTCCTGATCTGAAGCCGCTGCTTTTGAGTCAGGAGCAAAGGAAAGAGGAAGCTAGGCGGGCTTCAGGCCTGAAAAAAGTGCCGCTGACCAGCCGTGAGACCGGTGACCTGATCATGATGGGAATCGGCGCCTTCACGCCGCTCGACGGCTTTATGGGAAAAGACGACTGGAAGGCATGCTGCGAGCGATATGCACTGCCAAGCAGGAAAAACCTTTTCTGGCCTATCCCGATTACGTTGTCCGCCACTGAAGAGCTGGCGAAATCCATTGCCATCGGCGAGGAAGTGGCCCTTTGGGACGCTGAAACACAAGAGCTGATGGGAACTATGAAGGTCACTGAGAAGTACAGCATCGATAAGGAACTTGAGTGCAAGGAAGTGTTCAAGACGGTTGATTCTGCCCACCCCGGCGTTCAAAAGGTGATGGAGCAGTCCGCCGTCAACCTGGCCGGCCCCGTTAAGGTGCTTTCCGAGTCGTTCTTCCCGTCGGAGTTCAAAGGGATTTACCAGACCCCAGCGGATGCGCGGAAACTCTTTGACGAGCGTAACTGGAGCACAGTTGCCGCGCTTCAACTGCGCAACCCCATGCACAACTCGCATGCCTATCTGGCGTGGATTGCCATTGAAGTCTGTGACGGAGTCTATGTCCACCAGTTGCTTGGCAAACTCAAGCCAGGAGATATCCCCGCTGACGTCCGGGTTCGGGCGATTGATGCGCTGGTCAACAAGTACTTTCGCAGAGACCGCGTGATTCAGGGCGGGTATCCCATGGAGATGCGCTATGCGGGGCCTCGTGAGGCGCTGCTGCACGCAGTGTTCCGGCAGAATTACGGCTGCTCGCACCTGATCGTTGGTCGTGATCACGCCGGTGTTGGGAACTACTACGGGCCCTTTGACGCCCAGACAATTTTCCACGAAGTACCGTCTGGCGCGCTTGCCATTCAGCCTCTCTGCATGGACTGGACGTTCTATTGCTTTGAGTGCAAGAGCATGGCCTCGATGAAGACTTGCCCGCATGAAAGCAAGGCAGTAATCGACGATAACGGGAACTACCAGGGCGGCGCAAGGCTTCTTCTTTCCGGAACACTACTTCGCAAATTGATGAGCGAAGGGAAACCGGTTCCCGCGGAGTTCTCGAAGCCTGAGGTGATCGCCATTTTGAAAGACTATTACGATCACCTTGAGGAGAAAGTGGAAGTGAAACTCCACAACGCGGCAACTGGCGGGTCGGCAACCAAATAAGGCCCGCTAGCGCCTGGCGCCGTTCCTGTCGCCGGGTTTGCACAGAATGGCTCCAGGGAGGAATGCGCGATGGAAACGTTGCCGTACTTGTCGCTGGTGGCAGCAGGCGCCTTTGCTGCCGGGATCGTAGGCGCTCTAACAGGTGAAGGGGGAGGCATCATTCTGGTCCCCATGTTGGTGTTGCTCTTTGACGTCAACATGCACAACGCGGCAGGTGCCTCCCTTATCGCCGTCACTGCGACTTCGACAGCGGCCACAATTGCTTTCCTCAGCCAGGGCTATACGAACCTCCGGATCGGCATGTTTCTCCAGATGACTTCCATCAGCGGGGGCATCGCTGGAGCACTTCTGGCAGCTCTTGTACCGGTTCCCGCGCTCATGGCGATTTTTGGTACGGTCCTGCTCTACTCCAGCTACATGACTTTCCGGCGGAAAGAGGAGAGCGAACCCGACAGGCCCTCTGACCCGTTGGCCGTGCGCTTCCACATGGAGAGCAGTTACCCGGTGCTCGGAGGTTGGAAACCCTACAAGGTTTTCAGCGTGATTCCCGGTGCGCTTCTGATGGGTGTGGCGGGAATCATCTCCGGTCTGCTCGGCATTGGCGCTGGCGCGGTTAATGTGCTGGTGATGGATCAGGTGATGCGGCTGCCTTACAAGGTTTCCACCACCACCAGCAACTTCATGATCGGGATCACGGCCGCGGGGAGTGCAGGTGTTTATCTTCACCGGGGGTACATTGACCCGGTCCTGACTATGCCGGTAGTGCTGGGAATCTTTATCGGTGCAGCTGTAGGGGCAAGGCTCCTGATGATTGTAAGGGCAAAGCCCCTGAGGCTTTTTTTCAGCTTTCTGGTGCTCGTCGCAGCTCTCGAAATGATTTACAAAGGCGTCGCCAGGGGATTGGCGCATTGAAGTGCTGCGGATTCATGGAGATTGCACATTGAAGGAGACTTTCGATGTCGACGGCCTTGGTCCTGATCCTGATGGCGATTGGCTCGTTTGTCACGGGTATCGTGGGGGCCCTAACCGGCTTGGGCGGCGGCATCATTCTGGTTCCGATGCTGGTCTTGCTTTTCGACATCCATATGCGCTATGCCGCCGGGGCGTCGCTGGTCGCCGTCATTGCAACCTCATCGGGAGCGGCGGCCGCGTTCCTCCGCGAGGGTTATACAAACCTTCGCGTGGGCATGTTTCTCCAGCTTACTTCAATCGGCGGCGGCATTCTTGGAGCCTTCCTCCTGACGATGGTTCCGGTCCCGGTGCTCATGACAGCTTTCGGCCTGATACTGCTCTATTCCGGCTACCTCTCGTTTCGCCGGAAGGAGGGGTGGGACGAAGACCGGCCTTCCGACCCACTCGCGGTGCGGCTGCGCATGGAGGGCAGCTTCCCGGCACCAGGCGGCTGGCAATCCTACAAGGTATACCGCGTCATTCCATCTTTTCTCCTGATGGGCGCAGCGGGAATCGTTTCCGGACTGCTGGGGATCGGTGCCGGTGCAGTCAACGTGCTTGCCATGGATCAGGTGATGCGGCTCCCCTACAAGGTTTCAACCAGCACCAGCAATTTCATGATTGGGATTACGGCTGCGGCCAGCGCGGGGATTTACCTTCACCACGGGTACATCGACCCGGTGCTGGCGATGCCGGTCATGCTGGGCGTTTTTGGAGGCGCCGTGGTCGGAGCCAAGCTGTTGATGTTTCTGCGGGCGAAACCGCTGCGAATCTTCTTCAGCGTGGTGGTCCTGATCATGGCGTTAGAAATGATTTATAAGGGTTTGACGCAATGGTAACCATTCGACGGATGGAAAAACTGATTGGGTATGTGCTTTTGGCGGGGGTATTAACCTCGGCGGCCATTGTTCTTTTTGGGGGTGCCCTTTACATGTGGCGACACGGCTCAACTCCGGTCCACTACCGCATATTCCGGGGGGAGCCGTCCGATCTGCGGAGCCTGGCAGGCATCTGGAAGGACTTCACAGAAGGGTCCGGCAGGGGGGCCATCCAGTTTGGGCTGATGCTGTTGGTAGGCATTCAGGTGATCCGTGTGGCATTGACAGGAGTCCTTTTCCTGCTGAACCGGGACAAGGTCTTTGTGGTCATCACATTTCTTGTTCTTGCCATGTTGTCTTACGCACTCTTTTTTGCCGGCGAGTGAGCGGCTCCGTGCCGGAGTCGAGAATGACACAAAGGAGGTACTGTTTATGGCCATCGTAACGATATCACGGGGTTCGATGAGTGGCGGGGAAGCGTTCGCTAACTGCCTGGCCTCCAGGTTGGGATACCCCGTTCTCGGCCGTGAGGTCCTTGTGGCGGCGGCAGAAAGGCTCGGTGTCACCGAAGATGTCCTGAGGGAGAAGATCCAGACGAGCACCGGACCTTATGAAAAACTGACAACGCATCGGCATGTCTATCTGGTTGCGTTGCAGTCTGCCTTGGCGGACCAATGTGTTTCCGGCGACCTGATCTATCATGGTCACGCCGGACACTTCCTGCTAAAGGATGTGCCGAACGTCCTCAGGGTACGGCTGATTGCGCCAATGTCTATGCGGGTCCGCGCCGTGATGGACCGGCAAGGCCTGTCACCTGAGGCAGCGGAGGAATACATCCGCTACGTTGACCAGGAGCGTATCGGATGGACCAAATTTGTCTACGGAGTGGATTGGCGTGACCCGAGAAATTACGACATCGTTATCAACCTGCGAAACGTCAGCTTGGGCAGCGCCTGCGCCATGGTGGCAGGCGTGTTGCAGACACCTGCTTACGCTACCACCGAGGAAGTAAAGAAGAAGCTCAGAGATTTTGCTCTGGCATGCAGGGTGAAAGTAGCGCTGGTGGCAAAGCCGATATGCCAGAGTTGCCGCTTCGACGTCCATGCTGACGATGGAACAGTGGAGATCATATGGCAGCGGGACGCTGGTGAAGCGGCGTCGAAGGCCCCGGAGGCAATCGAGCGGGAGGCCCGGCAGGTTGCGCAGGCGGTGGAAGGAGTCAAGAAGGTTACTCTGTCTGTCAGGGAATCGAGTAGTTCCGGCAGAGCGGCATGAATCAAGGCGTGAGGGCATCGTCAACGCCCTTCCGACTTCCCCTGCGTTCGTTTCCAAGGGTGTTCAAGCTAAAGGGAAATTATCGCTTCGGTTCCAGAGGCAAGCGGCCATGATGAAAGGAGTGCAAGCTCCGTCCGGGGCTTGCGGGTTCTCTATATGAGTGTGACGGTGTTCAGCATTTATTTGCTCATTGGGGCATCCTTTGCAGGGTTAATCGGTTCGCTAACCGGACTGGGAGGCGGCGTACTTCTGGTTCCGATGCTTGTGCTGCTTTTCCACGTCAGCCTGCGCTATGCCGTAGGTGCTTCACTGATATCGGTGATTGCCACATCCTCCGGTGCCGCGGCAGCCTATCTCAGCGAGGGCTATACGAACCTTCGGGTCGGCATGTTTCTGCAGGTTGCTGCCACCGCGGGGGCAATCGGAGGGGCTATCCTTGCTGCATATCTCCATGCGACGACGATCTCTATTATCTTTGGCCTGGTCTTGCTCTATTCGGCCTACATGTCTTACCGGCGTAAGGAGGAATTGGAAGGCAGCGGACCATCCGACTGGCTTGCGACACGTTTGCGGATGGAGGGCAGCTACCCTGATCCTCCCGCTTGGAAACCATACCGGGTTTACAATACAATGGGTGGTTTTTCCATGATGCTGATTGCAGGAGCCCTCTCCGGGCTACTTGGGATCGGCTCCGGAGCCGTGAAAGTGTTGGCTATGGATCAACTTATGCGCTTGCCGTATAAAGTTTCAACGACAACCAGCAATTTCATGATTGGCATTACAGCGGCCGCAAGTGCGGGGGTCTATCTCCTGCAGGGTTTTATTGATCCGGGATTGACGATGCCGGTCATGATAGGAGTCCTAGTGGGCGCCTTCAGTGGCGCTAAGCTTTTGATGAGGGTCCCTACGAAACCGCTAAGGGTATTTTTCAGTTTTATTGTTTTTGTCATGGCAATTGAGATGATTTACAGTGGCCTGACCGGAAAACTTTAAATATGGGATTATTCTACGGTTCCGTCATTTTGTCCCTGGTTTTGGCCACTGGTCGCTTATCTGAGGGATCTTTGAAGCTGAAGAACAGAAAGGAAAGCTGCTCATGGCAATCATAACGATTTCGCGAGGTTCGATGAGCGGTGGCAAAGCGTTTGCGGAGTGTCTGGCTACAGCATTGGGCTATCCTTCACTGGCACGGGAAGTTCTGGTCCAGGCGGCTGGGAAGCTAGGCGTCTCAGAGGAGAAGTTGCGCGGAAAGATTGAAAAGAGTGCGCGCTTCTGGGAACGGATGACCTCAGACCGGCGCATCTACGTGATTGCTTTGCAATCCGCTTTGGCTGACGCTTGCGTTGAAGGCAACCTTGTCTATCACGGACACGCCGGGCACTTGCTGCTCAAAGATTTGCCAACCGTGCTTCGGGTCAGGCTGATCGCTCCCATGTCTGAAAGAATCCGGGAGGTGATGGAGCGTCAGGGCTTGAAATATGAGTCGGCGCGGGATTACATCCGCCTCGTAGACGAAGAGCGAGTCCGATGGACCAAATTTGTCTATGGCGTTGATTGGCGTGACGCCAAGAATTATGACATCGTGATCAATCTGGGAAATATATCGATCACGACGGCATGTGCTATGGTTGCCGCGGCTGTTCAGTTGCCGGCTTTTGCTACCACTGAGGAAGTAAGGAAGCAGCTGCGTGATTACGCTCTTGCCTGCAAGATCAAAGTTGCTCTGGCTGCCAATTCAAAGTCGGGAGCCATTAAGTTTGAGGTGCGCGCCGACGACGGGAACGTAGAAGTCTTTGGAGAGGTTGCCACCACCGGGGTGCTGATTCGACAGGCTGGCCCAAGCGAGGATGATGTCCGGTTGATCGTAAAGACAGTGGAAGGCGTGAAGAATGTGGGTGTAAATCTTCGCCGTTTCCCCGAGTTTGCGGAGCCATAACCTGGGTTGCTGCGCGCGGTCGCGCCGCAAGGCGAAGATCGCGCGGTGCAAAAATCATCAATTTCTGCGCCCTCTGGTAGCAGCAGGTATTTGTGCAGTAGGAAGCAGTGCTGGCTGAGCATAAGGAATTTGCCTTGAAAACAAAAGAAACCCGACGAAGTTTTCATTATCTGAGCCGCCTGGCATGGGATGACGGAAGGCGCGGAAGCGCATCGATTGACGGCAAACCTCCGCTGCCGGTTTCGAGTCCTCCCGAGTTCAAAGGTGACCCCTCCTGTTGGTCTCCTGAAGACATGCTGGTTGCCGCGGCGGACTCCTGCCTGTTGATGACCTTCCTTGCATACGCGCACAGGGAGGAGGTTGAGCTGGTCCGTTACGAGAGCGAAGCGGACGGCATGATGGAATACGCAGATGGCAGATATCGCTTTACGGAAATAATCCTCAAACCGCGCCTGACGTTCAGGTCTGAAGAGGACGCGGAGATCGCGCAGATGGTTCTTGAGCAGGCGCATCGCGACTGCATCATTAAGAATTCTATTACGGCCGCCGTCAAGCTGGAGCCTCATATACAGGTGGAGGCCGTGCCTTGAGGGGGCTGTTCGGGAGGTGTTCATCATTCCTTCACTGCTGGCAGCGGTTGAGTAGAAAGGGAGGGACCCACTTCCGGAGTGGCGCATGAAGGAAATGTTCCCGATATTTCTCAAACTGGACGGGCGGCGCGCGTTGGTTGTGGGCGGAGGGAAAATGGCCACCCTGCGTGCGAAGCAGTTGATCCGGTCGGGAGCCCGCGTCACCGTCATTGCGCCCAGAACTGACGCTGAAATTGAGGAGTTAGGCGAAACCGGACGGATTGAACTCCTGCGCCGCAAATTTGAGCAGACTGATCTCAGCCGGCGCTACTTTATTGTGATTGCCGCAACCAATGATTCGAAAATCCAGAAAGCGGTTTTTGAGGAAGCCGACCGGCGCGGTGTTCTGTGTAACGTGGTGGACAAACCCAAGGTTTGCAATTTTTATATGCCGGCGATAGTCGATCGTGGCGACCTGAAAATTGCCATCAGCACCAGCGGCCGCAGTCCTGCTCTGGCGGGAAAGTTGCGCGAATACCTTGACGATGCCATTCCTGAAAACGCTGCCGATTTGACGCAGATAGTAGGGCTTTTGCGTTCAAAATTGAAATTGGAAATTCCCGGAGATTTGGAAACGCAGAAGAAGATGGTGAGCGAGTTTATCGAAAAGGCGCTGAAGAAATGAAAGGCACGGCCAAACCCACAGGCAAGGTCTTTATCGTTGGTGCCGGACCGGGTGCCGATGACCTGATAACGCTCCGGGCCCTCCGTGCTCTGCGCCAGGCAGATGTGGTCCTTTATGACGCCCTGATTAGCGCAGATCTCCTGGATCAGGCTGCTGAGTCCGCCGAGTGCATTTTTGTGGGCAAACGTTGCGGTTCCCATTCCATGAAGCAGGAAGAGATTACTCGCCTCATAGTTTCGAAAGCCCGGGAAGGGAAAACTGTGGTCCGCCTGAAAGGTGGGGATCCGCTGATCTTTGGACGCGGCGGTGAGGAAGCACTGGCCTGCGCGGAAGCGGGCGTGGATTTTGAAATCATTCCCGGAGTCTCCGCAGCTCTGGGAGCGGCTTGCTTTGCGGGGATTCCGCTCACTCACCGTGGCGTGGCGTCGTCTGTAGCTTTTGTCACTGCCCACGGCGCGCACAGCGGAAAGTCTCCCGATCTCAGTTGGATTAATGTTGCCAGGGCCGTCGATACACTGGTCATCTTTATGGGCTCAACGTGGCTTGGCGAGATTACGGATGCATTGATCAAATCCGGCTTGCCTGGAAGCAGGCCTGTGGGCGTGGTTAGCCACGCCACTTGTGAAGCCCAGAAGACCGTGCTTGGGACCCTTGACACGATTGCAGGCTTAGTGGCTGAGGCCCGCCTTGAAACGCCCATGCTGATTGTTGTTGGTGAAGTTGCACGTTTGAGCGAGGCGCTCAACTGGTTCAAGCGAAAGCAGGAAGACCCTTGTGTTATCGCCCCGCCTGCGTCGCCATGATCGAACGTCTTTCTTTTTCCCGGCAGACCGATAAGGAGCGAAAAAAACTTAATTAACTCGTTGACGCAAACCGGTTCGTCTGGGATTCCGGATGCCAACCGAGTCGAGCCGGTATTTTTTTCGGACCGCCTTAAAGAGTCAAGCCGTCCTTCTTCCCGCGACCTTCTGTGCCAGCCCGTCGGAAGCGGGAGCGTTAAGTGGACTAAGGCGTTTGAAACCCGCGACCTCAAAACAGCGGCTGAGCCGGCTTAACAACATCCGGCGCCAGTTACGCCGCTTTCACCGTTCCCGGGTGTGACCCGAAGAGGATCTCATGGCTGGGCTTGTCGCGCCTCAGTTTGCGTACATCTCTTCTTCCAGGGCGATTGCACGCGGGAAGAGCAGATTATTTTCCAGATGAATGTGCTGATGCAGGTCAGCTTCAAAAGCCTGCAACCCTTGATAGAGCGCCTTGAAGCTTGGGCACGCGTCTTCAGGAGCGGAGAAGTTCCGGCTCAATTCGCGAATCTCTTTCAACAACTCGCCGGCGTCGTCGTGTTCCTGCACCATCATACGCACCGGGTTCTGAACTGTTCCGAAAGGCGCGCGGGGAGGAGCAGAGTTGCGTGTTGCGGAATCTTCCAGACCGATGATGTAGGGAAACAGCATTTGTTCTTCCTTCATCAGGTGCATGCTGAGTTCACTGCGCAGCGAAGTAAACAGCTCATGAATCCGCTGGAGTTCCGGATGGTGTTCCCCGTGTTTTGAAACCACCTTCGCCGAAAGCGGTTCCAGTCGATGGCTTTCCTCGCGGCAAAAGGCATGGTGCTTTTCGACGATATGGTTGATCAAGGCGGCCAAAGACTGCTCGCTCCAGTTCGCGGCTTCGACGCCCGGCTGGGTCGCACGGGCGGCGCCTTCCAGCAGGGTTGCGACGTTGTTCACGTCAATGCCCGCCGCCTTGCAAGCCGCTGCCAGTGGTTTGCCCCCTCCACAGCAATAATCGATGCCAAGCTTTTCAAATATGGCAGCACTTTCTGGCCTTTCAAGCGCAATCTCGGCGACGGTTCTTTGTGTGTCAATGCTCATCTTTCCTCCTTTTTCAACAGCCCCATGATTGGTTGCCGCAAACGGCGACCGTTGCTATTGCTATTACATGGCATTGCGCACGGGGAGTGCTATGACTAAAGTCACGATAGGAGGATAGCGAGACTTCAGGCCCGCGCGTGGGCTCTTCCGGCCGAGACCAGATCATCAATTGCCGCCTGTACGGGCGCCGTGGTGGTTGTAACTACCGCAACGTAATTACGCACACTTCAAATGCTCCGAGCGCCGTCTCGTCGCGAACCAGGTGCGCAGTTCCTACGCCGGACTCCGCGGTCTCTTCGTTAACGTATTCTTCGGAGGAACCGGCCGCGCCCGGCAATGAAACCGTTGCCGGCCGGTTGCGCCGGTTGATCAGCAGCAGCTTGCGCTGGCCCGAGGGCGTCACGAAGCCCTGCGCATAAACTTTTGCTGATCCACCATCCGTTTTCACCAGTTTGTCGCCCGGGCCGAAATTATCGTGCAGAAGTTTCAGTACCCAGAAGCGGGCGTTTGGCTGGCCCGTGTTCCAGTTCACCATCGAGACACTGGGGAACTGTGTCGGGTAGCCGACCAGTTGCGATTCTCCGGCCACCTCGATTCCCAGTTGCGCCAGTTGCGCGTAAAGATAGGCGTACATGGCGCCGCACAGGTTCCAGTAACCATTCGGAATCGGCCGCACCAGGTGGTCCGCCGTATCATAAGGCAGAATGCAGCCCAGTTCGTCTGTGTCGGTCTCGGTTCCAGGCGAAAGGCGTTGGCGAATCGCCTGGATGAATCGGACCGTACCCAGAAAACGGTCGGCCTGGTCCCAGAAGGTGTATTGCCAGTTGTTCAGGTCCTGGCCGGGCGTTGGACTGGCGTAGAAGTGGTAGGAAATCATGTCCATCGGAGTTCCCGGCTTGTGGTGCTGGTGATTTAGGAAGTACTCAAAGAACTTTGGATTCACCGAGGGTGCCGCCAGCGCCGCGCTTACAAACTTAATGCTGGGATCGACTTTGTGAATTGCCGCTGTGACGGCGTCGTAGAGCCGCGTGTAAAATTCCGGGCTCATGTTGTGTTCAAAGTCCACCTCATTCAGCACTTCCCAGTACTGGATCTTGTAGTGGTGTCCGGACTCATGCCGCTTGCCGTATTCGTCTGTAAAACCACCCTGCGTATACCAGCTGACCAGCCGCGCATAATAATCAGCCACTTCCTTCATGCTGGGATCGCGTAGTTCATCGCCCTGCTCATAGTGCCAATCCACCTGGTCCGGGTTCGCAGGATAAGCCACCGGCTCCTTCGTCTTCCACATCCATTGCGGGATGGTGCTGAAGTTGATCATCACCGAGTGACCCGCCTGGGCATTCATAAAATCTTCCATCATGGGATCGATCAGCGAAAAATCCCAGGAAGTCTTGCCGTTGGCGGGCGGCTCGAGTTCGGCCACGCCCAGCTTCGGATAGGGCAGCCAGGGGACGTAACGCACGTAGTCGGCACCCAGCACCTTCAGGTTCTCGAAAACCCTGTCGTGGATTTTCGATTCGCGCCGCAGCGGCGGATTCACCACCACCTGCAGAGTCGGAGTGGTTTTGGAAACCTCCTGCACCTGGTTCCAGTCCACCTGTACCTTGCCCGTTGTCTGTGCAAACAAACAAGTGCCAGCCAGCAACAGCGCCGCAACAGCGCTCATCCACAACCTTGTCCGCGTGTTGATGATTATCATCAGCCGACTCCTCCCCCTATGAGGTTCCCTGTGCTTCCGGAAAAAGTAACCTCATGCATGTCTCCTCCGGGCAGGCAAACATTAAACATCTGATTGGGTCTGTTGACCAGCAGGATTTTGCAATAGCTCAAATGTCGTTGAAGCACAACTTCTAAAAAATGCATTCCATATGCTAAACCTGTGATGGCAACGGCTTCCGGTGCAGGGCCGCCGCCGCGAGTGCTGCAACCGGGAAGTGCAGACCTCGGCTAAGATAAATCCATGAACTACGACGCAATCCTATGGGTCTCATTTGGCGGCCCGGAAAAAGAAGAGGACGTCATTCCTTTCCTTGAGAACGTCCTGCGCGGCAAGAATGTTCCGCGCGAACGCATGTTGGCCGTCGCCGAGCATTACTACCACTTCGGCGGAAGGAGCCCCATCAATCAGCAGAACCGCGAGCTGATCCGGGCGCTTGAAGCCGAGCTCGCCGCACACGGCCCTCATCTTCCGGTTTACTGGGGCAACCGCAACTGGCATCCCTTGCTCACCGACACCATGGCCAAAATGAAGGCCGACGGAGTCAGGCACGCACTTGCCTTTGCTACTGCCGCCTACAGTTCTTACTCCAGTTGCCGGCAATATCTGGAGAACATTGAAAATGCCCGTGCCGCCGCGGGCGAAGGCGCGCCGGTGATTGACAAGATCCGGCCCTTTTACAATCACCCCGGCTATATTGCCGCCATGACAGAACAGGTGCAACAGGCGCTTGCGCAGTTCCCGGCTGAAGGGAGGAGCTCCGCCCACATTGTTTATACGGCGCATAGCATTCCGCTCCGAATGGCGGAGAATTGCCAGTATGCGCAGCAGTTGCTCGAAGCTTCGAGCCTTGTTTCCGTAGCGCTCGGAAGGTCGGGTGACCCGCTGGTCTACCAGAGCCGTAGCGGCCCGCCCACGCAGCCGTGGCTCTGTCCGGACATCCTGGAGCACCTGCGAGAAATTGGGCGTGCCGCGCAAGTGCGTGACGTGGTCATCGTTCCCATCGGTTTTGTATCAGACCACATAGAAGTCCTTTACGATCTCGACACGGAAGCCCGCCAGCTATGCGCGGAACTCGGTTTGAATATGGTCCGCGCTGCAGCCGTGGGCACCAATCCCAGCTTTGCCCGCATGGTCCGCGAACTGATTTTGGAAAGAATGGAAGAGAATTCCGGCCGCCCGTGCGTGGGAAATATCGGGCCATGGCCGGATGTCTGCCCGGCCGGTTGCTGCCTGGCGCGACTTTAAGCGACGCCTTCCGGCCTCTCTTTGGTCACTGCAATCGTCAGCGCCGCCACGGCCAATGCTGAAATCATAGGGACCCAAAGGATGTTTCGTAATCCTGTTGCCGCCAGGGTGCCGCAGATGCTTGGCCCCGCTGTTCCACCCACCAACGACACGGCCATGATTGCGCCGAACACGGTGCCCGTCTGCCTCGGGAAGCGGTCGCCCGCAACGCCGAGCGCCGTGGGATAGATGGACGCGAGTCCGAGGCCAATGACACTAACGCCCAATACAGCAACGGAAAACTCGCGGCTGTTGAAGGCCAGCATGGCCCCGGTGACCGTAATGGCGGCGGAGAGCAGCATGGTCCTCCGGCTGCCAAGCACACTCAGCAGGAATGCAGCACCCAGGCGTCCCGCGCCGATGGCTGCGGTCAGGCCCGCCAGCGCCCAGTTGGCGCGCTCGGGCCCGGAGTGGAACACGCCGGCCACAATCTTTCCCGTCCAGACAAACATGCTGTTTTCGCTACCCGACTCAAAAAACAGCAGCGCGCCAAAAAGCCATACCAGCGGATGGCTCAGCACGGGCAACAATTCCGCCAGGCGTGTTCCGGCATACGTGGGAGCGGGAAAGCGGAAAAGCAATACGGGAACCAGAATGAGACCGGTTCCACTCGCCAGAATGTGCAGCACCGAGGCAGTCCCAAATCTTCCGCCGACCGTGGACATCAGCAACGGTGCCGCCAGCGCCCCTAGACTGAAGGAAAACCCCAGCAGGTTCAGGGCCGCGCCGCGCCCCGAAGCGCTCAAGTCCGCCACCAGTGCGTTGGTTGCCGTGTTCAGCACGCCTCCTCCGAATCCATAAACCAGCGCAGCAACCGCCAGCGCCGCATAGGTGTGAAGCGACGGCATCAACCCCACAGCGCCCGCTACCATTGCCAACGCCGCGGCCAGCACCGGCTTCGCGCCTACTGTATCCAGCACCGGCCCCACTAGGATAGTTGCGGCCAGAATGCCTGCCAAAGGGAAAGATCCCAGGCTGCCCGCCTGGACGAAATTAACCTCGAGCGACGGCAGCAGCGATCCCATCAGCAGCAGCACCACGCCGAACACAAACATGCAGGCGTTGGCGGTCAGCGCCAGAGCAAAGCGGCGAACTTCGATGTTATTGGTCATAGTGTTGCGGCAACTTGGGGCCTTTGCGTCTTACTGTCTTGGCGTGAAATTGCTCCTTCAAGCTCTCTTGTTCCACTCAGCCAGACGGTCGCAATCGTCAAACGCCAGCTTGGCCGCGCCCAGCAGACCGGCGCGTGTGCCCAGGCGGCTGCGCACCACTCGCACCTGCCGCACCGCGAGTGGCTGTCCCCATTGCTTCATGGTCTTGCGCGCGGCCTCTAGGATCATGTTTCCCGCAGCGGCCACCCCGCCGCCGATCACAATCACTTCAGGGTTGAGCACATCGACAAGATTCGAAAGGCCAAGACCCAGATCGTGCCCGGAGCGCTCCAGCACCGCCATTGCTTTGCGGTTGCCTTTGCGCGCCATGGCTGTAAGCTCATCGGCCAGCAGGGGCCGATTAAACTCCCGGCTGCCTGCCAGCCCAATTCCAGTGCCGCTGGCATGATATTCAAAGCAGCCGACCTTCTTGTAGTCGGGCAGGAACCGGTCACGCAGGGCCATCCACCCCACCGATCCCGCCAGTTCTCCATGGCCGCGCAGCAGTCGCCCGCCCGCAAGAATGCCGGCGCCGATGCCGGTCCCGACGGCCAGGAAGACCACGTCGCGGCAATCGCGTGCCGAGCCTTGCCAGGCTTCGCCCACTACAAAGGCATTGCGGTCGCTCTCCACCAGCACGGGCAACCGGAAGTGCTGCCTGAGCGCCGGACCCAGCGGCATGCGTTTCCAACCGGGGATGTTCGGCGCCCAAACCCGGCCGTCCGGCCAGGCCAGACCCGGAACGTCAACACCGATGGCGCCCACATCTTTGGCCGGCATTCGCTCCAACAATTCCACTACAGCTTCCACTACTTTGCGCCCGCCGGCGGAAGGAGTCCGAACCTGAGCGTAATCGGACAACTTGCCGCTGCGGCTGACGCGAGCCGCGGCAATTTTTGTGCCGCCGAGATCCACTGCCCACACTGCGCGAGGCTCTTTGATCATGATTGTGTCACAGTTGCCAATGCTAACAAATTGCTCGGAAAGGCCGACTCACCCGGTTTGCCGTGCTCACCGCCTGCACCTCTTAGGGAGGGCCGAAGCCAGCGAGCCGAATCCTCTCTCGAGAGGAACTTGTGCCGGACGTACGTCGGCAGTTGAGGAGTCCCTTGCATACGTGAAAAGCAAGCACTTCTAGGCATTTGCGTATTTCAGCCACTTCAGAATTTCGGGCAACGTCGGGCGCTTTCCGTAAATGAGTATGCCGATGCGATAGATCCTTGCGCCCAGAACCATGGTCCCTGCAGTGGTCAGCGCCAGCAGCAGGGCCGAGAGCACAATCTGCCACAGGGGCGGCGTCTGAACCACAATTCGTACAAACATCAGTAGCGGCGAGAAAAATGGGACCATCGACATCCAGACAACCGCAGGCGTGTTCGGTGTGCGCACAACGGTAACCATCATCAGCAGAGAGATGACCAGCGGAATGACAATCACGAACTGGAGTTGCTGGCCTTCCTGTTCCGTCGTCGTAATCGCCCCAATCACGGCGTACATCGCGCTGTACAGCAGGTATCCGAGCAGGAAGAAGATGCCAAACGCCGCCAGCACTCCCGGGTGGATTTCGAGGTCACTATAAGCCGGATTCATGGCCAGCGACGGCAAAGCGATGGCGCCCGCCATCACGGACCACACGACAATCTGCGTCAATCCCACGGCGGCCACGCCGAAGAGTTTTCCGGTCATCAATTCCGTGGAGGTTGCAGAAGAGAGCAAGACCTCCAGAACGCGTGAATTTTTTTCTTCCAGCACGGAACGCATCACGGAAATACCATAGAAAAGCACAGCCGAGTAAAGCAGCAGAGCCATGACCGCGACTTCCAGGAACTTGCCGCCTCCACTACCCTTGACCTCGCGCCCTCGCTCAATGCGAACCGAGCTGACTTTGACCGGCTTGAGCGTCTGATCAACCTGCTCAGGGGCCAGTCCGTCCTTGGTGAGCCGCGCGAACAGGATGACCTGGTTGAGCTCTCTGCTCAGGAACGAGCTTTCTCCAAAGTCTGCCAGACTGCGGCTGTAATACGTAACCTTGCCTGCCGCAATGGCCTGATCGGTCAGCCAAAGATAGCCATCAATGGCGCCCGAAGCTACCTCGCTGCGCAGGAGCGTTCGTTTGCTTTCCGTGGGATCAGCGTCAACGTCAATGACGTCCTGCCTGGGTGCCGCGCGCCTTGCGACCGTCTCGGAGCCATGCTGGTTTTCGTTGGACGTCTCGGCAGCAGACAACAAGTGCTTGCGGACCGTCTCGCCGAATTGCCGGCTGGAGGTCACAAGCACAATGTGCTGCGCTTTTTGCCCGAGGGTTGCCAGTTTTGCGGGCAGCACCATCATCACGGTCATGATGGCGGGGATTAGCAGGGTGAGCACGATGAACGAGCGCGTGCGCACGCGCTCCAGATATTCCCTTTGGACAATGAGCCAGATGTTATGCATTAGACCCATTCACCGCTTCAATGAAAATCTCCTCCAGCGACGGTTCCATTAATTCAAACCGGGTGAGTCTGGCGCTCGCCGACGCTGCCCGCAGCAGTTCCTGTGCGTCTGCACCCGGCGCAAGACGCACTTCCACGTAATTACCGTAGTCATTAAAAGATTCCACCAGTCGGCGCTCCTGCAGGAACCGGGAGTCGCCCTCATACTTGATCTGGACGTGTGAGTGACCGCGCGCCGCTTTGATGCGGCCCAGATCACCTTCCAGCACTGCGCGCCCGCGATTGATCAGGCAGATGGAACTGCACAACCGTTCCGCCTGGTCCATGCGATGGGTTGAGAGCAGAATGGTTTTGCCGTTCTTGGCGGATTCCAGCAGAACGTCTTTTAGGACCACAGCGTTTGCTGGATCCAGCCCTGAAAAGGGCTCGTCCATGATAATCAGGTCCGGATCATGAAGGATCGCGCCGATAAACTGCACCTTCTGCTGCATGCCTTTGGATAGTTCCTCAACTTTTTTGCCGTTCCAGTTGGCTAACCCCAGCTGCTCGCACCAGTGCCGCGCACGCTTCAATGCTTCCGGGCCCGCCAACCCTTTCAACCGGCCAAGAAATGCGAGATGATCCAGGAGCTTCATTTTCCGGTAGAGGCCGCGTTCTTCCGGTAGATAACCTACACGCCGCAGGTGCGAGCGCTCGAACGGTTGTCCGAAAAGGGAAATGTGGCCTGAGTCCGGCGCGGTAATGCCAATCACCATGCGCAGGGTGCTGGTTTTGCCAGCCCCATTGGGCCCGAGCAGGCCGTAAATTGTTCCGGGCTTGACGCCGAAAGAGAGGTCATCGACGGCAACAAATTCGTCGTAGATTTTGCGGACGCCGCTCAGTTCAACGCTGGCGGCGCTTGATGGGAGCGGGATGGGCGCTTTGAGTGACACCGTGATCACCAGAAGCAAAAGCATAATCCACTGACCGCCCCATTTGTAGCAAAATATACCGCATCAGGCGTCAGTGCAATTTGAGGGCACGCCCCAACTCATCCCGCCGCGCTCAATTTCACTACCCAAATTTCGCCGCCGGTCAAGTTCTTATCCAGCAGGACGTTGCCGTGCTCGTCCTTGAACGTGACCGGGCGATCGGTGACGATATCGCGCGCCTCGCGGACGTTCCACGGCACGCGAATCGATATGGCCGCCTTCGCGGGTTTTTGAGCGTGGTTGAAAACGAAGACCACTTGCTCATGAGGACTGACCAGCCGTCGGACTTCAACTTCAGTGGTTCCTGTGCCTGAAACAGTCACGTCCGGTGTAACTCCTGCCGCCCGCGCGAGTGATCGCAACAGTCGTCCCGTGGACGGATCATGTTCACGCTCGTAAGAAAGCGCCAGAAACGTTCCCGCCAGTATGGCTTTCCCTTTGCCATAGGTTTTTTCAACCATCGCGGGCTGGCCGTTTGCAAAGTGCGCCAGAACATGCGCGCCCGCGAGCGGCTCAAGTTCTTCTTCAAAGTTGTCGCCGCGCACGGCCTCTCCGGCCTTCATTCCCGGCAGGGAGGGCGAAGCTTCCACAAGCAACCGAGCGGTCTTGACCGGACGAATCATCCTTTCGCGAGCGCCGAACACTTGCGACAGGCCGAAACCCGGAATCACGTCGCTGGCAAATCCGCGAGCGTTATTCCAGGCCAGGCGTGCGCCTGCCACGGCCGTTCCGCCCTGCTCCACGTAACGCTCTACTCCCTCTGCGACCTGCTGCGAAATCATTACTGCGTAGGGCAGGAACAGAATCTTGTAAGCCTTCACGCGGCCGTCGATCACGTCCTGAGTGCTGACAAAATCCACGGGAATCTGGGCCTCTAGAAACGCCCGGTGCAACCCTTCAAGCGAATCGCGTTCCGCATTGCCGAGCGTTGAGAGCGATGGCTCAGTTCCGCCCACCATGTAAGAGAGCCGGTTGTAGAGGATGGCCACCTGCGCGGGGGCGGGCTGGGCGTTGTTGATTGAAGCGGCGTTCAGCGCGATGGCTTTGGCCGTTGCGCCTGCCTCCCGCGCTCGCGGCGTGAGCGTGCCGTCCAGGTTGATCAGCCCGTAGCCGTTTGATTCGTAGCCGGCGTTCATTGGATACCAGGCGTAGACGGCGATTTCGCGCGCGCCGTGTGAGACGGCCTGCCACATCCAGTAGGCTTCATCGTGGCCGGTGACGGGCTGCGCGATGCGCATGCCGGTGACGCCCTGGCCGGCCTGCAATTCGCCGATCCAGAATCCCTTGCCGTAACTGTGCCCGGCGGAGCGCGAAAAATCGAGCCCCGCGGCGAGATGCTCATAAGACCATGGGTTGCGCGACTCGGCGTGTTTGGGATAGAGCGACGTGCCGAAGAAGTCTGCGTTGCCCGACATCAGGAAGTCGTCCGGCTCGCCATAGCCGTTGCGCGGATCGGTGAAGATCCCCGGCACGGCTGCGTGGCTGGTGATGGGGTGAATGTGGTCGGCGCTGCGGACGGCATCCACGCGCGTCTTCAGGTCCGCTGCCAGTTTGTCCGTGATAAACGCCCGCCAGTCTAGATAGTCGGTGAAGGAGAGGATGGTTGAAAAGCGCGGCGGCGTCACGTCTTCCCAGCTTGTGAATCCGCGGTACCACGCTTTGTTCAGCGCGGCCAGCGTCTTGTATTTTGCCCGCAGCCATTCACGGAAACGCTCCTGCGTGTAACGGCAGTAGCAGAACTCGGGGTTCTTAAGATAATCAAACCCCGCCCAGTTCACCAGATGCGGCTCGCTCCACACGTCCCAGCCATAAAGGGCAGGGTAGCGGTTGGCGTCCTGCGAAAGCGCCTCGATGAATTTTACGATCTCGTTGCGCACGGCTTCGTCGTCAATGCAAAAGCCGGGCGCCGCCTGCGAATCGATCACTGCTCCCGAGCGGTCAATGAACCGGGCGTCCGGATAGCGCTGGCCCACCCAGTCCGGCGCGGAATCCGTGTAAATCTGCACGATCACCCGCAGGCCGCGTTCCTGCGCAAGCCGCATCAGCAGATTGAGATTCTGGAAATCAAACTGACCGGGCTTGGGTTCGGCGGTGGCCCAGTCCACCCAACACTTGACGGTATTGAAGCCGACGGCCTTGATTTGGTCGAGGTCCTTGCCCCAGAGTTCGGCGCTTGATGCATCGACTGGTTCCAGCATGGGAGCCCGCGCTTTGCCGCCTCCGTACCACACGGCCACCGGGAAGAACGGCTTTGAAGATGTAGCGGCCTGGGGTGCGCCGCGGCTTGCCACACCCCACCCAAGGCCAAGGGCCATTAGAGCGCCAAGAATTCCGTACCAGCCGAGTTTCGTTTTAGTGATCCTCATCTTGAGCGAGCCTCCTTCAAGTTGCACGAAGCGGGGGCTTCGATATTTGTGGCCTGAAGCGAGCGCGGCTTCCGAAATCCCTCACGGGACGCGCTTCGAAACACGCCGGGCGAACTCCACGAAGACGCGCTGGTTGTGGTCAGATTCGAGCCCGACGTTGGGTGAAACAAAAGTGGGTGGCTTATGTCCGCTCTTCACCAGCAGCGAGCCAACTTCAGCCACCAGCGCCATGGCGATTGTTACGGCCGCCACGGTTGATCCGGCTGCAAACCTCTCAGGGATCCCTTCCGCTTCTACCAGTGCATCTTCCGGCGGCACGCAGTTGTCGATGGCCACGTCTGCAATATCTGAAAGCTTTTTGCCGCTGGAATGAGTGGCAGCTGCCTGGCGATAATTCTGATGAGATGACACCGTGACCACTGTCAGGCCGCGGTTTTTGGCTTCAAGCGCCACTTCTATCGGTGCGGCGTTCAGCCCTCCGTGCGAAAAGACAATGATGGAATCACGCGGTTCGAGCGAATAGCTGGCCAGAATGTTTTTGGCATAGCCCTCTTCGCGCTCGAGCCAAAGCAATTCGCGCGCGCCGCCCGGCCCCACCACGTTAAACCACATCAGCCGGGGGTCGTATATCGGGCAGAAACCTACAAAGCTGCCGTAGCGCGGAAAGATATCCAGAACAGGAATCACCGAGTGGCCGCTGCCGAACATGTAAACCAGTCCGTCCGACCGGATCGATTCCGCCATGGCCGCCGCCGCCTTTTCGATGGCCGGCTGCTGGGTCTGCTCAATTTGTTTGACGATTTCATTGATTCGCGAAAAGTAGTTTTTGGATGACATAAATTACCGTTCTTTGTCTCCCGTGTCGATTTTGCAATTGTTCCGACTGAACAAGCAGCGAGAGACGAATTTCTCGATTCTGGTTCAGGGGTCATTTTTACACCTGCGGAGGCCATTTGGGCAAGGCCGCAATTCTATCATGCGGCCACAGGAAGCTTCAGGAAAAAGGCTTCCGCGCATCCGAGGGCAGCCAAAGAGACCCAACGAAACAATCAGGGGCGTCGGCTCCGGCAACGCCAGAAGGGAATCTGCTGTGCTACCGGCAGAACAGAAAGAACACCGGGAACACTGGATTCCCGTAACGCAAGACCTGTGATTAAAACAGGCGGTCTTTCCCTTCCTGCGCAGCATTTTGGATCGTTGCCATTGCCCTCACAAAACTTGGATCCAAGGATGCATTTTGTTGCCCGCCGGAGGGTTCGCCGGCCTGCAAGGGGCTGGCTGGCCTTTGAAATCTTTAGTTTACGGTTCCCGACTCTTCCTGTGAATAAATGCACAAGGTAGTATTTTAATATTAGGTACAGGACGCCATTTTGCTTATGCCTTTTAATGCAAAAAAACCATTGACATCCTTCTGAGTTGAGATTGAAAATGGGGATAAGGCTATACGCTTTAATAAACCTGTAGGAACCGTGGGGGCGGTCACGAGTGAAGGTTTTGCGCGGAATCGTGACCGCGCTGCTTATTGTAACGACTTGCTGCTGATTACTTCTCGTATTGGTGCAGAAATACCTCGTTTTTTCTACTCCTGAAGTCTTGGCCGTCACGGCCATTGTCACAAAAAGGGTCAAGGGCAACTCACCAAACAAAGGAGTGAAACTATGGCAGCAATGCGTATCCCAAGGAGCCGCATTTTGCGCAGTCTGTTCAGGCTCTCTGTTACGGGTATTGCGATCGTGATGTTCACTCTGGGCGTAAGAATGCTCGTTGCCCAGGAAGTTACAGGAGGTATTACAGGCACTGTCACCGATCCCTCGCACGCCGCAGTGCCAGGCGCTACTGTAACGGCCACTGACACAGTCCGCGGAACGGCGTGGCCGACCACAACCAATTCTGCTGGTGTTTACAACCTGCCTCGGCTGCCGGCTGGGACTTACACCGTTAAAGTAACCGCCAGCGGCTTTGCCACCAGCACCAGGCCAGCTTTTGATCTGCAAATGAACCAGGTCGCACGCATAGACTTCGAATTGAAGGTCGGCGCGACGACGACGACTGTGGAGGTCACGGGTGCTCCGCCCTTGCTTCAGACCGATACCATGCAGAGGGGCTTTGTCACCAATTCGAACTTCAATGTCAACCTGCCGCTGGCAACGCGCAACTTCATTCAGTTGACGTTGCTGGCACCCGGCGTGACCACCGTGAACCCAAGCTCTTTCACAAACGGCCAGCGGACGGGCGGAGGCGGCAGACCTTATGTCAACGGCAACCGCGAAGAAGCCAACAACTTCCTGCTGGACGGCATTGACAACAACCAGACCTCAGACAATCTCACGTCCTATCAGCCGAGCCCGGATGCCATTGCGGAGTTTGACGTTATCACGAGCAACGCTCCGGCCCAGTATGGCCAATTTCAGGGCGGGATTATCAGCACAACGATCAAATCGGGCACCAACCAGTACCACGGCGATGTGTTTGAGTTCCTCCGCAACGACAAACTCAACGCCAACAACTGGCAGCGAAATTACCAGGGACTGAAAAAGCCCGGGCTGCGCTGGAACACATTTGGCGGCACGATTGGCGGCCCCATCATGAAGGACAAATTGTTCTTCTTTGCCGACTATCAGGGCAATCGGCTTGACAACCCGCCGGTCACCACCTCGATCACCGTCATGACTCTCGCCGAAAGGAACGGTGATTTCTCGCAATTGCTGAGCGAGAAAGGCATCCAGCTTTACAATCCTTGCGCTTCGTTCGCAGGATCGTGCGCGTCGCCGGCAGTCCCGGGGGCCGCTCCTCGATTACCGTTCGACACGGCCAACACAGGCCTTACTGCAAACAACATGATCCCAGCGAGCATGATCTCCCCTGTGGCGACCAATCTTTTCGCGTCCGGGCTGTACCTTAACCCGATAAATTCCGGTCTCCAGTTCAACGCCTACAACACCAGCAGCAGCCAGACCAACAACGATCAGGGCGACGTCAAGATCGATTATGTCGTCAATGAGAGCAACCACATCTGGGGACGCTATTCTCAGGGATTCCAGACGATTCCCGGCACGAATTCGTTCCAGCTCTACGGCCAGAGCTTCAATGAATCGCCCTTCCACGGTGCGGTCATCGACTGGACGCACACCTTCAGTCCCACAATGGTGATGGATGCCAGGATCGGTTTGAACCGGATCTACCTGCACAACGGTTCTGTCAACTCAGCGCTAGGCAATTTCGGCGAGAAGATCGGCATTGCCGATGCCAATGTTCATGGTCCCGGCCTGTTGGGCCTGAATTTCACCAACGGCCTTGCCAACAGCATTGGGAGTTCGGACAGCGAGCAGTTGTTTGCTGACACGACGATTGAGCCGACGGTCGACGTCATCCTCACGAAGGGCCGCCACGTACTGCACATGGGTTTCCAGGCCTTGCGCTATCAGGTCAACACTTACTACGCAGGCAACAACGGAAAGTACGGTCTGATGAACTACACGGGACAATACACCAGCGGGCCGGTGCCGGGAGCCACTGGTTCTTCCAAGGGATTCTCGGAGGCGGACTTCCTGCTGGGACTGCCCGGCGTGGTGGGACTGGGCGTCAGCGCCGGAACCTGGGGGCATCGCAGTTGGATGTATGCTCCCTATGTTCAGGACAACTGGCGCATCCGGGACGACCTGACTCTCAACCTCGGCCTGCGCTGGCAGTACAACCAGCCCTGGACCGAGGTTTACAACCGGCAGGCGAATTTCGGGCCGTTTACCGGCATCGAATACTTTGCCGGGAAGGGCAACTGTCCTTACAGCAATTGCAGAGCGCTATACAACAATTACTGGAAGGACTGGGAGCCGCGGTTCGGCTTTGCCTGGACGCCGGGTTTCAGCAAGAACACTGTGGTACGGGGCGCCTACACGATTTCGTCGTTCCTGGAAGGCACCGGTACCAACCTTCGGCTTCCTTTGAATCCCCCCTACAACTCCGAATTCGAGAACGACTACACCACGGGCACATCGCTCTTCTTCCCGTCCTCAACCTCGAGCGATGGGCTTTCAGTGCTGGCTGCCCCAGTCAATCCATACGTTAACACCAACATTCGGCTGTGGGACCCGAACGTGCGGCCGAACATGACTCAACAGTGGAACATCAGCATCGAGCACCAACTTCCCGCTCAGACGCTGGTTTCTCTGGCTTACGTCGGCCAGCACGGAACGCACCTGATGGTTCCGATGCCTTACTTCCAGAGGCGTCTGCCCGGCGAAGCTGGTTGCCCGTCCAACGCAACCGCTCCCTGTGGTAGCCCGTATCTGGCCGGGGACCCCACGCTCTACTACGAGATCGGCCAGATTTCCGGGACGGAATCGAACGGCAACCAGCGTTATGACGCCTTGCAGGCCAGTCTGACCAAGCGCATGACGCACGGGCTGCAGGTGCAGGTGTCCTACACCTACTCGAAGACGATGACGGATGCCATCGGCTATTACGGGCAGGGTGGCGGACAGGCCGCATCGAATTCGGCTTACTTCCAGAACCTCTACAACAAGGCGTCAGAGTGGGGTCCTGCCTACTTTGACGACACCCATGCCTTCGTCACATCGTACACCTACCAGTTGCCGTTTGGATCCGGGAAGACATTCGGCACCGACTGGAGCCCTGTGGCGAACGGCATCCTGGGCGGATGGGAACTGTCGGGCATCATTACCGCTCACACGGGCTACCCGATTACTATTACAGGCCCTGACAACTCGGGGACCAAGAGCCGTGGCGCCAAGGCAAACTGCATCGCACCTGCCACCTATTCCTACGGGGTCGGACCTGGTACTACCTGGTTCAGCACCGGATCCTTCGCGCAGGCGCCCGTTGGAACCTTTGGCACTTGCGCTAACGGGACGGTGCGCGGTCCAGGATTAGCTGGCTGGGATTTGGGAGTGATGAAAAACTTCCATTTCACAGAGTCAACGTACCTCCAGTTCCGCAGTGAGTTCCTCAACTTTACGAACACTCCGGTGTTCCTGGCTCCGAACCGCAGCGTGACCAGCGCCCAGTTCGGCCAGGTCCTCAGCTCACAGGGTGAACGCAACATTCAGTTTGCTCTGAAGTTGTACTTCTAACCCGTCGCGGTATAACGCCTCTTGCGGGATATGGAAAGGCCCGCAAGGGGCGCGACCGCACAGCTGCGCGCGCCCGCCACTTGTCTTTACGCATTTTCCAGGACTGCCCGCCAGCAGCGATCTTGTTTCCCGCACAATGTGCCCCACAAAAAAGTTCCCGATCGAAAGAGATGCTCTTGTGTCTGCCGCCCCGGATATGCAACGCAGCCGGCATCAGGTTGAGTTAGAATACCGCCCATGAATCGTAGAACCTTTCTGGGAGTGGCGGCAGCCCTTGCTGCCGTGGGCACGGATGTGAGCGCCAGGAGCGCGCCCATCCCGATTATTGACACGCATATTCACCTGTTCGACCCGAGGCGGCCGCAAGGTATTCCATGGCCCCCGAAAAATGACGCCAAACTCTCAAAGCCCGCTCTGCCGGAGCGCTACATGAGACTGACGCAGGGCTTGGGCGTTGTGGGTGCGATTGAAGTGGAATGCAGCCCCTGGCTGGAGGACAACCAGTGGGTACTGGATGTCGCAGCCAAAGCTCCCGTGATTGTCGGGACGGTCGGCGACCTGGAGCCTGAAAAGCCTGACTTCCGGAAGCAACTGGAGCGATTCCACCGCAATCCGCTGTTCCGCGGCATTCGCTCCGGCAATTTGTGGGGCCGAAACATAAGCCTGCAGCTTGGGAATCCCGATTTCGTTCATGGTCTCAAAGAGCTTGCTCAGGCCGGCCTTGAAATGGATACCGCCAATCCCGATCCGGAATTGATTGCTGCAGTCGTCCGGCTGACGGACCGGGTTCCCAACCTGCGAGTGGTGATCGACCACCTGCCGCAAATGAAGGAGCTGGCAGACCCGAAATTGAAGAAAGACCTCGCAGCAAATCTTCACGAGCTCGAGAAACGGCCGCAGGTCTATGTGAAGGTTTCGGAGGTGCTGCGGCGGGTTAACGGCCGGCTGGTGCAGGATCGCGATTTCTATAAGCTCACGTTTGACCGGCTGTGGGATATCTTTGGCGAAGACCGCTTGATTTACGGCAGCGATTGGCCCAACAGCGACCACATTGAAAAATTCCCCCAGGAACTTGCTTTGGTTCGACAGTATTTCCTTGGCAAAGGCAGGAATGCGTCCGAAAAGTTTTTCTGGAAAAACTCCGTTGCCGCCTACCGCTGGATCAAGCGCGATGCCAGACAGCCCGATCCCGGCAGGGCCTAGCTAGTACTTAGTTGCGATAGTAAGCGGTATATATTAGGATGCTGCGATGAGCAAACACGCAGTAGTCATTACCCTTTCGCCCGGCGAAGAGAGCGCATTGCAACAGTGGCTTCGTGCCGGCACGACCGAACAT
>JAJYLL010000160.1 GCA_021787735.1 Acidobacteriota bacterium | reverse complement strand
TGGAGGCAAGAAAGTACGCCGAGGAACGCGGAATCATCATCGCCGATACGAAATTTGAATGGGGTAAGCTCGGAGACGAAATCATTCTGATCGACGAAGTTCTCACGCCTGATTCTTCGCGGTTCTGGCCCAGAGACGGCTATGCACCAGGAAGGTCCCAGCCATCGTTTGACAAGCAGTTTGTGCGGGACTACCTGGAGTCGACCGATTGGGACAAGACACCTCCACCGCCACCTCTTCCTCCCGAGGTGATCGAGAAAACCAGTCAGAAATACCGGGATGCTTACGGGCTACTGACCGGAAAGGCTCTGGATTCCTGATTCTGAACGGCCCGAGGGCAGCATGGCAAACTGGGACTGGCTTGACTGGGTTTTGGTCATCATCATTGTTTTATCGGCCTTGACGGCCATACGGAAAGGCTTTGTCGCAGAACTGATTTCCCTGGCGTCGGCGATCGCGGCACTGATTATCGCTGCCCTGAATTACGAGCGGCTCGCCCCCCTGCTGGCAGGTTTCACGCGAAGCCGCGGAGTGGCACTTGGGGTCAGTTTTATCCTGATCTTCTTCGCCGTCATGGTAGCCGGGGCACTGGTAGCGGTTATTACCGGAAAATTGATCAGGAAAGTGCAATTGCAATGGTTCGACCGTTTTCTGGGAGGAATCTTTGGCCTTGCTCGCGGATTGCTGGTTGACTGTGTTCTGCTGCTGGTAATGATGACGTTTGCAATCCAGCAGGCGGCAATGGAAAAGTCCGTGCTGGCGCCCTATTTCACCACAGGCTCCAGAGTGATCGCCATGGCAATGCCCGACAACATGAGACAGGGCTTCCTGACCGGGTTTGAATCATTTAAGAAGGCGCTGATCGAGGCCGACAGGAAAGCCATGCAGGCTCGCTCGGCAAGTGAAGCGAAACATTGAACATCGGAGTGGCTCAGTGAAGGACCAGCTTGATGCTCTCGTCAATCAGATGATAGAACGCGGCATCCTTTATGAGGACGCTGTCTCCGAGTTTGAAAAGAGATTTATCAGGAAAGTTCTGGAAAAGAATAACGGGAACCTGTGCAAGACAGCCAGGGACTTGAACATTCACCGCAACACGCTGACCCGCAAGATCGCTGTTTTAGACCCGGACCACCAACCAAAGCGCCGAAGAAAATCGCGTCAATAAAAAAGCCTGGACATTGCGGGCGGTCCGTCCATTGGCGGCCACCTGAACACCCAGGCCTTTCGATGTCTTTTCGCCTGAGTTCAAAGCTGAACCATCAACCTTGAATCTTCAGTCGCGTATCCAGGAAAGCAAACGCGCAATTTACTTTCGCGGTTTGCGGGTTTCCTTTGCCTTCTGCGCAGCAGCAGCGGCCTTCTCCTGAGCGGCCTTCAAAACGCTGTCATCAATTTTTGCGTCGCTAAGCGTCAGGATGAAGTTCGGCGTCGTTACGTAAGAATCAAGCGTTCCCTGGAAACGGAGCGGGTCGCCCGGCTGCAGGTACTTGGCGTTCGGCTGGGAGTCCAGCAGAACGATGTCGTAGGTGCCCTGGGCACTCTGCGATTGGGGAGTGATGTCGACACGCACCTGATAAGTGTTTGCGTCAGTTCCGGGTTCCACGCTGTCAACGTGGCCCACGAGCCCCAGCGGCTGACCTTTCAACTGCGTCCAGTTTTGCTGTGCCGTGTCGCCGCCCACCACTAGGGCGTCCTCGATCTTGTAAAACGCGTCAAGGTTAGGATTGCCGGTGGCGGCATGCTGCGGCGGAGGAGCAACCGCAAAATCGGCCGGCATGGTCGGGGAAGCTTTGGCTTCTGCAAGGACCTTGCCCTCATCGGCGTTGGAGCCGTGCTGGGCCTCGTACACCGAACTGTAGAGTTTTTTGAGTTCGGCCACGTTCGGGCTGTTGCTGGCCTCCGCCAGTGCCGTGGCGCGCGCAAAGTTCCAGATGGCCTTGTTGACTTCGCGCGGAGTCTCATTGTAGTAAGACTGCCCCAGGAACGAATAAACCAGGGGATTGTTGGGATCATCCTGTGCGGCTGCCTCTAAAGACTTGATCGCCTGGTTATAGTTCTTTTGCTGCATCGCTACAAAACCAGCGGCGGTATTGAAAACTGCCCGTTTGGTTTTGGGTTTCACATATTGCTCAAACTGTTCCTCAGTCACCCCGGCGGGTTTCTGCAGATTCTGCAGGGCATCCAGGCCGTGCTGCGCATATTCAGCAGCCTGCGTCAATTCCGCTGCGGCGTTCGAATCTGAAGGCTTGAACGTATACGGGAAGACGAGGCAGAGATAGGACAGCGCATCCAGATTGTTAGGGTCGATGCTAATCGCTTTCTTTGCCGATGCGATCGCGTCGCTGGTTTGGCTAAGCTGAACGTACGTCTGCATTTCGGCCACATACGCGTTGGCCAGAAAGTCAGACTGCGTGTACTTCTGAATAAATGCCTGAATCAGAGGAATCCTCTTCTTCGCATCAGATTCCTTGACAAAGGCCTGAAAGGCATCATATTCAGCTCGGCTCTTCCATTGAGGGGTCTTCGCCTGGGGCGCGGCTGGAACTGGCGCTGGCGATGCTGCAGCAGAGAACATCACCGCTCCAACTGGTCCGACAGCCGCATGAGATGAGCATGGCAGGCTGACGAAACCAGCTAGCATGATCATGCTGAAAAGCACAGTCGTTTTCTTCATCGTAAAGCTACCTCTTGTTCATGGGTTTTGAATACCGGGCCCAAAAGGCGTCTTCGATACCAAGTCCGAGTACGCCGCGGAAGACTCACTGTGTTCCGCCCAGTCACTCGGCCGGCCGGACCCTGTCCATCTGGAGCATATCTCCAAATACCAAGACTTACTGAACATTGCAAGAAAAAACTTATGACTCCCTTCCTGGCCATCGCCTTACAAAGTGCCAGCCTCTGTAGCGATTAGATGCAAATCCAGGAGCTTAAGTACCTGCTGATAGCTTACCATTTATCTGCATCCCGCACATTTCTAATTACCTGGAGATTCACATCGTTGCGAAATTCTTTTCCGTCCTCTGATCAGGACAGTTATTATGAATCTTCAGGAAGTGAACGGGCTTTCCATCCCATTCCCGAATTGCCGAAAGGGATTGCAATTTTCGCACGTTTAGAACAAGATGGCAACTTCCCTTTTATGATTTTCATGATTTAACTGAAAGGACCGCAAATTGGCTAAGAAAACCATTCAAATTTCCAAGCCCGAAGGAAAACTGGGGGTGATGACCTGCGGAATGGGGGCGGTAGCCACCACCTTTATCGCAGGGGTTGAGGCCATCCGCCGAAACCTCGCCAGCCCCATCGGCTCGCTGACCCAGATGGGAACTATCCGGCTGGGAAAACGCACTGAAAAACGAACTCCGCTGATCAAGGACTTCGTTCCTCTTGCAGGACTCGAAGACATGGTCTTTACCGGGTGGGACATCTTCCCGGATAACTGCTATCAGGCGGCGATGAAGGCCGGCGTACTGGAACCCACCCATCTGAACGCGGTCAAAGACTTCCTTGCGGATATCCGGCCTCTTCCGGCCGTATTCAACCGCAAATATGTAAAGAGGCTGAACGGGTCCAACGTCAAGCGTGGCAAAACGAAGATGGACCTCGCCAAGCAGCTCATGGAGGACATGCAGGCCTTCCGCGAGAAAAGCGGCGCAAGCCGGATGGTGGTCATCTGGTGTGGGTCAACGGAAATCTTCATGAAGCCCGGCCCTGTGCATCAAACCATCGCCTCATTTGAAAAAGGCCTGCGCGCTTCGGATCCCGGCATCGCTCCCAGCATGATCTATGCCTATGCTGCGTTGAAACTGGGCATCCCGTTCGCCAATGGCGCTCCTAATCTCACTACTGACGTACCGGCACTGCATCAATTGTCCATTGAGAACAACGCGCCGATCTGCGGAAAGGACTTCAAGACAGGCCAGACCCTGATGAAAACCATCATTGCTCCCGGCCTCAAGGCGCGCCTGATCGGAGTGAACGGCTGGTTTTCAACCAACATCCTGGGCAACCGCGATGGAGAGGTGCTCGACGATCCGGGGTCGTTCCGCACTAAGGAAGAAAGCAAGCTGTCGGTGCTGGAATACATTTTGCAGCCCAACATCTATCCCGAACTCTACAAGGACTTCTACCACAAGGTGCGCATCAACTACTATCCACCGCGCGGCGACAACAAGGAAGGCTGGGACAACATCGATATCTTCGGCTGGCTCGGGTATCCCATGCAGATCAAGATCGACTTCCTTTGCCGAGACTCCATCCTTGCCGCGCCGATCGTCCTGGACCTTGTGCTCTTCATGGACCTGGCGCAGCGCTGCCCTGAAATGGCGCGCAAGGGCATCCAGGAATGGCTCTCCTTCTATTTCAAGAGTCCGATGTGCGCACCCGACCTCTATCCCGAACACGATCTATTCATCCAGCTCATCAAACTCAAGAACACATTGCGCTATCTGCGAGGCGAGGAACTGATTACCCACCTCGGTCTCGAGTACTACGACTGATAAAGCGAAAAGAAGAAGCTGTCCGCAGGGCTTGCCGGGCGAGAAATCGCCTTTGACAAAGCCTTGCGGACACCCGGATAATTGATATTTCAAAATAGCGAGCGGGCTTATTCTGTGAGGCGTCCGGCATTAAGATTTTTTCCCTGCCAGAATGAAGGCTCTCGCTGAGTTCAACCCTACGGAGGCCGATACCCATGACAAAACGTACCCTGACTCTGGTTGCGCTGGCTATCGTGGTGGTGGTGATCGCGGTGATTTTCTATCAGCGTTCCAGGCAAGCCCCCAAGCCCGTTGAAGCTCCGCAGGAGGCCGCAAAGACAACGACGACGGGTCCGCCCTCGCTCCTGCAGCCCGCCTCGCTCACAGAAAGAGCTCCAGACGTCTACTGGGCAAAGTTTGATACAACAAAGGGCTCGTTTGTCATTCAAGTCACGCGAGACTGGGCACCCCTTGGAGCTGACCGATTCTACAACCTGGTGAAATACGGCTTCTACAACAATGCGAGCTTTTTCCGCGTGATTCCCGGCTTTATCGTCCAGTTCGGCATCAGCGCAGACCCGAAGGTTTCTGCAGTGTGGCACGATGCTGGCATCCAGGACGATCCCGTAAAACACGGCAACACGGCAGGTACGGTCACTTTCGCTACGGCCGGGCCGGATACGCGCACGACGCAGGTCTTCATCAACCTGGCGGACAACAGGTTCCTGGATGCGCAGGGCTTTTCGCCCTTCGGAGCCGTCACCCAGGGAATGAACGTCGCCCAGAGCTTCTATAGTGGGTACGGAGAAGGCGCTCCGAACGGGAACGGGCCCGACCAGCAATTGCTCCAGAGTCAGGGCGAAAAGTACCTCGCCGCGAACTTCCCCAAACTCGACCACATCAAGTCGGCGACTGTGCTCGATTCACAGCCTTAATCAGTCCCCCATCGCAACCGATCTCCGATAAAATGAGCGTTGGAGTCCGCTGACGTTTCTGCCTGAGTACAAAGCGCCGGTGCAAGTCCTTAAGAGATGGCGGCGAGTTCAGTTGGACAACAATGGGGCCGAAGAATCCGAACACAAATCAAGGGACAGGAGAATACATGGAGAAATTGCAACCCGGGCTTCATGCCATTATCGAAACTTCTGCAGGAACCATGACGTGCCGGCTCTATCCGGAACATGCGCCGAAAACTGTCGAAAACTTTGTGGGCCTGGCCCAGGGAACACGGGAGTTCAGGGACCCGAAAACCGGCGAAAACGTCAAGCGGCCGTTCTACGACGGGTTGATTTTCCACCGCGTGATGCCGAACTTTATGATCCAGGGCGGATGCCCGCTCAGCACCGGCACCGGCGGCCCCGGGTATCAGTTTGAGGACGAATTCACAAAGGAACTGCGCTTTGACGGAGTGGGCCGCCTGGCCATGGCCAACGCAGGCCCCGGCACCAACGGCAGCCAGTTTTTTATTACCGTGGCGCCGACCCCGTGGCTTGATGATCATCACACCATTTTCGGCCAGGTTGTCCAGGGCCAGCACGTCGCCACAAAGATTTCCATGGCCACTCGCGACCGCCGCGACAAACCCCTCGAACCCGTGGTCATCAAGCAGGTCCGAATCGAAGAAGTGAAATGAGGGATGAAGTGTGCAGGATGAAAGAAACTAGCGCACCAGAGTTTCAAAGGGTTAAAACTCTGATGCACGACCTACTTGCCTTGAAAGCTACCGCACATCTGCAACTTTTCCATCCCGAAATTCGATTGTCATATCCTTGTACTTGTATAGCACCTTCTCCCCTAGGTCTACCCGCGTCTGGGGTAACCCAAGCACTTGTTCGACCTCGGCAAAGGTCATACCTAGCTTGACTTCTCGCACAAACACTCCGCTTGCAGTATTCCCAAAGGATGCTGCTTCCGCCGCCGTGCTAAATGGCTTTAACCAATAGTCGACTTCTTTGGCCATTGCCGGGTAGTCATCTAGGGCCTTCATGTAAAAAATGAGTGTTAAATCTCCTTCTTCATAAGATTGGTGTGCAAAAGGACCTATGCCTCGCTCAATTGAATGTGGAGAAGTCGTCGTTATATTAAACCCGAACCGCCAATGTTTACGATCCAGAAAAACGCGACTGATATACAAGACTTCTTTTGGTCGAACGGGTTGCGTGATTGTGTTATAGCAGCTACTCTCGGTTGGACAGACTTGAGCTTGAGTACCGTCCACGTGGACTTTCGCTCCGAACAGGATAGATTTATTAGATTCTCTAAAACCAACGACTAGTCCTTTGCGCAGAACTACGACGAATTTGTGGTTGTAATTCGCCTTGAGGTCATCGTGAACCGAATCGCATACCCCTACCTTCGGACAAAGAGAAAAAATTAGCACGAAAGCCAATACGAGGAAAATGGGTTTCCGGGACATACTACGACCTCCTTTATCGCTAGCTGTACACTTTCGCTTGTGCAAGCGCAACAGAGTTCCCCGGCTTTAGAAACTCTGGAGTTCGTCCTACCTAGTGTAGTGCGTCCAACGCTTCTTTACATTTGGCGACCGTCGTGAGGATGCGTTCGACCGAGGCGCTCCAGACGAAGATGCGCGGGTTTTGGTTATGGCCGGTGATGTAATCCTGAATCGCTCGGATCAGCTCCTTGACGTTATGGAACGAGCCGCGACGTAGGCGTTGTTGAGTCAGATTGCCGAACCAGCGCTCGACCAGGTTCAGCCACGAGCAAGAGGTGGGGGTGAAGTTCAAGTGGAAGCGCGGATGGCGGCCCAACCAGCGTTTGACATCGGGATGCTTATGGGTGGCGTAGTTGTCCACGATCAGATGCAGCTCCCGCTCAGGGGGTGTCCCGTGGTCGATCCGCTTCAGGAAGCGGATGAACTCCTGGTGCCGGTGCTGCGGCATGCAGTCGCCGATGACCGCCCCGTCCAGCGTCGAAAGCGCGGCAAACAAGGTGGCGGTGCCGTGGCGCGTATAATCG
>JAJYLL010000048.1:35399-35814 GCA_021787735.1 Acidobacteriota bacterium | reverse complement strand
CGTCCCCACGCTGCGGGACACCCTCTCCCCTCGGAGAGGGCCAAGATTTTGATCGAGTGACGACCCCTCACCCGCCTCGCCACTGCGGGGCACCCTCTCCCCAAGGTAGAGGGAAAACATTTCGAACGCCCGACGTCCCTCACCCGTCACGCCAAGTCATGACAGCCTTTCCCCTTGGAGAGGGCTAAGATTTGGATCGACTGACGACCCCTCACCCGTCACGCCAAGTCGTGACACCCTCTCATTGCTGAGAGGCGGGAGGCAACGACCCCTCACCCGTCCCGACGTCGCGGGACACCCTCTCCCCTCGGAGAGGGCCAAGATTTTGATCGAGTGACGACCCCTCACCCGCCTCGCCACTGCGGGGCACCCTCTCCCCAAGGTAGAGGGAAAACATTTCGAACGCCCGACGTCC
>JAJYLL010000048.1:0-35389 GCA_021787735.1 Acidobacteriota bacterium | reverse complement strand
CCCGTCACGCCAAGTCGTGACACCCTCTCCCCTTGGAGAGGGAAAAGAAAATATTGGCAGGTGCCGGAGGCACGACGCCCACCCAACAATTGCCTATGCCCTCTCCGAGGGGAGAGGGTGCCGGAGGTACGACGGCGGGTGAGGGGTCAGTTTGCTGCACAGGCATTCCTCACCTTCGCTTCTGCCGTATCTTTCACCTTACGCACAAAACCCTCCGGGTCTTCGGTCACCAAACCATTCGGCAGCCTGAGGACGCGAATGCCAAGTTTCCTGAGAAAGGCATCCTTCGCCGCGTCCTTCCTGATCTGGCTGGGCTGCGAGTGGACGCCTCCATCCAGTTCCACGGCCAGGCGGGCCTCGCAACAATAGAAATCGACAACGTAATTCTCGATGGGATACTGGCGACGGAATTTCACGCCCAGGCGCCGGTCGCGCAGCAAATGCCAGGCCTCCTTTTCGGCTTCCGTCTGTGCGTGGCGCAGCTCGCGAACGCGCTGGGTGCTGATTCGCACGGTTGAAGTTACCCCTCACCCGCCACGCCAAGTCGTGACACCCTCTCCCCTCGGAGAGGGCTTTAGTTTGATGAGCCATGCATGCCGGCGAGGACTACGCGGCATTCAACTGGTTTACACGACCCCTCACCAGCCCCGGCGCTGCGGGGCACCCTCTCCCCTCGGAGAGGGCTAAGATATTGATCGACTGACGCCCCTCACCCGTCACGCCAAGTCGTGACACCCTCTCCCCTCGGAGAGGGTAAAGGCTTTTTGGGGGCGCAAAAGCTCGGCGCCCGGTGTGACGGTATGAAGGCCGCTCATGAATTCCCCGCTGGCAGGTCATATGATTTCTTCCTTAACAATCTGCGAGGCAGGCGATAACCGCAATATAACGTACCAATATATAAATCTTATCGGCATTAAAGGCAATGAAATTTAGGAAAAAGTTAGAGGCAGGGAGTAGGAAGTAGGAAGTAGGGAGTAGGGAATGGCGAATAGCGAATAGCAAGCAGCGAATAGCGAATAGGAAATAGCGAATAGGGGAAAAGCAAAATCGGGAGAAGGAAATGGGGAATAGCAAACAGCGAACAGCGAATAGGGAGTAGGGAGTAGCGAATAGGGGGGCGAAGGCAATTATGAATTCTGAATTATGAAGGATGAAGGGAAACAGTCACAAGTTGTGAACTTACGGCACAGAACGCGCGGGCGTGGTAGGGTGAGCCCGCCGATACGGGAAGCATTCTTTTCCTCCAATCGCTCAATCGCAATTCACTCAATCACCAATTCCCAATGCGGCGATTCTTCGCAGGGCTCAGAATGACGGCAAAGGGGCCTCATCGCAAACGGAAGATGAGGAATGCGCCGGCCAGCATGACAACGGCGGCATAAGCAAAGGCAGCGGCGGGGGAGACCAGCGTCCACAAGCCGCCTACCAGCACACTGGCCGCAACATCGCCCACTCCATTGACTGCGCCCAGCATTCCATAAGCCGTTCCGCGTACTTCGGAAGCAACCAGATCCGCCGTAATGCTTCCTTCCAGGGCTTCCTCGAATGCCATGTAAAGTCCGCCGACGGCGAAGACGACAGCCAGGTAGGAAACCGTCGCCAAATGCAACGCGAACGCTGCAACAAGTCCAACAGCCGTCAGGGCGCCCACCAGATACCCCACCGCCAGCAGGCCTCGACGGCCAAGTCGGTCCGACAGCGCGCCCACCGGATAGGATGCCGCGGCATAAACAACGTTATGGCCCGCATAAAGCAGCGCAGCAATTTCAGCGGCGTGCGCTACCCCATGCGCAGGCAAAAGGAGCTGCGTGGCGGCAAGAATCATCAGTGTGTGGGCAAAATCACCCATGCCGAAAACCCCGACCCCCACCAGAAGCCGACGAAAGTTCTTAGGCAATTGTCTGACTGCCGCAAAGAACCTTGCGGGCGTGCCGGCTCCAGCCTTTTCGCGAACCAGCAAAGCAAACACAAGTCCGCAGGCGAGGCCGGGAACCAGGGTAAGAAGGAAAATGGTTCGAAACGGGCCGGAGGGATCGGCGGCGCGGGGATGAAAGTATGCCAGCAGCGCCAGGGCGAGCAGAGGGCCAAGAATAGCTCCGACCGTGTCGCCGGCGCGCTCAAAACCAAACGCCTTGCCGCGCGATTCCGCCGGGACCGAGGCGGCCAGAATGGCGTTCCGCGCCGGCCCGCGAATGCCCCTGCCAAACCATCCCAGGGCGCGCGCAAATAACACCAGCGGCCAGCCAGCGGCAAGCGCTATGAGCGCGGTGGAACTTCCGGTAATGAAGTACCCACCCACCGCAATCGGCTTGCGGCGCCCCGCACGGTCGGAAAGCCACCCGGCCCCCAGCTTGACGAAGCTGGAGACGCCGTCCGCTACGCCCTCGATCAGGCCAAGCACCGCCGCCGAAATTCCCAAGGCGGTTAGGAAACCCGGCAGAACAGCCGTGGCCATCTCGTGGCTGACGTCGGAAAGCAGGCTGGTCAGGCCCATGGCGACGACGTTGCGGTTCAGCCAGGATGCCGGTTGTTTCCCTGCCGATTCAGTGCCAGCCGTTGCCGTCGCGGGATTTGTGCTTGCCATGTTCCCTCGCAAGGCCCCTCAGCAAACGCGCCGAAGGATATCAATGGTCTCAGACCGTTTAATTCTAGCGGCAAAGCGAACAGCGAGAGAACCCTCAGGGGTGGTCCCGCAGTGTCCGGCTGATTCTGTCGAGCGTTTCTGAAAACCCTTTCAGACTTTCTTTCAGATAACGGCTGAGAGGATCAGGAATGGAACCATACCCCTTCAGATACCGCGGATGAAGTTCTTCCACGTAGGTGATCATGGTTGAAATCAGGGCCGCGGCTTCGCACCGGGCGCTGCGATGAGAACGTTCAAGGTCCAGTTCCGCTTTCATTTCGCGGATCCGGGACTGCAGGGCGGCGACTTCTCGTTCCACCTGTTTTGCCACCCCCTGCGGCAGGGGCGGGCGCGAGGTGAGTTCTGTTTCAAGAGGACGGAAAAGCTCCAGCAGTTGGAGGGAGTATTCCTCCAGCAGCCGAAGGCGGACAGAGAGCACCCGTCGATGGTTTGGACCGATCACGGAATGCAATGGTTGGTCTGTCATGCCCAGTCCCTCATTGCCATTTTGCGGCGCGCGATTTACTTTGCGGAACGGTAGAGAATCACTCGAACTTTTTCCAGAGTAATAAGCCCGCCGCCAACCATTTCGTCAAGCTTGGGGAGAATCTTTTCTATCCGCTCGGAGTATTCCACCACCTCAATCACAATCGGCAGGTCCTGCGAGAGCCGCAGGATGTTCGTGGTGTGATAAAGGCCGCGGCCGCGGCTGCTGGATCCGTAGCCGCCCACCCCGCGCAGCACAGTGACACCTGAAAATCCTTCGTGGCGAAACAACTCGACAATCGCCTGATAGAGCGGCTTGTTCTCCCAGCGGTCCGACTCGCCAATGTGGATCCGCATCAGGGTGCGTTCGCCCTCGAAACGCTGGTGCTCCACGGTTTCCTCCTACGAAATGAGGTCAGCCAGATGAATTCCCGTCACCGCCAGCAGGATACCACCGACAACGCTGACGCTGACGTATAAAACCATCTTCATCCAGTCGCCATCTTCCAGCATGCGCGAGCTTTCATAAGCGAAAGTCGAAAAAGTGGTAAAGGCCCCAACAAATCCTACCGTTATTCCAATGCGCAGGTCGGGAGAAATTGAAATGTGCTGGAGAGCGTACTCACCAACCCCTCCCAGCAGGAAGCAGCCGAGCAGGTTGATCACCAGCGTGCCCACCGGGAATGAGGACCCGGCGCGATACTGAATCAATCCCCCTATCCAATACCGTGCAAGGGTACCGATGGAACCAAATAAGATCAGCAGAAAAATTCGCAATGCTTAACGCCTTTCCGCACACCAGCATAAAATTTCACAAAAAAACTCCTGATCGCCTGCTGGCGGCCAGGAGTCATCAGTCCTTTTCAAGGACGGTTTTGGCGAACTCCATCGCCTGACATCCGTTCTTATTCTGTAATTATACTACGGACGTAGAGGGAGGCAATCCGCCGTGCGAACGCTAAAAGCCGCCGTCGGCGCAGGGTACCGGACCCAAAAATGAGATTTGCCAGCCACTGAGACATCCCAAATTCGTTAATGGTCATTATCAATAATTACCTTGGCATCGAGCCGCCTTTGTGGTTTAGGATAGGCACAGAAGGGTGCGGGGCCACAAACACGTTCATGTGCGCCGGAAATTTGAGGCGCAACCGGACCCGTGGCCGAGCGCGCAGCCTTCATAAATCGGGATGTCTCCCGGCAGGGGGTGCCGGGCAGAAGACATTTGCGCTAATACTCGCGTCGGGAAAATCTAGCGGGTCTTCAGGGATGACCGATGGAACTGAGTCAGCCTGATTATCCAGTGCGGATGGTTGTGTTGTCTGCGGACGGCATGCGTCCGGACTTCTACCGGCAACCGAAAAAGTTTGGATTGAAAGTTCCAAACCTGCGGGGATTGGTTGAATCCGGTGCAAGCGCCGAGGAAGTTGAAAGCGTGTACCCCTCCACCACCTATCCGGCGCACGTCACTCTGGTCACGGGAGTACGCCCCAGGCGCCACGGAATCTACAGCCATCTGGCCTCTCTTGATCCCACGGAAAAAGCCCGTCCCTGGACATGGTTTGCGCGTGCCATCAACGTCCTTACGCTTTGGGATGTTGTCGGCGCCTCCGGGCGCAAGACTGCGGCCATCGCCTGGCCTGTCAGCGCTGGAGCCAGAATCACTTACAACATTCCCGAAATCTGGGACCCTGCGGCGCCCGACCCTTACCGCGACCTCGAAACACCCGCGCGCCACTCCACACCAAGGCTCTTTGAAGAAGTTCTGAGCAGCATCAGGTCGGCGCTGGCTCGTGCCCCCAGGAAAAACCACCAGGCGGCAATTCACGAGATGTCGCCGGACCGCCTCCGCGCGGAAGCTGCGCTTCACATCTGGAAGCGCCACCGACCAGACTTGCTTCTGGTGCATTTTGCCCTATACGACCAGCTCGCGCACCGCCATGGGCCGTTTGCTCCCCAGGCGGTGCAGGCCATTGAAGAAATGGATAAAGAAATCGGACGCATTCGCGACGCCGTAAATGGAGACAAGTCCACAACGGTGGTTGTCCTTTCCGACCACGGCTTCGTCTCCGTCGATAAGGAAGCAGCACCACTCGTTGCGCTGATGGAAGAAGGCCTCCTGGGCCGCACTGTGCGAGGCGAGCCGGAGTTAAGGAGGCTGGGCGCCATTCATGCCGGTGGTTCCTTTGCCCTCTACTGGCTTGAAGAACCCACCAGTGAAAACCGGCGTGCACTCCAGAAAGCTGTGGCACGGCTGGTGGACTCGGGCGCTGTCGGCGAAGTTCTGGACCGCCCTAAACTCAAGGCCCTGGGTGCGGACCCTGACGCCGAACTGATGCTTGACGCCAGTCCCGGCTGCTACTTTTCTGACCGTTATACAGGCCCCATCGTTCTGGAAAGCCCTAAAGACCGGGGGACGCATGGCTATAGGCCATCGGTTCCCGGAATGGAAGCCGGCTTTGTGGCGGTCGGGCCGGGAATTGCGCCCGGGAAGAAACTTGGGCGCATTGGACTCACGCAGGTGGCCCCGACACTGGTCCGGCAGATGGGACTGACGCGAAGCATTCTGGCCTCGGAAGTCGAACCGCTCGATTTGTCGTGAGATTAAGGGCACCTGCGGGAAGTTCCGATCATCTAACAATGGGTTGGGATTTTAAAGGCCGAAAATTCTGGCCGGCTCCGGGCAATAACCCGTCGATTCAGGAGCACGGAGGTTGACAATGTGTCCTGAAAAATCCAATCTGCAAGCCGCCATTTTGAATTATCTGCACTCACGCCATCGAATCATCCGGTGGCGAGAGTGGCTGTCGGGGCATCGCTACAGGCTGGCTCCTCTCAGCGACCGTTCGCGGCCTCTTTATGTGATTGCCTATCGCGTAGGAGACAAGGGGCGTGCCGCAGAGGCGGCCCGTGCTATTGAACAGGATTGGATCGAGGTACCCACCCGCTGCCGCGAGGTTTACGATGAGATCCTTTTCCGCGCACCTCAACTGGTGGTTATCCAGCTCCACCGGAAGAACGTCTGCGGATGCCTCGGCCATCGCCATGTGGCCGTCCGCGAAACGCCGTTTGCAATGCCTCATGATGCTTTCGGTGGAGAGCACGCCGGAGAAATGGACATCGCTTATCAGCAGGTCCTCACCTGGCAGGCCCTGCCGTTGAGCGATACGGCGCTCGATGCGAAATTCCTGCAGGGCAGCCGGCTGGAAGACTTCCACGCCAAACAGTTCCGGCTGCGGTTGCTGAGCATCATTCTCCATGAAACGAACCACCTGGTGTTTCCGAATGAGCCGGAAACATCCATCCGCGAGCGCAGCCTGAATTTCTATCGCGACGCGCTGGCCGCTTACACCGAAAATGCCATTGCCACATTGTCGTTCACACTCGACCGCTCGTTTTCGCGACTGAAGTAGTGGCGGCACCGGATTTCAACGAAATTCTTGGGCAGAAAGTAAACCCGCGGCAGCGCACCGCCCGCCATGGGATTGCACTTCAGGACGTGCCTCACACTCGTCGCATTGCAGCGGGTTCTCCATTGCAGCAGTGAGATTGAGTTCGAGAGGAACCAACAAAAACCCCAGAAATTGGATTAGAAAATTCTTCTAAAATTTAACTTTACAGGGGGGTACCTCGTAGTAAACATTTCGTCACCTGCCAATATCGCAAGCAACATCTAAACTGAGGAGGCGCCCAATGCGTCGCAAGGCTGTCTACCCAGGAACGCTGATTATTGTTGCTCTTGCTTTATCTTCTCTTTTCCTGCTGAACCCGCGCCCGGGAACGAAGGCTCAAACCACAACCAACTGTTGTGGAACCAACCCTCCAACCGCGCCGCGTGAGATGGTGTTTCCTTATTACTCGCTGGCCGACGGCTACAATTCAACGCTGATGCTGGTCAGCTCCTCGCCCAAGCCTCTCAACTTCATCATGGCAATTCACGGCCTGAACGGCCAGACGGAAATCTCGAACTCAATGAGCATCCAGCCGGGAGAGAAGCTCGCCGTGGGCATAGGCAGCCTGCTTACCTCCCTGGGGGTCGACGTAACGGGAACCTTTTCGCAGGGTAGCGTGTCAGTATATCTTGAATGAACCATCATGCCGCTGGCCGGGCAGATGACGGTCGAGAACCCCGCGCGACACTGGGTGCACCAGGTGGACATGGTGGAAAATGATCCCGGTCGCACCGACATTCCCGCCGTGCTCAGTGGCGAGTGGTGGGGCCTCTCGGGCGGCCGTGACGCTACGATCATGGTGACCAACGCCTCAGGAAACACGGTGACAGCGGACATGTTTCTGGCCTTTGGCGGCAAGGAGCATAAGCTTGATCCGCTGGTCTTTACCGCCAATCAGACCAGACTGCTTTCGGTGGCCGAGATGCTGGGTAACCTGAATGCCAGTGTCTCAGAAGCTCCTGAAGGCAGGATCACCATCATCCAGCGTGGTCCGAACCCGTCGCTGGTGGCGCAGGGGCGCGTGACTGATCCGGTCACCGGCTTCTCCACCACGCTGGAATTCCCCGACCCGGCCCGCCAGCGCGCAAGCGCGCTGCACGCCAGCGGCGTTCCGATTGCCACGCCGACCGCTGATTCGCCCTTTGCTGGCGACGGATATTTTACGCCGCACGTGATCGCAAGCAACCTGACCGACAAACCCCAGTCGGTCACAATCACGCTTGAATACCCCACGTCCAGTGCGTGGAATTCTGCCAACGGTCCCGGTGGACCGGCCGCTCCCTTGGTGCGTTTTACCGGCCATATCAAGAAGGGCGAGAAGGACCCGAACGAAGCTCTCGCTCACCCACCGAACCCTGACCCCTCCATGCTCACCGGCCAGTTCACGCTCGCCCCGCTGACGATCGGGCCAGACAGCACGGCGGATTTTTCGCTTGACGCTGTGATGAACCAACTGCCCTTGCCGCTTCCCTACGTTTCCGTTCGCATCCAATACAGCGGCACGCCCGGCTCGATGATTGCCCAGGTTTCAAGTGTGGATGAAAATCAGGACCTGGTGGTTGATGCCCATACTGCAAATGAACTCGACGGCTGGGCGGGGTCGGGCGCGAATCCGTGGCACGTGGACAGCCAGACCAACTCGATACTCTTCCTCACCGACGAAAGTGACGAGCCCGCGCGCATCGGGCTTGACGTGACAGCAGGCGGCGTGCATTACTATCTCATTCGGTTCAAGCTGGCGGCCCACGAGACGCGAGCCATCGATTTTCGCGCGCTCCGCGACTCTCAGGTTCCCGATTTCAAAGGGAACAGAATTCCTGCTGGCGCTTCCGACGGTTCTGTCAACTGGGTGCGTCTGGACGACGCGCCGGTCGAGGGCCGGATGATGGTCATCCAAAAGCAACAGGGTATGGCATCAAACTACGACTGTGCGAGTTGCCCCTGTCCTGCGGGGTTCAGTGCGTTGAACGCGATGCCGGATTTGTTCAGTTTGCCGCCGGGATACTACGATGATATCTTCGACACGGGGCTCTATTACGACTGCAACGGGTACCAGTTCTACATCGACGTCACTTACAGTGCAACCTTCGGTTCCAGCAATACTTCGGTTATCAAAATGGACAGTTCGGTCCATAACCGGGCGGATGCCCTGGCCACCGGCTCGGCAACAATCACCACGACAGTAGTTGCATGCACTCGGTATGACACCAACCCTGACCTCCCCTGCCCTTGTACCTCGCAGAGAACTTTTTCTTTCAACATCACGGGTAATGTGTGCGGACTCTCTATTTCGAACCCCACTGATGGCGAGGTTTTTGATTTGGGCGGCACAAACTACGACGCGGCTACAATTCCACTCAAGGCGGCTTCTTTTTGCACGGGCACGGTGAACTGGACTTTGCTTTTCAGCTACACTACTACGGGCGGGACAACCTACTCCGACACCCAGGCAACGTCAAACACGATTGGCCAGAACCTCAACTACAATACTCAACTGGGGGATGCGGGCCAGATCTACCTGACGGCGAAGGCAGAACTTTATGGCCAGACGTTCCAGGTAGACCGCACGATCTACGTTGACGGAACCTCGATCCCTCCCTCGGTTATCACAGCGCGGCTGTATAACCTCTATTCTGGTGGTGCAACACCGGGCCTGCTGACGGGCATCGCAACACATGAAAGCACCTATCACCAATTTGTCTCGAGATCGCTCTACGAGGTCCCAAATGGGCTTTGGCCAAACGAGAGCTTCGGGGGCGGCGGCTTTGTTGGTCTAATGCAGGTCCCCAATGGTCTAGTTGATGCTTTCGACTGGCTAACTAACACTTACCAAGGTTTGAGCACGCTCGAAGGGAAGTACCCCACGGTTCAGAGCTGGGTGTCCGGACTCCGAAGCCAGTACCCAGGCCTACCCGACCTGAGCCCTACGCAATACGAAGACAACGAAATGGTGTTATACGCGGGGTACAACGCTACTCAAAATCCAAACCTTTACATTTGGCAGGCCAACAGCAACCACGACGGCTGGACTGATGCCGCCGCGCAAGCGAATGGCGGCACGGGACCGTACAATTACGTCTATGCGCCGACAACTGCTTCTAACCCGGGGGTGCGCTTTGCAATTCAACCACAGTAGGGTAGTAATAGCCTTCTCAATCGCGATCCTTTCCGCTGCACGCCTGGCGCCTGCCGCCGTACCGATGGCGCAGGACACGCATATCCAGCACATTAGCGGAAGCCTTTTCATGGTCGTCCAAGATGGCCGTCCTTTGATCGGGGTCACGAGGCTGCAGACTCGCCCTGGCTTCAAGTGGCCCACAGACGCGGCCGACTCTCTACTAGCGAATAGGAGGACTAGCAAAGATGCAGTTGGGGCATTTCTGGAGTTCGGCCGAAACACTGGCGTCGGCGAATTCCGCTTTGCTCTGCTCGGCCCAAAGGAGGTCTGCCTTATCGCAAGATGGCATCGCCGGGACGCAGCTTTGCAGGAAGTCGTCTGCCCGGCCTCAGGAGGTGGCTACTGGGACACGTCGCTCTCGCACGCCGCTCCCGGTCCGCTAGCCTGGTGCGTGGTCGACCTCAAAGGAAACGGGGACTCCGAGGTCGTGTCGTCCGGGATTGGAACAGGTGCTTATGCAGCGCCGCCCATCTACTGGTACACGGTTTATAGCTTCAGAGACGGCCTTCCGCGCGATGTCAGCAGCGATTTTCCGGAATTTTACAGAGCAGCTTTCCTGCCGCAGCTCTCCGCAATAGAGCGGATGCTAAATCCCCCGGAGGATGCCCAAGCGCCCACGCCGAAATGGGCACCTTTTGAGAGCTTGGTACTACGGTTCATGCGGCTGAAGTACGAGCGTAGGATCCTAGGCGAGAAGCGGGCCGGGGGGGGGAGGGACTCTCATGGGCCAAATCGCCATACATTGACGTTCAGAGCCTAGGGGTACAGACGCTCGGCGAGATTCCAGACCCGCAATCTGTCGCCGCGCTTCGGGAGGTCGGAGCAAAGACCAAGAATCTGGGCATCTGCATTGCAGTGACAAACGCACTCTTCACAATCGGCGCCATCACAGACGCGGAAAATACGAAAAGGACAGAGGAGTGCGACAAGCTCAAGCCTACGAAACCCTGCCTCCTGCAGGCAGGGTGCACCGCGGGCAGGGCGGACCACGCGAAGTGACTTTTTCAACGATTGAAGGCGATCACGGTGGGTAACCTGCATTTTTGTCTCACGCGACTGGCACCGAGGCAGGCGGTGGAAATATTTATCTTTAATATCTGCGCACAGGTGAATTGAGGGTGTTGGAACGGCGTAGTGCTGGAGCCGCAATGCAACAATTCACGCCAGTAATAACCTCTGGGCGGCGGACATGAACATCAAGAAGAATCTCTCGCTCCGCGAGAACGCAGACACGACAAGGCGCGCGTCTGCGCCATAGCCACATTGTCGTTCACACTCGACCGCTCGTTTTCGCGCCTGAAGTAACTTGTGCCCGATTACTGCCGCCCCGGTCCGCGTGGGGGCCAATAATCCCGCTTAGAGAAATTTGTCTCGACGTTCGACGGCTGGAATACTAGAATCGTGGCTTGGGCTTACGAGATCAAAAAGGGTTTTCTGTCGCAAACGCATTCCTGGGGCTGGCGCTGGTCGCTATCGCGCTCGCCACCCTCGCGTGCCAGCGCAAAGCTACCCGCCCGGTCACTAATCAAGTTGTCGTCCTGGGTTTTGACGGGATGTCGCCCGTTCTTGCTGAGAAGTGGATGCAGGAAGGCAAGTTGCCCAACTTAGAGCGTCTTGCCCAGAGCGGAACGTTCACGAAGCTGAACACCACAAACCCCCCGGAATCGCCGGTGGCGTGGGCGGCGTTCGCAACGGGTCTGAATCCGGGCGGAACGGGAATCTACGACTTCCTGGCCCGCGATCCCAAGACTTACCTTCCGCGGATTGCGCTTGTGGCCAAGCAAAAACCCAAATTTCTTTTCGGCCTTATTCCCATCAGGGGCCCCAAGGTTACCAACGAGCGGCACGGCACGCCTTTCTATGAAGCGGTTGCCGACTCCGGTTACAAAACCACGGTGCTCCGGATGCCGCTGGAATTTCCTCCCAGCCCGGTCCCGGGCGGCAAACTGATGGCCGGCCTGGGCGTTCCTGACATCCGCGGAACATGGGGCACGTTCTTCTACTTCGCTTCCAACCTGGCGCCGGAACAGGCCGGGAACACCGAGTTCGGCGGCAAACTCGTCCGCCTGGAGATGAATGGCCGCGAAGCCATTAGCGAAATCTCCGGGCCCGTCGATCCCACAACGGACGAATACAAACGCATTTCGATTCCGGTGGACTTCCAGGTTTCGCCAGACGGCAATTCCGTTAAGATTCAACTGGATGGCCAGACCGAAACCGTTGCCAGCGGGCACTGGAGCAACTGGTTCAACGAAAAATTCCCGATCAACATGTTCCTGTCGGTCCGCTCCATCAGCCGCTTCTACATTCTGGAGACGTCACCCGACCTGCGCATCTACATGTCGCCACTGAACATTGATCCCAAAGCCCCTGCGCTGCCGGTCACCTATCCCGCAAACTGGGACAAACAACTGGCGCAGAAGTGGGGAGACTTCAAGACTCTAGGCTGGTGGCACGACACCTGGGCGCTGAACGAGGAGCGCATCGACGAAGGCGTTTTTCTACAGGACACTTATCGCACCATGGATGCGCATACAAAGATGCTGCTGGACCAGTTGCATAACCATCCGCCCAGCCTGATGGTTGCCGTGTACACCAGCACGGACAGTATCCAGCACATGTTCTGGCGGCTGACCGATCCATCAAGTCCACGCTACGACGCGGCGCTGGCTCAGAAATACGGCGACGCCATCCTGCAGGTGTATCAGGCCGCGGACAAGGTAGTGGGTGAAGTCGAAAAAAACATGAAGCCCGGCGCAACGCTGATCATCGTTTCCGACCACGGCTTCCATGCCTTCAACTACGGATTCAACACCAACACCTGGCTGGTCAAAAACGGGTACATGGTCCTAAAGAACCCTGAAGCCCAGGAAAAACAATACACGCTGGATAGCCTCTACGGGCACGGGAATTTCTTTCCCAACGTCGACTGGAGCAAGACCAAAGCCTACGCCCTGGGTCTGGGGCAGATTTACTTGAACATCTACGGCCGCGAGCGCTATGGCATCATCGAGCCCGGCCAGCAGGCCCACCAGTTGGAAGAGGAAATCCGCAGCAAGCTGTTGGCCTATCGCGATCCGCGAACCAACAAACCGGTCCTTGAAGACGTAGCGTTGGGGGACGAAATCGACCACGGGCCGTACGTTAACGAAGCTCCCGATTTGCAGCTAAACTTCTACCCCGGCTACCGTACGTCGTGGGAAACTTCGCTTGGGGCCATCCCAGCCGAAATTTTGGTCCCTAACACGCGCAAGTGGAGCGGCGACCATTGCGCTTCCGACCCGAAAGACACGCAAGCCACCCTCTTTGTCAATCGCAAGCTCGATTCTTCCAATCCGAGCATCATGGACGTCGCGCCAACCGTCCTGAATATCTTCGGCGTAAAGCCTCCCGATGAGTTCGACGGCAAACCCTGGACGCTGTCACCGGCCTCACAATAAGAAGCGGCGCTCTAGCGGCGCCGGGGGATTAGAAAGTGTGCTCTGCTTTCGAGCATGATTCCCTCTCGGAACAGTTCCGCCAGACCCTTTGTGCCTGAAACCGCGATGTGAATGGCAGGCGGTGAGGACAGAGCTATCGATGCAGGGTTGCCTGATCAAGTCGCGGTCCGCTGGATGACCATCATGGTAAGGTCGTCGGAGGGCCGAGCACCCGACGCGAATTCCTTCAGATCGCCGAGGCAAGCCGAGACCAGCGCCTCGGGAGCAAGCGCGCGGCTTTCCAAGAGCAAGTGTTTCAGGCGGTCGTCGCCAAATTGCTTACCCGACGGACTGCACATTTCAGAGAGTCCGTCAGTGTAAAGGAAGAGCCGTTCCCCCTTGTCGAGCTTCACGGTCTGGATCTCACCGCTGCCGTCGCAGAACATTCCAAGCGGCAGGCCTGTGGAAAGAAGAGCGACAATCTCATTCGATTTCACCGCCAGCACCGGGCAGTGTCCGGCGTTGAGAATCTCTACCCTGCCGTCTGAGGCAGCGCGGCCTGCAACCATGGTGGCAAACTGGCCGGGCATGACGCTTTCGCAGAAGACACGGTTCGCCATCTGCATCAACTGGTCAAGAGAAAGACCGCCATTCCCAGCCGGCGCGTCAACCGGTTTTCCGGCGGGCGACAAACGTTCCGCAGGTGGCGCTCCGCGGCTCGTCAGGCTGCGGAAGATGGCGTGCAGGTGCGTCATCAGCATCGACGCCGCAACACCCTTGCCCGACACGTCCCCCAGGAGAAACCAGATTTCCTGCGCGCCGTCCTTTGAATAAATCAGGTCGCAGTAATCACCGCTGACCATCGAGAACGGCTGCCAGTGATAGTGGAAATTCCATCCGGCAGCGCGCAGGTCGTTGGGTGGCAGTAGCGTCCGCTGGACCTGCGCTGCAAGTTCCAGGTCATTCTCAAGCGCGCGCGCCTGTTCGGACGTCAGGTGATCCAGGCACAGGCACACCAGCGGATCAGCCATCAGCCTGTCGGCCTCGATCGGCTCATGGCACTCTTCGCAAATCCCGTAGGTTCCGGTATCCATGCGTTCAAGCGCTGAATCCACTTCACGCAAGAGGCGGTTGAGGCCAGTGTATGAAGTCGCTTCCGAAGATGCCACCTGGAGCCTCTTTCGGCGGTCCTCCAATTGCGCACGCAGAAAAGTATTCTCGACCAGACCCATAGTTCCCTCCTGATCAAAGAATATGTACGGGGATTGCGCCTTCCAACCCGAATCTTGCTCAGGGTGAAGCGCGCTGACATTGATTGTACTACGGCCGGCGCTTGTCGCGTTATTGCGGAAGCAAGTGATAGCTGACGAAGGCGACGTGCTGGCTGTCCGGTGACCATGATGCGACGTTGATGGTTCCCTGCCCGCCCAGCAGATGCGCCAGCGGTTGGATCTTTCCGTCGCTCGTCGACATGATGCGCAGCCACACGTCTTTGTTGGCCGGATGGCCCGTAACGTCTTTCGGATAGGAAAGAAAAACCATCCACTTGCCATCGGGCGAAAAATGCGGGAACCAGTCGTTGTTGTCGTCGTTCGTCACGCGCTCCTGGCCTGTGCCATCGGGATGCATGCGCCAGACCTGCTCAAGCCCCGAGCGGTCGGAATTGAAATAGATGTACTTGCCGTCAGGCGAATATTCCGGGCCGTCGTTGTGTCCGGCGTCTTTGGTGAGTTGCGTCTCTTCCCCGCCCGCGGCAGGAATGGTGTACACGTCAAACTTCCCGTTGCGCTCGCCGCAGAACGTGACCGTTTTACCATCCGGCGACCAGCCGTGAAAGTAAGACGGCGCCTTGCTGGTGACGCGGCGCGGGGTGCCCCCGGCCAGGGGCAAAACGTAAATCAGCGACTCGTGATCTTCCTGCGAATTGTCGCTGATGGCTAGCGACGATCCGTCAGGTGAAATACCATGATCGTTGTTGCATTGCGTGGCAAAACCAGTGTCGAGTGTCTGCGGCTGGCCGCCCTCGGCGGAAATTTTTTCGATTCGTCCGTTGCGATTAAAGAGCAACGAGTTGCCGTCGGGAGTCCAGTTGGGCGCTTCAACGCGGCCGGGCGTCGTGTAGATCTCGCGCCGGTCGCCCGACTGGATGGCAACCTGCTCGAGCGTGCTGTAGAGCGCCGTCTGAGCGGCGGGCTCAGGTCGCGACGTTTCGAGATCGTTGCCATGGCCCAGGAACATGTAGAAGTAGTCGCCGCGCTTTTCAATCCGGAGACGCTGCGGAGCGTTGATGTTGGCCTGCACCTCGTGCGTCGTGCCACCCTTCTCTTCCCTCCACTGCAATGACGTAAGCCCCACGCCGTGCCGCGCGATGTCCGCGTAAACGGAATCCGGATCGAGACTCTGACGAATCATCAGCACAGCCTTGCGATGCGGATTGCCGCCGGCGCCTTCAAACGCGATGTCCGCCGTCAGCGTGACATCGCCGGAAACTTTCTTCCATGCAAACTGAAATTCATCGTTTGAGAACCACATGTTTTCGCCGCTTCCCGAAATCGTGTAGGTCCCTTTCGAAGCGTCGTAATCAACGGAGCCGGGATGCAATACCGCGCCAACATCCCCGTGATTCTCAAAAAGGCCCACGCGCTGCCCGGCGCCGCCTGACTTCGGCAGCGCAAAAACCGCAAGTACGAAGAAGAGACAGCCTGCCAGTACCAGCAGGCCAGTGGATCTCCTAGTTTTCATGGTCCGAGACCTCAGCTTGGAATAGCACCAAGTATCTCAGAGTTTTTCCGGTTTTCAAACAGCGAGGTTGCAGGTGCTGTGTCAAAAGAGTGCAGTGGACCAGGCAAGTCCAGCCAGGAAACTCTCCAATTCATGGAGACAACATCCTGGATGCCGGCGCTATTGAGCGGCAGGTAGCAACCCCGTTCGGTCCACAAGAAAGAGCTCCGCCCGGCCCTCAAGTCGTCTGCTCCAGTCTTTTGTAAGCCTCGGTGCCGACAATCGGGCCCGGGCTGGTGAAGTTTTCACGGTCGAAGGTTGCCGTGGGGTTGGATTGTGGCGACGGTTTTACGCCGCCATCTGGCGGGTTCTCGTACCGGCCGTTGCGTGGCGAGTCAAACTCGCCGCTACGTTCGGCGCCTCTACCGGCAGGAACTTCGGCGCAACGAACCTCCCGAGCGTGGTGTCTTCGGCCTTATACACTACACCCATACAGCCGCTGCCAGGCTTTTCAAGAACACGCTAATGAAAAATGGCGTTGTCCGCCACTGGGGGACCCACCTCAGGCACCACCATGATAGAAGGACGTCATTTGTAATGAGGAAAAAGCCCGGCGCGAGTGCGCAAGCAAGGCAGAGCTACTACGGCAGGCGGACGACCTGACCGGTGCTGAGACGGTAGAGAGCTTTGATGAGGGTAATGCTTCCTTCCGCAACCTTCTTCTGAAGCAGCGGACTGTTGCTCAGCAGGTCGCGCGCGCTCTGGCGCACATTGGCCTGCTCGGCGAGCCTGAGCAACTCATCGCCGTCGGCTTTGCCCTTGACGCTGTCAATGACGGGGCGGATCCTGGCAACAATGGATGCCACATTCGGGGAAAGGATGCTGCCGCCCGAGGCAACCGCAGCAACGGCGCCGCACTTCTCGTGGCCCAGCACCACCAGCACCGGAGAATTCAGAAAGTCCGCCGCAAACTCAATGCTGCCCAGCGCCACTGAGTCGGCCACATTGCCGGCCATCCGAATAACAAAAAGATCGCCGAGGGTCTTGTCGAAAATCAGCTCGGGAGAAACCCGGCTGTCAGAACAGGCCAGCACAATCACCCGCGGCTGCTGATCGTGGGCCAGTTGCTCGCGCCTGCCGACCAGATCACGGAACGCCGGCTTTCCCGTCTGGAATCGCCTGTTTCCCTCCAGCAGGTCAGCCCAGATTTGCTCGGCCCGGGCCAAATGGGGGGAAGTTTCTGCGCCGTTTTGGGGTCCAGTTGAAGTCACATTTATATCGTTTTCATTATCGGCAGGCCGCCAAGACACAGGAGCAGACAGCCGAAAAGGGGACCACATATTCCGTAATAAACGCCGATCTGGAATCTAAATCCGGCGATCAAGGACCGCTGCTACAGCGCAGGCTAATCGTACTTCTCGTAACTCAGGGCCTTGCGGTCGTAGCCCATGGCGCGGAATTCCTGCGCAACGTCGTCGATCATCTTCCGCAGCCCGCAGATGTACGCGTGGAGCCCCTGCTTCCCCGCCAGGTAGCGGACAACGTGCTGCTGGACGTATCCGGTGTGGCCGGTCCATCCGGGATCGGGCCGGCTGAGCGTGGGAATGAAATGGAAGTTGGGATGCTCTGCCGCCATCTTCTCAAACTCATCGCGGTAGAGGATGTCGCTCTCCTGGCGCACTCCAAAGATGAGCCACACTTCGGAATCGTGGGGGCGGCTGTAAAGCTGCTGAAGCATGGCACGAATGGGAGCAATGCCGGTGCCCGTGGCGATGAATGCAGAAACCGGGTCGGGCGGCTCGCGCAGAGCGAAAAACCCGAACGGCCCCGAAAAACCAATCTTGTCACCCGGCTTCAGATGAAACAACCAGGAAGAAACACGCCCCTCCGGAAGCATGTTGAGGCAGAGGTCAAACCCATTGTCGTCGCGCGGCGCAGAGGCAATGGAATAAGGCCGGCGCACCTTTTCCCCGTCCAGGTCGATGTCCAGTGAAATGAACTGGCCCGGCCGGAAGTCAAACCGGTGTCCGTTCGAGAGTCGAAACTGAAAATGCTTGGTCCTCTCGTTGGTAAACCGAACGTCCTGCAGAAAAGCTTCGTAGCGGGAATGATTCACGATGTTAACCAGCCCTCTTCGACCGCACAACCGTGGGCAAAGAAGGTCACAGTCGGCTCTTTGTCTTTAAAATGAAATGCTGAATCCATACTTAAAAGTCCATTTTAACCTAAAAGCATAGAAATACGAAGGGGCAAGTAACTCCGGAGCAGGATAAATCAGGTATCTATTGAAAATACTGCACTTACCTTCAAGCCAGGCGTGCTCAGAGAAAAATCGGGGCAGAATGTTGCGGATAGCTGGTACGCCATCATGCCAGAATCCGCCTGGCAGACCGGCGCGGGAAGGAACAGGCGCTATGCGCCGTTCGCACCCCGCGAATTGAAAGTTGGCGGAGACTCAGGCGAGTTCGACGCCGGGGAAGAAGTAAGCAATTTCAAACGCAGCGGTTTCAGGTGCATCAGAACCGTGGACGGCGTTGTGCTCGATGTCCTGAGCGTGGAGCTTGCGAATGGTGCCCTCTTCGGCATTGGCGGGATTCGTGGCGCCCATCAGCTTGCGCAGGCGCGCAATGGCGTCGTCACCCTCCAGCACCATCGCCAGCGCGGGGCCGGAGCTCATGAAAGTTGTGAGGCTTTCAAAGAAGCCTTTGCCGCGGTGCACTGCATAAAAACCTTCCGCCTCTTTCTTGGTGAGCGAGACTAGGCGGGCCGCTTTGATGGTGAGTTGGTTGGCTTCAAAGATCTTAATAATGTCGCCGATGTGCCCCGCCGCAACGGCGTCAGGCTTGATGATGGTGAGTGTTCGTTCCAATGCTTGGTCTCTCCTGAAATGAGATTTCCCGGCGCGGCTCAACCCTTTAGGGCGCGCGCCATGGTTTCGCCGATCAGCGCAGGGCTTTCGGCCACATGAATTCCCGCAGCCTTGAAGGCCGCAATCTTGTCTGCCGCCGTGCCTTTGCCGCCCGAAATGATGGCTCCGGCGTGGCCCATGCGGCGCCCGGGCGGCGCGGTGCGTCCCGCGATGAAGCCGACCACCGGCTTCCTGACATTCGCCTTGATGAACTCCGCGGCCAGTTCTTCGCCGGTGCCACCTATTTCGCCAATGATGACGATCCCGTGCGTTTCCGTGTCGTCGTTCATCAGCCTGAGCGCGTCAACAAAGGAGGTTCCGATAATGGGATCGCCGCCGATGCCGATGCAGGTGGACTGCCCGATGCCAAGCGCGGTGAGCTGCCCGACTGCTTCATAAGTCAAAGTGCCGCTGCGCGAAATCACGCCGACGTTTCCCTGCCGGTGAATCGATGCGGGCATGATGCCGATCTTGCATTTGCCGGGAGAAATGATTCCCGGACAGTTGGGGCCGATCAGGCGCGTGCCGGTTCCGGCCAGGAAACGCGTGACGTTCACCATGTCGAGCGTCGGAATGCCTTCCGTGATCGCGACGACCAGCGGCATGCCGGCGTCAGCGGCTTCCATGATGGCGTCGGCTGCAAACGGCGGCGGAACAAAAATCACCGAAGCGTTGGCTCCAGTGGCTTCCTTCGCCTCGCGCACAGTGTTGAAGACCGGGATGCCATCGACGGATGACCCGCCCTTGCCCGGCGTCATTCCGGCAACGACCTTGGTGCCGTATGCAACCGCCTGCTGCGTGTGGAATGTGCCTTCGCGGCCGGTTATACCCTGAACCAGAAGGCGAGTATTTCCATCAACAAGTATTGCCATAATGTTTTACCCGGGAGGAGGTGACTAAAACTTAGCCTTTCGCTTGCGCCACGACTTTTTCCGCCGCGTCTTTCATGCCGTTGGCGACGGTGAAGCGCAGGCCGGATTCCCGCAGGATTTTCTGACCGAGTTCCACGTTGGTGCCTTCGAGACGAACCACAACCGGGACCTTGATGCCCAGGCTCTTTGCGGCAGCCACCACGCCGCTGGCAACGATGTCGCAGCGCATGATGCCGCCAAAAATATTGATGAGCACAGCGCGCACGTTGGGATCGCCCAGGATAATTTCAAAGCCGCGGCGGACCTGCTCCTCGTTGGCGCCGCCGCCCACGTCGAGGAAGTTGGCCGGCTGCCCGCCCGCATACTGAATGATGTCCATGGTGGCCATGGCGAGTCCTGCACCGTTCACCATGCATCCGACATTGCCGTCGAGGCGGATGTAATTCAGGTTGTAGTTTGAAGCTTTCACTTCCAGCGGGTCTTCCTCGTCCAAGTCGCGCAGTTCGCGGATGTCCTTGTGGCGGAAAAGCGCATTGTCATCAAAATTCATTTTGGCGTCGAGCGCCAGCAGCCGCCCGTCGCGCGTCAGCACAAAGGGATTGATCTCCGCCAGCGAAGCGTCGCTTGCCTGAAAGGCGCGATAGAGCGACCCGAAAAACTTGGCGGCCTCGTTCACCAGCAGCGGATCGATTCCCAGTCCGAAAGCCATCTTGCGGGCCTGGAAGGGCTGGAGTCCGAGGGCGGGGTTGACGGCTTCCTTCAGGATTTTTTCCGGATGCTCGGCGGCGACGACTTCAATCTCAACGCCGCCTTCGCTTGAGGCCATGAAGACGGGTGACGCGGACATGCGGTCAATCACCAGACCCAGGTAAAGCTCGCGCGCAATGTCGAGCCCTTCTTCGATCAGGAGCCGTCGGACGATGCGGCCCTCGGGGCCCGTCTGCACCGTCACAAGTTTCTTGCCCAGAATTTCGCCGGCAATCGTCTCGGCTTCAGCCGCCGAACGGGCCAGCTTGACGCCGCCGGCTTTGCCTCTGCCGCCGGCGTGGATCTGCGCCTTCACCACAACTATTCCACCCAGGCGCGTGGCAATTTCACGGGCCTCTTCCGGTGTGTAGGCGACTTCGCCTTTGGGAACCGCAACTCCAAAACGCGAAAGAATCTGTTTGGCTTGATATTCGTGAATCTTCATAGTTGATAGACGCGGTAGCCTGAATGTCTGGCACGCTTCAAGGCCGGAGGTCGGAAAGGGCCGGTGGCCTCATTGCACCAAACTTCTGCCGAGGATTGCCGTTCCATCGTACAATAGAGCGGCGCGGTGTCCGCAGAATCTGCCAGTATAGGCAATATGAATCCAAAATGCAAACGCTTGGGTTCCGGCCCGTATTGCCGCAGCGGTTTCCAAGAGCAGGATTTTTCTCGTCACGGCGGCGCCGGGGCAAACAGCGGACGCCGATGCGGGGCGCGGATGAACTTAAGACGGACTCGCCGTTAACGCCTGGGTTGTTTCTGACCACTATGCAAATTGCTGAAGCCATTGAAAAACTGAAGCAGGGCCAGAACCTGGAACGGAGTGAGGCTCACGCCGTGATGGAAGAACTGCTTTCCGGACGCACGCCGGAAGAGCAGATTGTGGCGCTACTGCTCGCCCTGCGCGACAAGGGCGAGACCACGGCGGAGCTTGTCGGTTTTGCGGAGGTGATGCGCGCGCAGGCCCGGCAGGTGCTGGGTGACGCCGGAGTGCGCGTTGAAGAGTTCATCGATTCGCAGGAACTGCTGGACACGTGCGGCACGGGCGGCGATCGTCGAGGCACGGCAAACGTCTCAACCGCTACGGCGCTGGTGGCGGCCGGTTGCGGAGTGCCCGTCGCCAAGCACGGCAACCGTTCCATCTCAAGCCGCTGTGGCAGTGCCGACGTGCTGGAGGCGCTGGGGATCGCCACCGATCTTCCACTCGCTCATATTCCAGCGTGCCTCGACAAAGTGGGCATGGTGTTCCTCTTTGCTCCGCACCTTCACCTGGCCATGAAGCACGTGATGGGCGCTCGGCGCAGCATCAAGAGCAAAACCATCTTCAATCTGCTGGGGCCGGTGACCAACCCGCTCGAAGCTACGCATCAACTGGCAGGGGTTTACGACGCGGCTCGGACCGAAATGCTGGCCGAAGCGCTGGGCACGGTGGGAACACGGCGCGCGATTGTGGTGGCGGGATCAGACGGCCTGGACGAGATCACCATCACCGGTCCGACCAAGCTTTCCGAATACGATTCCGGGCGAATTGAAACACGCCACGTTCAGCCGGAAGATTTCGGCCTGCCGCGTGCCGCGGGCGAAACGCTGGCCGGCGGCGATCCGGAAGAAAACGCGCGGTTGTTAATTCAGATTCTCGACGGCGAGAAAAATCCACTGCGCGATTGCGTGCTGGCCAATTCATCCGCGGCGCTTGTGGCCATGGGCAAAGCGGGTGACTTCCCGGAAGGAGTGACCGTAGCAGCCGAGGCCATCGATTCCGGCGCCGCAAAAAGGACGCTGCGCAAGCTGGTGGAATTCAGCGACAAACACCGGCGGTGATTAGCTCGGGGAACTCACCTCATTGCCCCGACGGATGCAGGTTTTCGTCAAAAAACTTCCCAAGCGTTTTGACCAGGTAGAGCCGCGCTGAGTAGGCGGTGAAGCCGTGCTTTTCGCCCGGTTGCAGATAAAGCTGGTACGGAATGCCGTCGCGTATGAGCGCTTCAATGAAATTGATGGTGTTTTGCAGGTGCACATTGTCATCGTCAACGCCGTGCATCAGCAGCAGTTTGGCGCGCAGGTTGCCCGCCGCATCGAGCGGTGACGATTCCCGGTAGCCGTCAGGATTCACCGCCGCGATCCGCATGTATCGCTCGGTGTAAATGCTGTCATAAAATTTCCAGTCGGTCACAGGACCGCCCGCCGCGCCGCACTTGAAAACGTCAGGCGCGTGCGTCAGCGTGTACAGCGTCATGTAGCCGCCGTAGGACCAGCCCCAGATGCCCATGCGGCTGGAATCAACGTACGGAAGCGACTTCAGATAATCAATGCCCACGAGCTGGTCTTTAAGTTCCTGCCGCCCCATGTGTTCAAAAATCTTCGTCTCCCAAGCGTGGCCGCGTCCCCACGACCCGCGATTGTCCAGAATCCACAGCACGTAACCATGCTCGGCAAAGAGCTGGTCTTCAAGCGAGGTCACTCCCCATGAATCTGTCACCATCTGCACTTCAGGCCCGCCGTAAACTTTCACAATCACGGGATACTTTTTGTTCGGGTCGAAATCCGGAGGCTTGACCATGCGCGCGTAAAGTTTGGCCCCGTCAGGCGCCGTGAGCGTAACAAATTCGGTGCTGCCGAGATTGTAATCGTCCAGGTGATTGACAGGATTGTCGAGCACGGCAACCTGCTCGCCATCTGACTTGTGGAGACGCGTGATGGGCGGCGTCTGGAAATCGGAAAACTTGTCGACGTAATAACGGCCGTCGGGCGAGAGATAGAAAACATGCGTGCCGGAAAGTTTTGAGATTCTTTCCAGGCCCGTGCCGTCTAGGTGCACGCGATAGATCTGCCGCTGGCGAGGGTCCACTTCGGTCGAAAGAAAATAGACCCAGTTGGAACCGTTCCCCATCTGGAACATGGGAAGATCGGAGAAAAGCGGGCGGTCGATCATCCAATCGCCGCTGGTGAGCTTCGCCTGCTCCTTGCCGTCCATGTTGTAGAGATAAAGATGCATCCAGCCGTCGCGCTCGGAAAGCCACAGGAAGCGCCCGCCGCTCAGAAAATCGGGCGGATTCAGAGAATTGATCCAGTACTTGTCATGCTCGGTCAACAGTATGCGGTCGGCGCCGGAATCAGGGTCCCACAGGTGCGCCACCTCTTCGGTCTGGTCGCGATTCAGCGTAAGGAAGCAAATGGATTTGGAATCCGGCGTCCAGTTAAACCTCGGAGCGAAATATTCAACTGGCGGCGACTTTTGAGGGACCCAACTCCTGACGAGGCCGCCCTCAGAGGAAATAACATGGAAAGATGCCTGGGGGTTGGGATCTCCAGACTGCGGAAAGCGCTGGATGTTGAGCTCAACGTGCCGCCCAAGAAAATTGATGAGCGGATACCGGGGAACGTACAGGTCATTGAGCGTAAGATAGGCAATTTCTTTGCCGTCGGGAGACCATTGATAGGAGCGTCCGGTGGCGCGGTCCGCCAGTTCCTCCTTGTAAACCCAGTCGAGCGTCCCGTTGTAGATCCACTCCGATCCGTCGCGTGTCAGTTGCGTGGTCTTGCCGGTCTTCAGGGAAATCGTATAAATGTTGTTCCCTTTGACAAAGGCCACGGCATCACCAGCGGGCGAAAAGGTAGGGTCCTCTTTCTTCGCGGAATCGTTTGTCAACTGTCTGGTATCGCCGGTCCTCGCATTAAACACCCACAGATTGTCCGACCCCTGGAGAAGAATTTCATCCCCAGTTGACGACCACTGATAGCTGCCGGGATTCACGGCGGCGGGAAGATCAAGCCGCCGAGTCTTACCGTTTGCAACATCATAGGCCCACAACCCATCGCCTGCGCCGTCGTCACGAACATAACAGACCTCTTCGTGGCCTGGACGCCACGCGATGCGACTGATGGATGGCACAACAACATGGTCTCCCTGGGTCACCAGTTCGGGAGTAAGCGGCAGCTTGGCCCCCCGCAGAGACAGGGTGGCCATCGGCAGTGTCAGAAGAAACGCAAATGTACTTACAAAGATTGCTGCAGGCGTCTTTAATCGTTGCGGCACACGGCCCTCCATGGTCTTGCATTCGCTTGCTGAAGTTTCATTGTATTGAAAGACGGCAAGCTGTTACATCTGGTGTTCGGGATGAAAGCAACCGGGAAAACTTGTGAGAAAGGTGAACCCCTTGTATTCCAGAAAACCACGCAGCTCGGCCTTCGAAGTGAAGAATGCGTCGTCTGTCATGCTCTTCAACAAGCGGTAGAAAGGAAATCCCGGATGCTTGGCTTTCGGATCGTGCCAAGGAACGCTCATCTCCGTCAACAACTCTTCCCGTTGCGCCGGCGAAACAGCGGAGAACGTTTTCCATATTTCTTCGCGCTGAGTTCGTTAACGAAACCCAGCGCGTTAATCCACTGCTTTTGCAGTTGAGGCTCAAGCTCCGCTGCCGGAACCCACTACAATAACGTCATAAACCGGTTGCGAAGCCATTGCCACCTCCGCGGGCATGTTCCAGCATGAGCCAATCACATTATCGCTTTTGAAAGGGGTTGTAAACTTGGTTCCGCGGCGGTCTGCATGAGGGACGGCCAAAGCCGGCGGGCTGCTCTCTGCACTCCGCACGTAACAGGATGGACCAGGATTTCCCATCTCGGACTATAACTTCAGGAAATTTGCCAGCAGTTGTTTGCCTGCTTCGGTAAGGACTGACTCGGGATGGAACTGAACGCCTTCCACCTTCAGTTCCTTGTGGCGAAGTCCCATGATCAGGCCGTCGGGTGAAGTGGCGGAAACAGCCAGGCATTCGGGAAGGCTCTCGCGCTCGACGATCAGGGAATGATAGCGCGTGGCCGGGAAAGGATTGGGCAAGCCGGCAAAAATCGTCTTGCCATCGTGGGAAATCAGGCTGGTCTTGCCGTGCATGATTTCCGGCGCGCGGATCACCTTGCCGCCGAAGGCCTGCCCGATGGCCTGATGCCCCAGGCAAACGCCCAGAATCGGCACCTGGCCGGAAAAATTCAGAATCACATCCAGGCAGATTCCGGCCTCAGTTGGGGTCTTGGGTCCGGGTGAAATCACGATGCGCTCGGGCGCCATGCTCGCAATCTCAGCAAGCGTAATCTGGTCATTGCGGCGCACTTCCAGTTGCGCCCCAAGCTCACCGAGATACTGAACCAGGTTGTACGTGAACGAATCGTAGTTATCGACGACTAGAATCATGTGCTTGCTTTAATGCCCCCAAACGATTCATTATACGCTGTCACCGACAGGAGGATAAGAACAATGGCAACAACAGGCCGCCGGTCATTTCTGAAAAACGGGATCATTGGCCTTGCGGCAGTGGGCGCAACCGGCGCTGCGGGGAACTCCCTGGCACAATCCGCCCGATTGCCCAGGCAGAACGTCGATCCGCAGGTCCCAAGAGAATTCAAGCTGGGGGTGGTCACCTACAACCTAGCAAAAGACTGGGACGTGGACACCATCATCAAGAATTGCGAAGCCACTGGATTTGAAGGGGCCGAGTTGCGTACGACGCACAAGCACGGCGTTGAGCCGACACTCAACAAGACGCAGCGCGCGGAGGTGAGGAAGAAGTTCGAAGATTCTCGTGTCAGGCTGGTGAGTCTGGGATCGACGTGCTCGTTCCAGTCGCCCGACCCGGCGGAAGTGGAGCGTAACATCCAGACGGCGCGGGCATTCTGCGAACTGGCGCACGACGTAGGCGCCATAGGCGTCAAGGTGCGACCCAACGGCTTTCCGCCGAACGTTCCTCACGAAAAGACGCTTGACCAGATCGGGCACGCGCTGGCAAAGTGCGGCGATATCGCCCGCGACAATGGCGTGGAAATCTGGCTGGAAGTCCACGGAAGAGGCACGCAGGAGCCAAAGAATATCTACCACATCATGACCGTCGCCAATCATCCGGCGGTCGGCATCTGCTGGAACTCGAACCCTCCCGACGTTGTGGGCGGTTCCGTAAGGGAGAACTTTGACCTGATTGGTCCCTGGCTGCGCAGTTGCCACATCCACGAACTGTGGGACAGCGAATATCCCTATCAGGAGCTTTTTGCGCTGTTCCGGAGCGTGGGCTACAATCGCTTTACCTTTGCTGAAATTGACGGAAGTTGTGAGCCGATCCGGCTGATGCACTACTATCGCAAGCTCTGGGAATACGAGGCGGCATAAGACTGGTCATGGAAATACATCCGATCACTCTGGAAGGTCCGGCCGTGCGGCTGGAGCCGCTCAGCCTGGCGCACCACGCTCAGTTGTGCGAGGTAGGGCTTGATTTCGAGTTGTGGCACTGGACCCCAAACAACGTTCGGACGCCGGAGGACATGCGCGCTTACATCAAGCAGGCGCTCGCCGAGCAGAAACGGGGAACGTCGCTGCCCTTTGCCACTATTGACCAGGCCAGCGGCAAGGTCATCGGCAGCACGCGCTACCTGAACATCGACGTTGCCAACCTTCGCTTGGAAATCGGCGCCACTTGGCTTGCGAAGAACTGGCAGCGGACCGCCGCCAACACGGAAGCCAAGTACCTGATGCTGCGCCACGCCTTCGAGGAATTCGGCTGCATCCGCGTGGAATTCAAGACGGATTCGCTGAACCAGCGGTCGCGCGATGCCATTTTGCGCCTGGGCGCCAAGGAGGAAGGAACATTGCGCAACCACATGCTGACATGGACGGGCCGCATCCGGCACACCGTCTATTTCAGCATCATCGACTCCGAATGGCCTGAAGTAAAAACACGGCTGGAAAGGATGATTGGGCAAAGAACCGTCACACAGTAACCGTCGCCCCAGGCGCAAGTGAGACGCCTGAATTCTTCAATAGGCGGCTGCGGGCCACACCTGCCGGACCCTATGCCATTCCGAGCCAACCTCTAAAGACCTTCTCGCTTTCCTGCTCCGGACACACCTCAAAATGAATTTGCCCAGGTGCGTTGAATTGCCTGAACGATTCAACAGCGCGCTTGTAAAAAGCTGCGACCTCAGACTCGGGCAGCGCCTCACCCTGCGCATTGGTTGCGTTGAGCAGCCAGCAGGGCCGCGGAGCCAGCAGCGCCGTGAGGTCCGGCAAATCGAAGTGCCTGAGAACATCAAAAAGGAACCAGGTAAGGTCAAGGGAGTACGATTTCGATTCCACGATGGACGCATACGTGGCAATGGGGCGGTCAAACAAAACAGAGTGCAGCCGATCATCCAGCACCGCGGAAAACAGCACCGCTAGCGCGGCGCCCTCTTCGCCGATGCCGTAGATGCGGCCCTTGTCCACCTCGCGCCTCGATTCGAGGTAATCGAGACAGCGGAGGAAGTCCCACACTCGCTGGCCGAGCAACGGCTTGCCGAGGCTGAAGCACGTCCACGCGTAACGCTCGCGGAGCGGCATGCCTGCGTAGAAATCGGGGCCGGCCGAGGGCGAGTGGGGAATCGAAACTCCCAGACCGCGAAGGTCTATGGCGCAAACTCCAAAGCCCTTTTTCGCCAGGCGGCTGATCTCTGATGTTTCGTAGAGAATGTGGTTCTTGCCCCCTTCTGAAACAAAGACAACGGTCGGAACCGATGCGCCGCTCCTCGCCGGCCGCAGGAACCAGCCCGTCACCCGCACCAGCGGCTCCGAGTAAAACTCAAATTCATCCACGGCGATGTCGTCTCTCCAGATATTTGATGAAATAACACGGGGATTCAGCGGCGTCCGCTCAGCAGGCAGGCCGAGAAGTTGCTTGAGAGTTTCCTGCGCACGCTCGCGCGCGGCCTTCGCTTCCTCCGGTGTGCGGAGCGGCTGAATCGCCGGCGCGACTTTTCGCATATGGTCTGTATTCAAACGAACAACTGAGCGCCCGCCCAGCGAAGTCAGCACCTGCCCTGTGGTGGTGCAATTCAAAGCATCCGGAGCGGAATCTTCATACGGCGATTCCCCTGTACCCCACTCTTCGCGTCCCAACCAGCGATTGAACCATTCATATGTAGCCCGGCGGTTGAAGTAATCGTAAGCGTGCGGCAACGGAGAGCCAAAGAGCTTGACCTTATCGGCCGCACCCATCAGTTTGTAGCCGGCTAGGGCCTCACGGTAAATCTCCGTCGTTCCCTCATCATAAGTGGGCGAGTAGGTCAGGCCTGGGTCGGTGGTGGAATACTCGATCAGCAGCGGCCTGGGGGCGCACGCCAGGAACAAATCCCCTCGGTCAACGCCTTCGGGAAGGCTGCCCGCGATGTTCTGTTCGGCGTCGTCCACCGCTCCCGGCGGAGCGTAGTTGGGACCGGCGAGGTTCTCGTTCTGCCCATCGGATGCCGCGGCCGCCTTGATTCTTGGATCCATCGCCGCCATCCACATCGTCATGGTGCCACCGCCCGATTGGCCCGTGCAGCCGATACGCTCAGGATCAACCTCCGGCCGCGAGAGAAGATAATCAATGGCGCGGATGCCGTCCCAGATGCGGTACTGCTCAAATTGCGAGCCGAACAGCAGCATCGGCCGGCCGGCCTGATCGTGCTCACCCGTGGGCCCGTAAAGACCTTTGCCCGTGCGCGGGTCGAGAAACTGCAATCGCTCGCCTTGACCGAAAGGATCAAACGGCAGCGCAACGTAACCTTTCCTCGCAAGCGACTGGCAAACGTATTGGTAATAATAGAAAGACTTGCCGTTGGTGGAATGACCGAGCGGAACAATGATTCCGGGATGGGGCGGCTTGTGCTTCTTCGGGATGTAAAGATTGGCTGTGACAAAAACTTCCGGGCGGCTTTCGAAGATGACCTTTTCAATCCGGTAGTCGCTGCGGTCGATGGTCCCGACGATTTGCGGCTTCAGAGGAGTCTTGTCAAACTGGCCGCCAACAAGTTTCCATACCTTCGAGCGTACTTTGTCAATGCGCGCCCGCACGTCGGCTTCGGTGCGCATCGCTCGCAGTTCAGCAAGGCGGCGCGCCCGGGCCTCATTGATCTGCGCGCTAACGTAGCGCGGCAGGTCGTTCCAAAAGTCGCGCTCGCCTGCATCTCCGGGCAGAACGGCCTGCTGCGCGGCGGGCAACCCTGCCGCAAAAGTGCTGCGTCCCGCTAAGGCAGCGGCGGCGCCAAGAATATTCGTCTGGATAAACTTTCGTCGCGAGGGCATCTAAGTACCTCCAATCAAAACTGATCGTTTTTGTGTACCAACGACCCAGTCTACCTTGACTTATGCTAACGGGTACTGTGGCTGGGATAATAGCCAAAGGGATCTATCTCAGGATGGGGGTCGTCTTCATCAACATCTTCCCGCTACCCCCTATCCGAGCTTTTGAACCCGGCAGGAAAATACCCTGTAAAAGGCTTCTCCACGGTCCTTCAGCCATTCGAAGCAGCGCGGCCACTCTTCCTCCAACTCGATCTGCGCGGGCTGAACCTGGAAAACCTTCCCTCTCCTCCCATCCTCCAACGGTTCCTCCCATTCGAGAGGCGCACCAATTTCACCTTCAATTTCATCCTTACTCTCTTCAAGGAGCTTGAAAGTGGATTTGGAAGTAGTGTTCTGAATTACAAGCTGAGCGGTCAATGCCGGCGGACGTGTCGTCGCCTTTAGCTCAAGCCAAACACCAACCACATTTAGTTCGATGTGGTACCAACCAACGGATTGGGGCTCCCCAATTAACTCTGGAATTGCACCTCGTCTACTGCAAAACTCGACAAACTCCTGCCAGAAATTCAATTGGAGACGTTTCGTTTCTGACAATGAGGACTGCTCAGCCTCCTTCCTTTCAACCCCTACAATGTAATCTGCTGCCTCTGGGAGCGGGATGAGCACTCTGGGAACAATAATAATGGGACCGCCATCTCCGACGCGGTAAGGACATATCTCTACGCATGACACATCCACTCCGAATTTCCGGAGCCAAAGGACGGCGCTGGTTAGTTCTGGGTCATCAAATCCGCCTGCGGCCAGAATTATCCGCGGCTTGTTATCCACCTCCGAGAAGCCGGAGTCGCCTACAAAGTCCCGAATTTCTTGCTCAGCAACTTCGACGCTGGTTTTCATATAATTCGCGCGGATCTCGGCAATCTGGGGAAAGGTAAGAGTGGAGACAAATGCGGCATACCGGATCGCCTGCAAGTCTGCAAGCGTCCCCGCGGCGTCCCGTTTAATCTCAATCACAACCACTTTCTTGTGCGCATCGAGGGCGAGCAGGTCGAGCCTCTTGTCTGACTTATCGAAGCGGTCAAACTCGGAAGTGATAATGAGGAGCTTCTCTCCGAGAATTTCGGGATTACGCTTTACCCATTCTTCGATGTCCTGCAGTTCCCTAACTCCGATGTCGGAATAAGCAAGTGGTGGAAGGATCTGCGGAGTGCCCGCATCTTGGTTTACAACCACAATTTTCTTTTTCATCATCTACAACCCTTTTTCCGCCATGGCGAAGGCGCGAAGCATGGCGCGGGCCTTGTTCATGGATTCGTCGAATTCGAGTGCGGGGACGGAATCGGCCACGATGCCGGCGCCCGCCTGGAGGTAGGCTTTGGCGTCCCTGATCATCACGGTGCGGATGACGATACAGGAATTCAGGTTGCCGGAAAAGTCGGCGTAGAGGACGGCGCCGCCGTAGAGGCCGCGGCGGGTGGGTTCAAGCTCGTCGATGATTTCCATGGCGCGGACCTTGGGCGCGCCGGTCAGCGTTCCTGCCGGGAAGCAGGCGGCAAGGGCGGCGTAGCTGTCGGCATCGGGGCGCAGTTTCCCACGGATCAGCGAAACCAGGTGCATCACGTGCGAGTAGCGTTCCACGAACATCACGTGCTCCGGGTGGACGGATGAGAACTCCGACACGCGGCCAACGTCATTGCGGCCCAGGTCAACCAGCATGATGTGTTCGGCGCGTTCCTTTTCGTCGGCAAGCAGGTCCTGCTCGAGGCGCAAATCCTCTTCTTCAGTCTTGCCGCGCGGGCGCGTGCCGGCGATGGGACGATATTCCACATCGCTGCCGGAAACCTTTACCAGCATCTCGGGCGACGATCCCAGCACCGTGGACTTGCCGAATTGCAGGTAATACATGTAAGGCGAAGGGTTCACCACGCGGAGCGCACGGTATACCTCAAAAGGCGGCACGCGCACGGGGACCGTGAGCCGCTGCGACAGGACCACTTGGAATACGTCGCCGGCGCGGATATATTCTTTGCCCCGCTCCACGATTTCTTCATACCGCTTTCGCGTCATGTTCGGCTTGACGCGCAGCGTGCCTTTCGGCTGGTGAACGTTTGGCACGCGCAGCGGCCGGGCCAGCTTTCGTTCCAGGCGCTCAAGCTCCCGAACGGCGTGCTCATACTTTTGCCGAAGATTTCCCGGGTCCTCTTCCGTCAGGACGTTGGCGATCAGGAACAGCCGGTGGCGGACGTGGTCAAAGGCGACGAGCGTACGGAAATACATGAAGATCGCATCGTCCATGTCAACGTCGGGTTCAACGCGGGCCGGCAGGCGCTCAAGCTGGCGCACGGCCTCATAGGAAAGGTAACCCACCGCGCCGGCGCAGAATGGCGGAAGCCCCGGCAGCTTCACCGAGCGGTATTTTGATCCGACTCGCCGCAGGTATTCAAAGATATTCCCGGATTCTTCCGTCTTCTCACGCCCGCGCACAAGAGTGATCCGGTTGCCACGACAGGTGATCACCTGGAAGGGATCGACTCCGAAATAGGTGTAGCGGCCAACACGTTCGCCGCCTTCCACGCTTTCCAGCAGAAAGCTGTGATGCGAACTTCCTTTGCCGTGCGCCGTCGCGCTCTTGAAAGCCTCGGGGGCAAGTTTCAGGAAGGCCGAGACGGGACTCAGCAAGTCAGCCACGATCGTCCGGTAGACGGGCACCACGGTGCCTTGGCGCGCCAGCCGGCGGAATTCCGAAAAATTAGGAGTGGTCGTATCCATAAGTTGAAAGCCGGGAAAGGTTGGCTCCTTAAATGTGGATGGCAGCCGGGTCCTGGCTTTGTCTATTCCTTCTCCGGTGGTTTTTGCAGAGTGTTTCCAGCCTGCGCCGCAGGAGTCTGTCCGGCGTATTCCGCAAGGACCTCGCGGATCACCGTCTTCAATTCTTCACGGTCCTGTTCTGAGCGGATAGCAAAAGGCTTGCTTGCCTCGCCCCAGTAAATGCTTCTGGTCGGAAATGGCATTTCAATGCCTACCTCGTCAAATTTCTTCTTGATGCGGCGGTTCATTTCGCGTCCTACCGTCCACTGCTGGATCGGAAGTGTCTTGAAGCGGGCTTGGATAACCACCGCAGAGTCTCCAAACTTATCGACCCCCAGAACTTCCAGCGGGGCCAGAATCAACGGCTTGTACCGGTCGTCCTGCATCAGATCGTCGGCCACCTGCTTGAGGACTTCAACCACATGATCGGTGTCCTCCTTGTAGGCAACTCCGATGTTGAAAACATAGTAGGAATACTCGTTCGTCATATTGGCAAGAGTAGTGATGGTGCCGTTCGGAAAAACGTATACGGTCCCGTCCTGCCCGCGAAGAACAATCGTCCGCAGGTTGATCTGCTCCACCAGCCCGCCCGTCCCGTTGATAATGGCCACATCGTTCACCCGGACCTGGTTCTCCAGCAGGATAAACATGCCGGCAAACAGGTCCCGGACCAGATGCTGTGCGCCAAAGCCCACCGCCAGGCCAAGCACGCCGGCACCGGCCAGGATGGGCCCGATGTCAAACCCGGATTCCTTCAATGCCATCACAATGGCCAGCAGCCAGATTCCGACTACGACCGTCTTACGGAAGATGCTGCTCAGTGTGGCCGCGCGCTTCTCGAGCTCCGCATCGGCCCTTCCTTGCTTCTTCATCCTTTCGATGAGCTGCACGCGAATGGTAGGAATCGACTTATTCAGGATCTTGGCGGCCGCATAAGCACCCACTAAAATCGCCACAATGCGGATACCGTGATCCACGAAAGTGCCGAAATCGGGAATTCCGGGCACCGAAAATGTTAATGTCAGCAACATGCCAAACCCTTTCGAGAGATTTCCCCAAGAACCCATTCCAGCGGGACAATTACGCGCGGTCCCTTAAGCTGAAGGCTTCCTCCCAACTTATAGCTTTGGGCTGGCCCATGTCAATCAGGGGGGCGGAAGCCAGACAGAGGTCCCCGTCAAAAACCCTTTCGAATCAATGAATGGGAAGCTCGGGCTGGCCCGCCCGCAGCAGCACAATGGGATGAACCAGCAATACTAACCTGCTGCCGGATGGCTCAGTGATTGGCGGACGGCCTGCTCCATCAGGGCCCGTGGGGCGGATTGCCCGGTCCAGATTTCAAATTGCCGAGCTCCCTGCGCCACCAGCATTTCGAGGCCGGATATGGTCACCAGCCCGCGACCGCGCGCTTCCGAAAGGAAACGTGTCTCGACCGGATAATAGACCATGTCAAAAACCACGCGCGTCCGCAGTCGCGCAAGGTCAATAGGATGCACGTCACTATGGGGAACCATACCTAGCGGAGTAGCGTTGATCACGGCATCCACGTCCATACCGTCCGCGTTCTCCCAGGGAACAGCTTCTGCGCCCACAGCACGGGCAAGTCTTCTGGCCACGGCGTCTCGGCGTGCGGTAATAAAGACGTCAACCTTCTCCGCAACCAGAGCATAGGCCGCAGCCCGCGCGGCCCCTCCGGCACCAAGGATCAGGATTCGGCTTCCGGAAAGTCGCAACCGCTTGGCCAGTACTTCCACCACAGCCGCAGAGTCCGTGTTCCACCCCATCCACTTGCCATGCCGGACCGCAACAGTGTTGCAGGCTCCGATCTGCTCGGACAAAGGGTCCATCCAGGAGAGTTCCCTCATGATCGCCTGCTTGAAGGGCATGGTGATGCTGAAACCCGCAAACTTGAGGGATCGGGCAAACTTCAGAAAGTCGCTCAGCCGGCCGGTTTCACAGGGCAGGTAGAGTGCGTTAACGCGCTTGGCCTGGAAGGCAATGTTCTGCATGGCCGGTGAGAGGGACATGGAAGAATGCTTCCCAACCACGCCAAACAACTGCGTGCGCTCGTCAAGATCATCCACATGGTAAACCGACCGCATGTGGTCAATCCCCAACTGGCCGCTGGCCACAGCATGGTGGTTGCCCAGTGATGCGTAAGTAAAAGGACATCCCCAGCGGAAAGCCATGACCCGCGAACAGATGCCTGAGCTCCCCATCGCAAGCGCAACCAGCCTGGGGTGTCGTCTGCGGTTAGACTTCAGCAGCTTGAGGACTTTCAGATTGTCCTGAAGGTCCCGGGCATGGCTCGCAATCTTGACGGCTTCCACCGGAAAACGGGCGAGACGGCGATAAACGGCTGCAAGGTCAGGCGTACTCTTGTAATTGTGATAAGAAACAATCACCTTGGCGGGATCAAACAACTTGAACGGCTTCTTGCGCAAAGCATTAACGGATTCAATCTCAATATCAATCCACTGGCATCCGGCACGGGCCGCTGCGGTCAGCACAGCGATCTGATCTTCAACCGAACCCTGAAATTTCCCGCCGGCCTCTGCCCGTCGGCAGGTCGCAATAGTCTGAGGATAGCGCAACCGGGCCAGCATCTTGTGCAGGTCGGTTTCTAAACCGGTGAGGTTCTGGAGAAAATCAAGACGAAGCTCAAAACCAAGCGAGGCGGAGATGCCCAGACTCTCGATGTGCGCTTCGGCCGCATCCAGAGAAGTAGGTGCTAAAGAAACAAAAATGCGCGGAGAAGAAGACTTGGCCAAATCCAGTTCCGGTGCCGTCAGCACATTCGAGTGAACAACTCTTTTATTATAAGGCATTTGTCAAAATTGCGGAAGACTAAAGTCCAGGTTCACGTCCTTTGGGCGCCTTCTGCACCGATTTGGGGAGGCCATCTGCCCGCCCCGGGAAAACCTCCACCAGAGCCACCAGCGGGCAAAATCGTAGCCTTTCCGGCCATAGCCAGCCGAAAATACTGCATATTTGAAATCAGTACTGTCCCATCATAAGTTGAACAGGCCCAATTGGATGCAGGGACCTGGTTCTTGAATTCGGTCGTTGTACTGCGAGAAAGCCCATGAA
>JAJYLL010000047.1 GCA_021787735.1 Acidobacteriota bacterium | reverse complement strand
ACGGGACTGCCTTCAAAAACCTTGCCACCGGCGATCATGGGTGTTGCGGTTTTCATGGCTGGCGGCACGGGACCGTTATCAAAGCGATGTTGCCACACGATCTTTCCCGTTTCTGCGTCGAGCGCCAGCAACACGTTGGCCACAGGCCTCGCGGGGTCACCGGTTTCGACAGTGGCTTCCTGCACCACCAGACCGTCCGCGTAGGCGGGCGTGCAATCGCCCATCCCGGTTGCTACCAGGTGTGGCAGGGTCACCTTCCAGGCGACCTTGCCGGTTTTCTTGTCCAGCGCGTAGAAGAAGTTCGGGTGTGTTCCGCCGACGAACAGATATTTGTTATTAAGCACGGGCGACGACATGCTGACGAACGAAACGATGTCCGAGATCCACGCCGGTTTGCCGGTGGCGGCGTTCAATTTATAGACGTGCCCATCTCCGGTCCCGATGTAGAGGAATCCGTTCTCGTAAGCAGCGGTCGGCATGGCCTCGCCAGGAAAATGATAGACCCAGATCTCCTTGCCGGTACGGGCGTCGAGCGCGTACATCGAGTTGAGTCCCGGGCCGCGAGTGGGCCGCTTCCCGTTCAAGTAAAGTATGGTGTTGGAGTAGTTGAAGTAGGCGTTGCCGGTTGACACGTAGACACGGCCATCCGCCACCAGCGGATTGCTCATTGTCATGTTCCAGCCGTAGTGCGCCCAGATCAGCTTGCCGGTCACGGCGTTCAACGCGTAGGTGTATCCGTTGTCGCTGCCCACGTAAGTGATGCCTTTCACCACCGACACACCCACCGGCATGCCCACTCCGTAAGCCGTGGTGATGATGCTGTCGTTGATGGGCGGGCCGTCCAACGGAACGGCTCCTGCCCCTGCGAACTTCCAGTTCACACCCTTCCGCAAATTCGCCGGGGCTCCTTCCGGCAGGCCGAAAACTGCGTTGCGTCCCTGGTTTGAGGCATAGGTCGTCCATGTTTGGGGATAGTACCTGGCAATGCCGGCGGCAGGAAGATTTTGCGGAAAGTACTGGTAAGGAAATTCTGCTGAAATGGCATCCTGTGGCGTGCCGCTCACTTGCGCAATGGCGGCATTGGGCCCTGCCAGCCACGCCGCGCCGAGGAATAGCAGAGCAGCGGCAAACCCCAAACGGCGCCGACTGCGGCGTCCGGTGGCCTTGTAATGAAATTCTTCGTACTTCTTGAACATAGCATCTCCGATCTTTATGAATTTGGTATTGGACACGTTTCCTGTGTGAGCCCGGGCCGGTTCCATGCCGTGCGCATGGCACACTCCGCCGTTGCGCATCTGCCTGGGATGGCCGGACATTGCAATTAAGTGGAAATTACCTTGATGAAAATCAGAGCCGCAGGACGGTGAAACGGGGCGGGGAACTGTCGGGTGGAGAGATTGCAGTCGGATTAATTGCCGCTTCAGTCGCAGCCGGCCGGGTCCTCGCAGCGAAAATTTCAACCGCGGCAATCGTGCCCGCATGCTGTTGCGGAGGCGCGTCCGGTACGTTGGCGACAAACCCGCGGCACCGCAGATGGCAGAGCGGCGTTTGGGCCGGAACCGGCAGGCGACTGGCTTTGAAATCTGCGTGGCCTGCGCCCGATTGCCCTGCAGCCGCGCTCAATGTTATCTCGCCATAAATGCCCGCGCGGGCCGGCAGTGTCAATGTTGTGGCGGCCAGTAACGCCATCAACAGGTGTAATAAACTGGAGCGCACGGTCCTCATGAAAGCTTTGATGCAGTAAATGCCGTCGGTGTTTCAGAAAATCCCTCGCGGCCCGCGGCCCCCCCGGAAAATACTGGTTTCTTTCCTGTTGACAATCAACAGGTCCGGGCGTACTCTTCTTCCTGTTGGCATTCTATAGGAGAGCTTGGAATGGGTAACGATAAGGCTGGAGTTTTGCAGGGAACGCTGGATCTGATGGTCCTGAAAACGCTGGAAACCATGGGGCCGATGCACGGCTTCGGCATCGCCCGGCGCATTGAGCAGGTGTCCGAGAACCTGCTTCAACTGAACCAGGGAACGCTTTACCCGGCGCTTCTGCGCCTTCAGCAGAAGGGTTGGATTGCGTCCAAGGCTGGCGTTTCCGAAAACAACCGCCGCGCCCGGTTCTATTCATTGACTGCTGCCGGCCGCCGCCAGTTGAAGAAGGAGGCCGAGAATTGGGAACGGATGACCGCCGTCATCGCGCGCCTGATGGCTGGCAACCAGAGAGCTTGACGCCGCCCGGCCGCCCAGCGGGCAGCCTCTGTAGCGCAGGCCCTTGTGGCCTGCGGCTCTTGCTGACCATAGCGAGCGGAGGATGAGATGACTCGTCTACGGGTTCTTTTCTCAAAGTTAACTGGTCTATTCCGCAAGGCGAAGCTGGAACAACAGCTTGATGAAGACGTGCAAGCCCACCTCGAAATGCTCACTGAGGAGAACCTGCGCAGAGGGATGGACGCAAAAGAGGCGCGCTACGCGGCGCTGCGACAGTTTGGCAACGTCAGCAGCATGAAGGAAGAATGCCGCGAGCGCTGGAGCATCCGCATCATCGAAGAACTTATTCAGGATATTCGCTACGGCCTCCGCCAGCTTCGCCGCAACCCCGGCTTCACAGCGGTCGCAATTCTCACTCTTGCACTTGGCATCGGGGCGAACACGGCGATTTTCTCAATTGTCGAAGCGGTGTTTCTGCGGCCCCTTCCCTTTCCGCAATCGGACCGAATCTACGTAGTTGACCGGGTCAGCAATCCAATCGGTGGACCTTCCATTTCCATGCCCATTTACCTTGCCTGGAAGCAGAAAGGAGGTCTATTCGACCACCTGGCGCTGGTGAACTGGCGGAGTGATTCGATTATCTCTAGCGGGTCGGAAACGCAAGAAGTTCCCAGTGCCGGGGCATCAACCGGTCTGTTTCCTGTTCTTGGCATTCGTCCGGAACTTGGCCGCAATTTCATGCCGGAGGAAGGCCGGCCGGGCGGCGGAGACGTGGTGATTCTGAGTGACGGGTTGTGGCGAACCTGGTTTGGCGCGGACAGAAGCATCCTCGGAAAAGCAATCACGATTAATCACGAGCCTTACACCGTTGTTGGCATTATGCCGAGAGGGTTTCAGCTACCCCTTCCTGGAGTGCGTGACGCCGGCCTCTGGTTTCCCGTTCGCGTCCCGCCGACGAGCAACAACCCGGCAAACGGAGGGATTCTTTGTCTGGGTCTGCTGAAAAAGGGTGCCGCCCCCGCACAGGCGGCAGCGGCACTCACGCCGCCGCTTAAGCAGTTGAGGCAGGAGTTCCCAAAGATGTTTGGGCCCAACGAAGGAGCTCATCTTGAACCCCTTCGCAGCTTCCTGGCACATTGGGCCGGACCGGCTCCTCTGCTGCTGTTTGGTGCCGTGGGCCTGGTGTTGCTGCTGGTCTGTGTGAACGTTGCCAACATGGCGCTGGCGCGCTCCAGCACACGCCAGCGGGAAATTGCCACCCGTATCGCGATTGGGGCCGGTCGACGCCGCATCGTTAGGCAGTTGTTGGCGGAAAGCGTATTGCTGGCTCTCCTTGGAGGTATGCTGGGTGTTTTCTTGTGCTATGCCACCTTCACTTCTGTTGTGTCGCTGATCCCCGTAAATACGGTTCACGTTGGGAATTTTCAGATCGATGGCGTTGTTTTGGCCTTTGCGTTTGCGTTGAGCATTGGCACAGGGCTTGTTTTTGGGCTGGCTCCTGCCCTCACGGCCGCACGCGCGGACGTGAACTGCTCGCTTAAGGAGGGAGACCTGCGGGCAGGTTCGTCAGGGTTTGGGCGCGTGCAAGGCTTGCTGGCTGCAAGCGAACTTAGCGTTTCCCTGGTTGTCCTGATCGGGGCAGCCCTGGTGATCGAGAGTTTCGTCGGGCTACTGCGGGTTCACCCGGGGTTTGATCCAAGCCATCTGCTGACGTTCAAAATCTCGCTTCCGCAGAACAGGTACCGCTCGCCCGCAGAAAGGTCCGCGTTCCTGGATCGTGCCCTGGCCCGCTTGCGCGCATTGCCGGGAATCGATCAGGTTGCGCTGACCAACGTTCTGCCGCTTGAAGGTGGAGGCGACATTCTCTTCAATGTCGTGGGGAGCTCCGCTCCGACTCTGTCCGGCGAAGCGTTTGACGCAGACATTCGCGTGGCCAGTCCGGACTTTTTCCAGACAATGCGTATGCCGCTCCTGCGCGGACGCACATTTTCCACGGCCGAAGATGCCTCCAGTCAGCCTGTCGTAATCATCAACAAGAGCATGGCAAACATGTGCTGGCACACTCAGAACCCGATCGGACAGCAAATCTGGATCGGCAAGCCCATGGGACCGGCGGAATCCGAGCCCAGCCCCCGCGAGATCATTGGGGTTGTCGGTGACGCCCGCACAGACAACCTCGCGCAGCCTCCAGCACCGACAATGTACATTCCATTCGCGCAGTCCAGTGGGGTCGGCGAAGCCGCATTTGTGGTCCGGTCCAAACAGGCTCCGCTGGCGGCTGTTCCCGAGGTCCGTGCTGCAATGCGGTCGCTGGACTCAGACCTGCTCCTGAACCAGGTCAACACCATGGAAGATGTCGTTACATCTTCACTGACCGACTGGCGCTTCCACACGATTTTGCTGGCGGTATTCGGCGGCCTGGCCCTCTTGATCGCCGCGATTGGAATCTATGGGGTCGTTTCCTACTCGGTAACCCGGCGAATACACGAAATCGGCATTCGCATGGCGCTGGGGGCAGAGCGCCGGGATGTGCTGAAGATGATCGTCGGTCAGGGGTTGAAGCTGGCGTTGATTGGCGTAGCCATCGGCATCGCTGGAGCGCTGGCGTTGACAAGGTTTTTGTCGAGCTTGTTGTACGGCGTGAAGCCCACAGATCCACTGACGTTCGTTGCCGTCTCGCTCATCCTGATTGCCGTGGCGTTGCTGGCGTGCTATATCCCTGCGCGGCGGGCCGCCAAGGTCGACCCCATGGTAGCGTTGAGATACGAGTAGGGGCGCGTTTACCGCGCCACATCTGAAATTGGCGGCATGAAGCCGCCGCTACAGACGCGCGCGGTAAAGGTTGATCCCATGGTGGCGCTGCGGTGCGAACGGACCCTTGGTGATTGAGCGATTGGTGATTGAATGAATGCAATTACGTTTCTCCGTTCCTGATTCTGCCTTTTTTCAACACTCAGAACCGAGGACTCTTAATCCAGGATTCATAATCTTGCTCGCCGGCGACCGGTGGATTACTTGGTGATGGTAGCCAAGGCTGCCGGCCTCCACGAAAACGATTGCGATATCTTCCAGAAGAGGGCAGGTATCTGAAAAAACGGGTTCTGGAAGCTCTGGCGACGCATTCTCAGGGGCTATGGATGGGTTGTTGACAATGGGTGTGACCGCGTGAAGAAAAAATATGCTTGCTTTCACCCGAGTAGGTGTATATTTTCAATCTCCGGAATGCCCAACCGTTAATTCCGGTGATAGTGTACTCCACGACTTCCTGCCGCTGTCGGGAGAACCATGAACTTTACTGCCGAATACGAGATACACTTTGTTGAAGTTATCGAACGCATCGGCTTGGAGAGAATCAGTCAGACCATCGAGTGGTCTGGAGAGGCACCCGACAGCGGACGCCACATGTTGTTCCCTCCGCGAGTGCTTTGGCATCCTGTCTCACGCTTTGCGAGCTGAAGTGTTTTCTAATTACTCCGTCATCTCCCGGGTCAGCCGTGTGGAAGTCCGTTTGTGCTCAGGCGCCTGTCTATTCTTCCTCGCGCTCGGACTTGGCATCGTCACGACCTCCTCGGGGCTCGCGGCCGCCAAGACGCCCCTCCAGCGCTTTCAGTATTCTCTCCCTCGCATGGGAACCATTTTCCGAATTGAGATGTACGCGGCCTCGGATGCGGAGGCCTCCAAGGCGGCGGAGGCGGCATTCGACCGCGCCGAGGAACTCGAGCAGGTCATGAGCGATTATCGCACTGACAGCGAACTGGCGCGCCTTATGCGCGACGGCAACGCAGCGCCGTTCCCGGTCAGCAGCGACCTCTATGACGTGCTGGCAAAGTCCTTGTGGACCTCGAAGCTTTCCCAAGGCTATTTCGATGTCAGCATCGCCCCCCTGGTTGACTTATGGCGCAGCGCCCGCAAAAACGGACGCCTGCCTGATCCGGCGGAAATAGCCAAGGCAAAAGCTCTGGTCGATTATCGCAATATTGAACTGGATCCTGTGCATCACACCGTGTTTCTGAAGCGCGCCGGCATGAAGCTGGATTTGGGCGCCATCGGGAAGGGTTATGCCGCCGACCAGATGCTGGCCGTCTTGCAATCGCAGGGCATCCGCCACGCCCTGGTCGTGGCGGGGGGAGAGGTCGTCACGGGTGAACCTCCGCCAGGAAGTTCCGGCTGGAAAGTCCGCATCGATACCGCCGACTCGGATGCCGGGGCTGTGCCCTGCACGCTGTTGCTGAGCGCCCGCGCAGTTTCCACCTCCGGTGATGAGCATCAGTTTTTGGAGGTCAAGGGCCATCGGTACTCACACGTCATCAATCCTCTAACCGGCTGGGCACTGGAAGGGAGCAGCAGCACGACCGTAATGGCCAGGGATTCGACTACTGCCGACGCGCTCGCCACGGCGTTTTCGTTGATGTCTGTGGCAGATGGAATTCGGGTTGCCCAATCTCTTCCTGGCGTGTCGGCCTTATGGGTCCGACGCGTGGGCGGAGAATGGAAGCACTACACCTCACGCGGGTTTCCCACTTCATGCCACGGATTGCCAAAAAGGAGCAAATAGGACAGGTGCGTGTTTTTTTCTTTCGCAAACGGGATAAAGAGCCGAAAAGCGCTGATTCCCGCCCATCCCAGAGGGCCCGGAAGCTGGTTTTTGTCGGAATAGGATTTTGCCTCGGCATCGCGGTCATTTTTTCTATGAAGGTCGGCGTGGACGCCACCTCCTCGGACAAGTTCTGTGATCAGGCCTGTCACGTCCACCCGGACGCCACGCAAACCTGGATTCGCTCGCCGCATTTCTCCACTAAGAGTGGCGTCGTAACTCATTGCGTCGATTGCCACCTCCCCGCCGGCGGAATGGAGTACTATACGGAGAAAGCCCGCTTGGGGATCCAGGATATTTACGGTAAACTCTTCATGGACCCGACCAAAATCAACTGGCGATCCAAACAGACCTTGGCCCAGGCGCGCACGTTCACTTACGACAGCGCTTGCATTCGCTGCCACGCCAATCTTTTCTCCGTGGGGCTCTCCAAGAAGGGCGTGGATGCCCACTTGCACTACCAGCGTTCCAAGGACAAGATGCAGTGCATCAACTGCCACCTGCACACGGGGCACTATCGTGGCAAGGGAACTGAGGAAGCTGTGGATGAGGGCGCGGCTCAGCAAGCGGCCCAGGAACAGGAACTCGAGAAGGCGTTCCCGTTGAACCCCCAGGGGTTCAAGAGTTACACCGAAGTGATTCCCGACTCGACCGTGAAAATCCGCATGGTAGCCGTTCCTGGCGGCACTTTCCGGATGGGAAGCCCCGATTCGGAACCCTACCGGCGCCCCGACGAGGGCCCGGTCCACGAGGTGAAAATCAGTCCGTTCTGGATGGAAAGGACGGAGGTGACATGGGAACAGTACGAGGTTTACCTCATGCAGCGCGGGAATAAAGGACGCAATCGGGACGCTCCGGATGCCGGCAAAGCTGACGCCGTAACTGGGCCCACTCCGCCTTATGGGTCTCCAGACCAGGGCTGGGGCAGAGGGTCGAGGCCGGCCATCACGATGACCTTTTATGCCGCCACCCAGTTTTGTGAGTGGCTTTCCGAAATTACCGGACAGAAGTACCGGCTCCCGACGGAGGCGGAGTGGGAGTATGCCGCGCGCGCGGGCACTACTACCCCGTATTTCTTCAAGGGCAATCCTGCTTCATTCACCACGCAGCGATGGCTGAATCGCCTGCTGGGAGTAAAGACCACGCCGATCAGCTATTACGCCTGGTATCAGGGTAACAGCCTGGATGAAACGCATCCCACTGGAATGACCAGGCCCAATCCTTGGGGGTTGGTGGATATGTTAGGCAACGTGAGGGAATTCTGCCAGGATTGGTACTCACCGGATGCGTACAGCGCCTATGCCAACACTCTGGCAGTCGATCCGCGCGGCCCGGCCTCCGGCAAGGAGCACGTGGTGCGCGGAGGTTCGTACCGTTCGGATGCTGCCGACTTGCGTTGTGCGGCACGCGACCACACGCGGACAGACGCTTGGCTGCTGACCGACCCCCAATCGCCCAAGAGCATTTGGTGGTATTCGGACTGTACCGATGTGGACTTCCGGGTGGTCCGCGAATACGACGAAGGCACCCAGTCCGCCGGAAATCGGCAGGAGAGAGACAGCGGAAAACGCTGATCAATGTCCCGCCTGCATGGTGAACCGCCGCCAGGCGAGGGGTCGTGAGGGAATCGGCGCGGCCCGGGATGAGACGAGTTTCTGATTTGAGCTTTATTCTTGTTTAAAGGAGATCCGATATGACTGACGAGAAAAGGGAAGAGGGAAAACGCGATTTTAACCGCCGAACTTTTATCGGTGCGGTCGCGGCAGTCGGTGCCGGAGCGGTGCTGGCAAGTTGCAAGAAGTCCTACCCGCCTGTGAAGTTCGTTGACTTGGCCCCGGATGGCCCGGTTCTGAAGGTCGGCCTGATCGGCTGTGGCAACCGGGGGACGGGTGCTACCCTGAACATTCTGAATGCGGGACCCAGCGTCAAAATCGTGGCGCTGGCGGACGTTCTGAAGGACCACATGGATACCTGCCGCGCCAATCTTTCCAAGAAGGCGCAGGTGCAGGTTGACGACGACCATTGTTTTATCGGCTTTGATGCCTACAAGAAGGTGCTGGATTCCGACGTGGACTTGGTGCTGCTGGCCACTCCGCCACATTTCCGGCCCCAGCACTTCGGGGCTACTGTCGATGCCAAAAAACACTGCTTTTTGGAGAAGCCGTGCGCTGTCGATGCTCCTGGGGTGCGCTCCATCCTGGCGAGCGGCCAGAAAGCCACAGCTTACAACCTCTGCGTGGTGGCTGGAACTCTATGGCGGCACGACCGGCCCCACCGGGAAACTTACGCTCGCGTTTCCAACGGCGCCATCGGCCAGATCCTCGCAGCCCGCTCCCGCTACAACGTTGGTCAACTGTGGTATACGCCCAGGAGGAAGGGGTGGTCGGATATGGAAGCTATGATTCGCGACTGGCTCAACTGGCGCTGGCTTTCGGGTGACCATATCGTGGAACAGTGCGTCCATAACATTGATACCGTGATCTGGTTTACGGGAATGCATCCGACTTATGCCGTGGGCGACGGCGGGCGCGCCCGGCGCGTGACGGGCGACCAGTATGACCACTTCAACGTGCAGTATGCCTACCCCAACGGGGGAGTCAATGACACCATGTGCCGACAGATTGACGGTTGCGCCAATGAAGTCTCCGATCTGGTGCTGGGGACGGAGGGGTTCACGAATTGCAAAGATACGATTTATGATCTGAAGGGCAATGTCGTGTGGAAATACCAGGAACAAGGCCAGACCCCGGGAAAGACCAAATTCAATCCCTACGTTCAGGAGCATATCGATTTCCTCACCGCCATTCGGACCAATCAACCCGTGAACGAAGCCGAACACGTGGCGTACTCGACGCTTACTGCCATTCTGGGCAGGGAATCGGCCTATACCGGCAAGAAGATTTCGTGGGACGAAATGCTGGACTCGAACGATCGCCTCGGTCCTACCGAATACGCTATGGGCCCCGTGGACATTAAAGCGGTCGTGCCCGTGCCCGGAAATGATGCGAACGCCGCCAAGCACATACGGACTGCTTGATTCACTGCTCCTCCGCGCACGATAGCGACCCTTGGGGCAAGCCCCAACGCTGGGATGCGGGCACGGAGAAGTGAGTGCTGGCGCGGTTGGATCAGTCTCCTCTGGCCAGCCACGGCACTTGGACGGGAAAGTTCGCAGTCCATGTTCTGGGCGATGTAAGTGAAGAGCAAGTGTGGCGTGTGCTGCGGCGGTATAACATGCCGCCGCAGCGCCGCCGAAGCTGGTGTACCTCGACCTACCCTGACTTTACCAGAAAGACCGCGGATATCGTGGGGCTCTGCCTAAGCTGCCCGGAGCTTCTCGGTTTCGGTAGTGGACGAGAAGCCGTCCATCCAAGCTTTGGAGCGGGCTCCGGGGTGAGTCTGCCTGCCCAGCGGGAAGGCTCTCACCGGCTTCAGCCATCGTTACACGCGACACGAGACACCTCCATTGACGCTGGCGGCCTGTGGTTAACAGCCGAATTTGTATCCAATGTTCTCAGCGCCCCGAGGAATACGGTGTCTGTAGTATAATCATTCAAATGAAAATGGGCCTGTAGCTCAGTTGGGAGAGCACCTGGTTTGCAACCAGGGGGTCGGGAGTTCGAACCTCCCCAGGTCCACCAGTTGTTCAGCTTAAGTTTCAACCGTTTGCAAGCTTTCTTCCTCAGACTCTGGATTGGTTTTTTCGGCGACTGTGCTAAAAATGTGATAACCGCCATCGCCGAAGAACTCCCGGTTCGCTTCATCCATTGCCTCGCGGACCTCCTCGTGCATTCCCAATAGATAATCGCGTTTGGTTTCAGGACTGGAATGCCTCATCGCCTGCGTGAGAACGGCGTCCGCAGCAACCTTGCCCATCCAGGTGCAAGGCATGCCGGATCAAACTGAGGCGGTTGGTAAAAACTGAAAGGGTCTGGCAAATCCAAGATGGAAATCGCGGTCGAATAATCAGTTTTCCCCTGGGGCGGAAGTATCTGTGCGGCGGAACCCCTCCGCCGGGCAAGAGGAATGATGAGAATACACTTGTCTTTGCACAATCTCTCGGCTCGGGCGCTGGCGCTCTCGGTGACATTGGCGGCACCCGGCTTGTTGCTGGCCGTTAAGGAGAGTACGCCGGAGCTGCCCAATCCAGGCCAAGTGTCCATCAGCAAGCAAGAACAGGAGAAGGAGGGCTTGAAAGCCGCAGGCGAAGTCTATAAGCAAATGCCAATCCTGCCTGATTCTGACCCCATCACGCAGTACGCGCAGCAGCTCGGCAAGCGGTTACAGACGGTCATCCCGCAGCAATATGACTGGCCTTACCGGTTCCACGTGGTGCAGCAGAAGGAGATCAACGCCTTCGCGCTGCCCGGCGGACCCATTTTCGTAAACCTGGGGACTATCGATTATGCCGCCAATGAGGCGCAATTAGCTGGCGTGATGGCTCATGAGATGGCCCACGTGTACATGCAGCATTCGGCCAAGCAGATGAGCCAGAACCAGGTGCCCAACCTGCTTGCCGGGCTGGGCCAACTTCTCGGAAGGATGATCGGCGGATTCGGTGGCGCCCTCGCTTCCATCGGAGGGCAGGTCGGCGGTGGCATGCTGAGCATGAAGTACTCGCGTGCCGACGAAGCGCAGGCCGACGCAGTAGGAGCCATCATCATGTACAAGGCCGGGTACGATCCGCGCCAGATGGCACTGTTCTTTGAGACCCTGGAAAAGCAGGGCGGCACCGGCGGACCGCAATTCCTGAGCGACCATCCTAATCCCGGCAACCGCTACGAGGCGGTCAGCAGGGAAGTGCAGAATTGGCCACCCGAGCACTTCCTCGCCGACACTGTTCAATTTACTCGGATCAGGCAGGAGGCGCAGCGTACGCGCGCCTACACTGCCCAGGAAATCGCACAGATGGCCAAGAGCGGCCAGATTCACAATGCGGGCATGCCGGAGGACTTGTCCGGCCCCAGCACTTTGGGGAGCGTCAGCTTGCCCGACGTGATGCCCAGCGGCAGCTTCCAGCCGCTGAATACCCAGGCGTTCTCTGTCGAGCGTCCGAGCAACTGGCAGGCCCGTCAGGACCCGCAGGGAGGCGGAGTGACGATCGCACCGCAGGCTGGGCTGAGCCAGAGCGGGATCGCCTATGGTGCCATGATCAGCACCTTCCAGCCGCAGAATGCCATTAACCTGGACGGTGCCGTGCAGGAATTGGTTTCGAGCTTGGCGCAGCAGAATCCCGGACTGCGCGTCAGTGCCACCCACAACATTACGGTCAATGGAGTGCAGGCGAAATCGGTGGATCTGATGGGCCAGTCACCACTCGGATCCAATGGCCAGCCCCTGCCGGAACATGATTGGCTGGTGGCGGTGCCGTATCAGCAAAACAGCGTCATCTATGTCGTATTCATTTCGCCGGAGCGTGACTTTTCCAGGCTGCGCCCCACCTTTGAGCAGATGCTGCGCAGCCTCCGTCCCCGTGCATAGGTCGAGGGTTGATGCGCCGTTTTTAACGGGCAGGTGATCGGTAAGGAACGACCTCGCCAAGCCCTGCTTGTCGCCTGAATGGAGCGTGACAAATCGGTCGTAAAATTTCGAGAACTTGTCGTAGTAGGCACTTCGCAAGCGCTCCATAGGCCTTTACTTTCTTGCAGAATGTATTTCCCTTCGTCTTCTGCTTACATCACTCTGCGGGTTTTGCTTGCGAGCGTTCTACTTCATTCATCTGGCGCCGTGCCGCCTCTCTCTGCCGAGCACAACTAAGCGTTGTTCTGCCCGCCAGTATCCTTCCCATTTTTACCGGGGAAAATGGGAATCGTGCAGATCAGCTTCATCGTTGTGTCACCCAAATTCCTAAGCTGGTGCGTCTCGTTCGGCGGTACGAAAACGAAATCGCCAGGCCGCAAGGAAGTTTGGTTACCGCTGCCATCCACGATCGCAGGTTCGCCTTCAAGGATAAAGAACTCGTGTTCCTCGGGATGCGCGTGCAGCGTGGTATGGCCGCCCGGCTCGAACTCGAACAGTCGCATGGCATAACGGGAGCATCCATCATCCTTAGTGAGTGCAAATCTTGCTGTCATACCCCTGAAACCTTCCTTGGCGATCTTCGTGGGAGGGACTTCTGCAGCATGTTTGAAAATCATCGTTTTTCTCCTTTTAAATTTTTACAATCTCGCGTGCGGAGGAGCAGGGTTAACCCTCGTTTTACTTTGCCGGCTGCTCCTTCAACCGTCGATAGTAGGAGTGGCTGGTATAAAGGGCTGCAACTGGATTGTGTCCCAGCACACGGTCTTTGGCGACTAGCACGGTTACAGGCGCCTGGAAGTGCTTGAAAAATAGACTATCGTGGCCCACGCAGAGCCCAATCAGAACATTCAGATGTGTGCCCGCCTGAGCCAATAGTTCAGCCTGGGCGATGGGATTACGCAACGCCTCGAACTGGCCGGAATGCACCTTGTCCTTGTCACTCAATCCGACCTTTTCCTTGTTGATATAGCCCACTTTGCAGCACACAGCTTCCACTTCAAAGCCGTTGCTGAGGAAGATCGCGCGGGCGATCTTAGCTTCTTCCAGCAGGCCAACGCAATGAGCGATTCCCATCCTCGTGAACCCCATCCGCCGGGCAAAATCCATGATTTCCTGGACGCGGGTGCTGCGGCAATAGCCCGCAGACTCCGTGCGTGCGGATTCACAAGCCCACTTACGCAGTTCTTCGTTTTCGAGATAGGTACGCTCGACGGCCGCCAGTCGCTCGGTTTCGGTGAGCGTGGGACAGAATTGAGGCGGTTTCTTTGTGTTGGGCTCACTTCGACAAGCTTTGACGCTGCAGAGGTGGCAGTTGAGTTGGCCAAGATCTTTCATGTTGGTGATCTCCCTCTATGCCCGGTATTCATCTGAGTCTAGAATACATACCGACGATCCCTTTATTGGCCCGGCGTCGGTATCCAGTGCGGGCCAACGCCGAGTGACCATTGTGACGGGATAACGGAAGACACCCGGCTATGTTGGTTGTTGCTTCTTAGTGGTCGCAGATGTTCTGGCCCACCTGTAGAGTTCCGGCAAGATAATGACCTACCAGGTTCTCGGGCATATCAGGAGGTGCGCCAACCAGCACAAGAATGCCTCGCTCCTCAAACAACCCTCGGGCCCGTTGTCCCATGCCGCCGCTGATGATGGTGTTGGCGCCGCGCTCTGCCAGCCACCTGGGCAGCAGCCCGGGCTCATGCGGCGGGGCCGCAACATCCTCCCGTGTGAGTATCTTCTTTTGGGCCTGGTCTACGTCTATGAGGGCAAAACGCTCGCAGTGCCCGAAATGCATGGCGAGTTTTCCGTCCGCCAATGGAATTGCAATCCTCATGCAGTTGTCCTCCTGTCTTGTCTTTTGTGTTGCTTTCTTGTCGACCTTGGTTTCATCCAAGGCCGCAATGGGTTGAATGATGTTTTGCATGACCTGCGCGGTGGGCGTCGCAGCATAGTGATCAACAAAGGCTTGGCCCGCATCGCACGCTTCGGCTATTTTCGGATCCAATGGAATCGAGCCTAGGAACTGCACACGCATGCCCTCAGCCATTCGCTTACCCCCCGCCCGAAGACAGAATTTGAGTGACCTCACCGCACTTTGGGCAGGCAAATCGCTCATGTTTTCTACGACGCCAATCACCGGCACCTGAAGCTTCCTGCAGAACGTAATCGACTTTCGTACATCCACGGCAGCCACCTTTTGGGGTGTGGTGAGGAACTGTTTGATCACACCTGCCTTCATGGACCCGCGCAAGATTACGGCATCGTCCCGGTTCTGCAACAAAAATCCCAAGGACATGATCTTCATTGCGGCCAGATCAACCGGGAGCATTCCTCCTTCGAATCCCTGGATTGTTTCCCCTTCAAGCCCCAACATGGTCGGAACGCTGGGGCCATGAATATCAACATCCAAGAGCCCAATACTCTTTCCTAATTGCGTCAGCCCCATGGCCAGGTTTACGGCTATAGTGCTTTTGCTGACGCCTCCTTTGCCCGACAGCACGATAACTTTGTGCCGGATGCGGGAAGGGCGGGATTGGAGTTCCTGGCGTTCCTTGAATTCCCCTGGCCTTTCAAGACCCCTGTGTTGAGGTGTCGAGCATTGCGCCCCCCGCAGGCCGCGCACGCTGCTTTCTCAGTGCACGAGTCTTCTGGAGAGGCTTTGGGGTTATTCAACATCTCTTGCTTCCTCCGGGACCTTCCGAACTCAAAAGTCTGGCATTCGGTTGCGCCAACACGTAGGTCCCAACCGGCACTCCAACATGAGCTGCGATGACGGGGCACTTAGCCTTGAAAAGGGAAAATATATTCCTCGGCTCATCGTTGAGCGTCTCGAAGTTGCCCTGTCCCTTGGCAAGAATCAAGTCGGCCTCGGTGAACCGCCGGACAAACTCCGGGCTGCAGTCTTCAAGTACGGTGCCTGGGGCGTCAGAGCCGTTGTCGATGACCTTCACAATCTCATGCAGGCCCACATAGCGCGCGTCGGTCAAGGTCGCGTCATTGATGACCGGACTACCCCGCAAGGCTAAAGTGACGCGCGGGGGTGAAAGCTGTTCAATCAGCAACCGGTCAAAGGCAATCTCTCCTGTGTTATCAGCTAGGTACAGGATGTCTTGCGCTTCGGCGATGGCTTGCCGGAATCCGTTCTCGATCCCTGTGAGCGGCTCCGCAAGCACCTCGTCGATGGACTTGCGCACTTCCGACTCTGTCAGATTCCCGTTGGTACCCATGTCAATAACATTCCCTGCGATGGCTATGCATACCGCCATGGCCAGCGGATCTTGCGCAGCTTTAATGGTGGCTCTCAGATCGGGGAGGAGGCTCAGCGCCAGCCGGTTGAAGCGGTCCTTTGCTGAACGGTACGGATCCTCGATGCCGGTGATCTCGCGCAGCCAGCGGTGAAAGCGTTGTCCCAGGATGGGAGGTGGTTCGTCCATATCCATCTCTCCCGTCCAGCGCAACATTTCACAGAGAACCCGCTTGTGGACAAGCGGGTCGGGGGAGGCCATTCTGGCAGCATCTAGAGCTTGGCGTACAAGGCAGGGAATGCAGTCTAGAGAAGCTTTCATTTCGTTTCCAGGATCAGCCGGGCGACGCGCATGCCTGATAACAGCATGCCTCCGAAGATAGGCCCCATGCGGGGACCGCCAAGGGCGGCAGCGACAGCCATCCCGGTTACCCACAAACCCGAAAAGACCTCCGTGACCCGTTCAACAACAAACTTCTCTCCACTCGTGGCGTTAAGGGGCCCCTCGCCGGAGCCGGCAGACTTCAAATGTGGGGAGAGGAGGGCTCGCGCACGAAGCCGTTCGACAGCCACAGCTTCGTGTCCGGTCGCGTCAATCACAGTTTCTGCCTGAAGAACGATGGGGTCGACGGGCAAAACGCCGGAGATATTTGTCCGATTGACGACCACTCCCGTCACCCTCCCGTCATGCACGCACAGGTCCTCGAACGTCATCAGGTTCAGGAAGACCGCTCCGGCCCGAATTGCCTGAAGGCTCAGGGCACAGGCCAGTTCTGCGGCATCGACAATGCATAGACCATCAGACCGGCGATTATAGCGGATGCCCGCAGCTTCCAGGATCGGCGTCGCTTCTTGCTGGACGACGACTTCGTTCATCCCCATGCCGCCGCCCCAAACACCGCCGCCCGGCGCCAGGCGCTTTTCCACAATCGTGACCTTTCGGCCTGCCGTCGCGAGATGGGACGCTGCAGTGAGACCCGCAGGTCCGGCACCCACAATGACGACATCTCCCTCAAGCGAGCGTAGCAATTTCTGATGGTAGCTCTCCACGATGGCTCTGGAGATCGCCGAATCATTCCGTTCATTCATCAGTAAGTTTGCGGTCAGCTAACCGGTTTGGTAGCACCGGAGCGTGTTAGGACCGCCCTCCTTCGGCGTCCGGCGAGGTGATAGGCACAAGCTTGCCGGCCTTGAATTGTTCAATGGCATCGCCCACCGTTCCGGAGGCGCCGGTGTGGATCTGCACTCCAGCGGCCTCGAGAGTCGAGAACGCTTTCGGGCCGACGTGCCCGGTTACGAGGCCCTCGACTCCCAGTCCGGCAATTCTTTTGCCGGCCTGAATGCCGGCGCCTTGAGCGGCGTTCAAATTGACGGTATTGTCCACAGCCGAGAATTTACCTGTCTCCGTATCCACGACGATGAAGTACCGGGCCCGGCCAAAACGCGGGTCCAGCGGCGACTGCAGGGTATTTCCTTCAGATGTGACTGCAAGTTTCATATTAACCCTCACTATTGGGTGCACAAGCACGCGGCTTGCCATCGGGCTGGCAAGCTGCCAGTCCCTTGAAATACAAGGGTCTGCGGGTTCTGTCCTTTCCCGGGAGGATCGGGGAATCGTGCAGAATGCAAGGCTATCGTTGAGGCTTGCGCCTATTTGATGGCAGGGGTTGAAAATCGAGGGCCTTGAGCTTGCGGTAGAGCGTGCTGGGATCAATGCCCAGATCGCGAGCTGCACGTTGGCGGTTGCCGCCCGAGCGCGTGAGCGCCGCCTCGATCAGACGCTTCTCCATTATTCGCAGACTCATCCCTCCATCCAGCGTGCCAGCCCGAAGGCTTGGCGGCCGAAGTTCGGGTGGAAGATGGCGGGCATCGATCAATCCGCCCCGGCACAGGACAAAGGCCTGCTCGATAATGTTCTCCAACTCGCGCACGTTGCCCGGATAATCATGCTCCATCAGTCGTGCTAATACATCCTTCGAAACGGCGGCGATGTCTTTGCCCTGCAGGCGGTTGAATTTTGCAATGAGATGGTCAATCAGCAAAGGGATGTCTTCGCGCCGCTCTCGAAGTGCCGGAATCTTCAGGTAAATCACACGGATGCGGTAGAACAGGTCTTCGCGGAATTGGCCCTTGCGGACCAGTTCTGCCAGATCCTTGTTCGTTGCCGCCACCACACGAACATCTACCTTGACGGGTTCGACGCCGCCTAGAGGCTCAATACAGTGCTCCTGGAGCACTCGCAGCAGGCGCGCCTGCATGGCGGATGAAACGTCGCCGATCTCATCCAGGAAGATCGTTCCGCCGTCGGCAAGGGCAAACCGTCCCGGCTTATCCCGCCGCGCGTCGGTGAAAGCCCCCGCCTTGTAGCCGAAAAGCTCGGACTCAAGCAGAGTGTCCGGCAGCGCACCGCAGTTCACCGCGACAAACCGCCTTCTTTTTCGTGGCGAGAGGTTGTGAATGGCGCGGGCAAAGAGTTCCTTGCCGGTGCCGCTCGCTCCTTCGATCAGGACTGTACTGCTTGATTCTGCAATCTTCGGCAGGATCTCGAAAATGCGCCTCATCACTTGGCTTCGTCCGACAATATCTTCAAACGTATAACGGGACTCGAGCTCCTTACGGAGTTCCTCGACTCGGCTGAGGTCCTGAAAGGTCTCCACACCTCCGATGACGCCGCCGCTTCCGTCCTTCAACAGCGCGGTTGAAATGCGGATCGGGATCTGTTCCCCGACTGCACTGACGATATTGGCGGTGGCATTGATGACGGGCCTTCCCGTCGAGAAGGTCCGCTTGAGAGCGCAGGCGTGCTCGCAGATGCTGGCACGGAAAACCTCGCAGCACGATCGGCCGATGGCGTCCTGCCTACGCACGCCGGTGATCCGCTCGGCGGCACGGTTAAAGGCGGTGATGTGCCACGCAGGATCGACGCTGAAGACACCTTCGTTGATCGAATCGAGGATAGGATCGCTGGGCAGTGTATTGATCACCCTTCATTTTGACGAGTCTTGGTGCAATTTGCAAGACACAGTAGCTCCCTGATGTTGCAAGATGCAAGACCTGTGCCCTCGATTGTGGCTGGATGGTGCACTAATTCAAAGGATTTGTGGTTGTGGAAGCGGGCGTGCTTCGAGGCAAGACGATGAGAATCGCAATCCCACACTGGCAGGGTCGAGTTTCTCCCGTTTTTGACACGGCAGGCAATATTCTGCTCATCGACGTCGAGAACGGCCAGGAGCAGCGGCGAGAGGAACGTAAATTGACCCGAACCGATCCCCCGGCACGTGCTGCCGAGGTTCGAAATCTGGGGGCGGGGGTCCTCATCTGCGGCGGGATTTCGGTGCAATTCGAGGCCGCTTTGGTTTCATCGGCCGTTGAGGTGATCGGATTCGTCTGTGGGCCAGTCGAAGAAGTATTGGCGGCCTATCTGAATGGGAGACTGGCGACGCGGACGTACAGCATGCCAGGTGCGCACCGCCAGCGCAGGTGCATGGGAGGAAGGAGATACGCAATGCCAGGAGGTTTTGGAATGGGTGCTGGACGTGGACCCGGCGGCGGCCGTTGTAGACGCCACGGAGGAGCGGCAGGGGGATTGGGTGGCCCGTTCACTGCAGGGCAGGCCGGCTATTGTGTCTGTCTGAACTGTGGCGAGGAATTGCCGCACACCACTGGGCAGCCATGCCACCAGATAGCGTGCCCGAAGTGCGGCCTGAAAATGACGCGAGAGCAGTCTCAAGAAAGGAGATAAAGAGATGCATTGGGAAACTGATCGCAGTCGAATGCTTGTGATGGCCGGAGGGGTTATCGCAATACTGCTGGTCGTTGCGCAAGCCTGGCCCCAGATGGGTCCAGGTATGAACTATGGCTGCTTCTACAACCCCTCGACGGAAATCACTGCTCATGGAGTCCTTGAGGCTGTCCAGAATGCCGTTTACCCCTGCCGGCGGGGCGGCACGCAGGTGACATTGAAAACGGAGAACGGAAGCTACGACGGCCGCCTCTGGCCGACATTCTTCCTGTCGCAAAACAACTTCAGCCTTGCCAAAGGAGACACGGTGAGTGTGACAGGGTCGAAGTTGCAGACCCAGGGAGCAACCGTCCTGGTGGCGCGGGAAGTGAGCAGGAATGGTAAAAGCCTGGCCCTGCGTAGCTATCAAGGGATTCCGGCCTGGGCAGGCCGTGGAATGGGCGGCAGGAACTGGGGTCGCGGATATGGTCGTGGCTTCGGACGTGGTGGCCATTGGCCTTGGCGCTGAGGAAGAACAGTCTGCCTGCTGCGGGGCTGCGTGAATGCGGATTATGCCCGGACTGTGATGAGAAGACGCGCGAGGCAGCAGCGCAAGCATGGAACGAGATCAGGCACCGCGAAGTGCGGCACTTTCACGGTGCGGGATTGACAAAAATTTTAGAGGAGGTTTGACAATGCCATTTGGAGATGGAACAGGTCCTGCCGGACAGGGTCCCAAGTCGGGACGTGGTGCCGGTCCGGCTGGCTTCCAGCGGGGATTCGGCCGGGCTGCGGGGCGGCGAGGCGCTTTTGCTGTATCTGGCTCATCGGACGAGGTGTCTCAGCTCAAAAATCAGACCGCGTACTTGGAGAGCGCGCTCGAAAATGTCCGTAAGCAGATCGAGTCCTTGGAGGGTAAGACGGGGCCGGAGTAGACAATAGGCCAGCCCCGAACCAGTTGCACGGAATGTGTCTGCGCGGCTGGAGCGGGGCCATGCCTTATAGGAAAAGGAAAGTCGCAGGAAATGAGAATCGCCATCGCCAGCGGCAAAGGTGGAACCGGCAAAACCACGGTTTCGACCAATCTGGCCTTGGTAGCGGCCCGCAACGGGCGGGACGTTACCTATGTCGACTGTGATGTGGAGGAACCAAACGGCCATCTGTTTCTCAAGCCGGAACTCACTTCAAGCGCTCCGGTCGGACGGCTGCAGCCTGCCGTCGACATGGAAAGATGCATGCACTGCGGCGTGTGCTGTGAGATCTGCCAGTACAGTGCAATTGTGTGCATCGGTGAAAAAGTGCTGTTACATCCCGAGTTATGCCACTCCTGCGGAGGGTGCGCCCTGGTTTGCCGCCCCGACGCGATCAGGGAGGAATTCCGGGTGGCGGGCAGGATCGAAGCGGGTCAGAGTGGGCCCGTGCGGTTCATTCAGGGCGTGCTCAATGTCGGTGAGGCCATGAGTGCACCGGTCATCCGGCAGGTGAAAGCCGCCGCGCCCTCCGTAGAGCTTGTAATCTTCGACTCGCCTCCCGGAACGTCATGCCCTGTGATTGAGAGCGTGGAAGGAGCGGACTTCGTACTGCTGGTTACGGAGCCCACTCCCTTTGGTTTGAATGACCTCAAACTCGCGGTCGAGATGGTTCGTGCCCTGAAGTTGCCTCACGGAGTGTGCATCAACCGCGCGGGTCTTGGCAACCAGGAAACTGAGGAATACTGCCGCCGCGAGGAGATCCAAATCCTGGCGAAAATTCCGGACGACCGCCGGGTGGCTGAGGCGTACTCGCGCGGTGTGCTGGCGTGCGAAGCCATTCCGGAGATTCGTGACCGAATCGAAAGACTTCTGGCCTGCCTGTTGGATCGTGGCCGGGCTATGCCAGTCAGTTCAGAAGGTGAGGTCCCGCGATGAGCGATCTGGTGAATATTAACTCCCCGGGCCATTCGCAGGTGAAAGAACTCGTAGTCATCAGCGGCAAGGGCGGCACGGGCAAGACGTCGATTGTTGCATCATTTGCGGCACTGGCAGGGAAAGTCGCCTTGGCTGACTGTGATGTCGATGCTTCTGACTTGCCTTTGGTTTTGCAGCCGACTGTTCTTCGTCGGGAGCCTTTCACGGGGGGAAACCGCGCGAGAATTCAGCCCGACTATTGTAGCTCATGCGGCAATTGCGTTGAGGTCTGCCGTTTCGATGCCATCCATTTGGACAACCTTGGGAACGGAGCTATGGAGAGTACCTTTCGCGTGGACCCGCTTGCCTGCGAAGGTTGCGGCGTCTGCGCGTGGTTCTGCCCGGAAGGCGCCATCGAGCTTGAGCCGGTGGTGAATGGCGAATGGTTTATTTCCGAAACACGTTTTGGCCCTATGGTTCATGCCCGGCTCGGGATCGCGGCAGAGAATTCGGGCAAGCTCGTTTCGACAGTGCGGACAAACGCCAGGCAGTTTGCCGCAGAGCAGGGGCTGGACCTGCTTCTTATCGACGGCTCACCAGGAATTGGATGTCCTGTGATTGCTTCGGTCACGGGCGCGTCTCTGGTTCTGGTGGTAACTGAGCCGACACTGAGCGGCCTTCACGACCTGGAGCGGGTTGCGGAGTTGACCGGACACTTCGGTATCCCAACGCTGGTATGTGTCAACAAGTGGGATCTCAATCCAGAGATTTGTGAGCGGATTGAAGCGCGCGTCTGCCAGATGGGACTGGGGCTTGCCGGTCGGGCCCGGTATGACAGCGCCGTGACGGAGGCTCAGACCCTCGGGAAAGCGGTCACTGAGTTTCAGCAGGACGGCTGCTCCCAGGATATTCATGCCGTCTGGGAGAGAGTCGAAGCCAATCTGCAGGAAGGCCGGCATGCCACTTTGGCGGTCGCTACGGCTGCCGGACACTTCACACCAAAGGAGGACGCACACGATGCAAGGCTTGAAGAGCATTGAGGAGGAGGCGGTGTCAACTTCCGCGCCGCAACCGGAATCCGAATGCTTTGCCTGCGGCCCTGACCATGCTCACGGCTTGAAGCTTCGCTTTGGGCCCGATGGGCCCGGATGCGTCATAGCCGACTGGGTTCCCGCAAAGGAATGGCAAGGATATCAAGGCATTATTCACGGAGGAATTATCGCGACAGTGCTGGATGAAGCCATGTCCAAGGCTGTCGCTGCAGCCGCAGATCCTGCTTTCACTTGCCGGCTGGAGGTAAGGCTTCGGCGCCACGTGGCTCCGCCGGGAGAGTTGATCAAGGTTCGCGGTTGGGTCGTCGAAAAGCGGAATCGCCACACCCGGACGGAGGCGGAACTTAGGGACAGCCTGAACGTGGAGCGGGCCCATGCCTGGGCCACTTTTCTGAAAGTCCCAGCGCGCACCGGGCCTGCGCTTCTTCAAGACTGCGAGGAAGCCTCGAAATAAGGAAGCGCCCTGAAGACCTCTGCCGACGGGTTGATGTTTGATTCCGAAACGACAGTTATTTAACCTGGCCCAGTTGACCAGTCATCCTGCTTCGAAAATTCGGGTTTACCCCCTCACCCGACTCGCTCCGCTCGTCTCCCTCTCCCCTGGTGTGTGGTACATCTTGCCGGCCGTTTCGACCACTGTGATTCTGCGGCGTACAGCGTGGCGGATGGCAATGCCTTCATAGCCGCCGGCCACGATCGAATATTTGCACGAAGCCCGTTGCGCGTCAGTGTATGATCGATAAACTGAAAATTGAGGCCGAGACGCCATCGGATGCGTGGCTAGACTATGAAGGCACGCGGCCGGAAAAGACATGCCCAAAAAAGAATGAACCGACGAAAGTTCCTTGAGCAAATCGAAGTTTCTACTCTCCTGCTGACTCAGCCGTGGCTTGGCCGTCTCGAAGCGCAGGAAGTTCCCATCGAGCATGGCGCACCCGCGCCGGAACCCATCCCCGAACCGCATTTTCCTGATCGCCTGCATCTTTTTATCTGGCGCAACTGGGAACTGGCGAATACGGACCGGATGGCCGAAGTTCTAGGCACGACTTCGGAAAACGTTCTCGAGAGTGGCGCGTCGATGGGTTTGCCAAAGAAGATAGAACTTTCTGAGGATCAACTCCGCAGGATCTATATCACTGTCATCCGGCAGAACTGGCATATCCTACCCGATGACCAATTGATGGAATTGCTTGGCTGGAACGCCGAACAGTATGAATACCACTTGAAGGAGGACGATTTCCTCTGGATCAAGCTTGGGTTGCTGAAGCCGAAATGCGAGAGGCTTCGCTACTTGACGCCTCCGGCTGAGGCGCGCCGCCGCGCGGTAGAAATAAAACAAATAGTCCGCGAGACGCTGGGCGGCGAGATCGATGCTCCGTGCGAGCAAGCTTTTGCATTTATCAATCGGCTGGCCAGCACCCAAATCTCGTCGCGACGCGACCCGTCAAGCAGGCCTGGGGAAAATGAATCCGATTTGAGTACAGGCTGGACGTTGCTGGCTCCGCGGCCGAGCTCCGAAGTGCCTCTCGACATCGTTAAGGATTTTCAGAACTACCTGGCGGCAGCGATGGGAAGTGACGTGGCTCTCAACGGGGCCAGGGAGCAAGAATCAAAGGTGATCCGGATTGAGGTCAATCCCTCGATCTCCCGGACCTCCGGAAGTTTTGAATTGACGGCAGGCGCGAATCAAGTTCACGTGGTCGGGCAGGACGTTCAAGGAGCACGGGAAGCTCTTTCTTATCTTCAGGAGCAGATGGAGGCGCGCGGTGGCCCGTATTTGCAGCATGGGATCGTTCGCCGGAATACCCGCCTTGACCCGCGATACGTGTACTCGTATTTCGCGATTTACGGCGACCCGCTGATGGATGCAAAGATCGATTCTCTTCCTGACGGCCTTTTGGAAAAGCTTGGCCGCGCGGGAATCAACGGGGTGTGGCTGCAGGCAGTGCTGCGAAATCTGGCGCCGTCAAAGAGGTTTCCGGAATTCGGCGCAGGGTCGGAGACTCGCCTTCGGAACCTGCGCAAGCTTGTCGACCGGGCGGCCAGCCACGGCGTCAAGATTTACCTCTACCTGAATGAACCGCGGTCGATGCCGGAGGAATTCTTTGCCCGGCACCCGGAAGTCAAGGGGACGCACGACCCTGGCGACAACCGCTTTTCGGCGATGTGTACAAGGACGACGGAGGTGCGGGAATGGCTCGTGGAGAGCCTGGCGCACGTCATGTCTCGTGCCCCCGGGCTGGGCGGGATCTTCTGCATCACGGCTTCTGAAAACCTTACGAACTGTTTCTCTCACGGCCATCCCGAGTTCTGTCCGCGATGTTCAAAGCTGGATGGCTCGAAGGTCATTGCACAGCTCATCCGAACATTTCGTGACGGAGTGCGGCGCGAGAGCCCTTCAGCAGATGTAATTGCGTGGGACTGGGGCTGGGGCAGCGCCTGGGTTCGGAATGCCGCTGACCCGGCGAAGGTCATCCCCCTGCTTCCGAAGGATGTTGCCCTGCTCAGCGTCAGCGAGTGGGCCAAGCACATCGACCGCGGAGGCCATCCGGCAAGTGTAGGTGAGTACTCGATTTCGGTGGTCGGACCGGGGCCACGCGCGCTCAGGAATTGGCGCTATGCGCGCCAGAACGGAATCAAGCGGCTGGCCAAAGTTCAGTGGAACTGCACTTGGGAGATATCTGCTGTGCCCTACATTCCGGTGCCGAACTTGATTGTTCAGCACTGCAGAAACCTGGCGGAAGCCGGGATCGGAGGGGTGATGGCTTCGTGGACCGTCGGCGGATATCCATCGCCCAATTTTGAAGTTGCCAAGCGATACACGTTCGACCCGCTACCGTCTTCTCCAGATGAATCCCTGCGTGAGGTGGCCGTGCGCCGCTTTGGTAGCAGGGCGGCCCCACAAATCCTGGATGCCTGGAAGGCCTTTAGCGAGGCGTTTGTACAGTATCCCATGGAAGGCGGAAACGTGGTTTACCATGTCCCCACTCAGCATGGACCCGCAAACCCTCTTCGTTTTCAGCCGACGGGCTACAAGTCCACCATGACGCTTTTCCCGTATGACGATTACGAGCAATGGGTGGGCAGTTATCCTGTCCGGGTTGCGGAAGAGCAGTTCCAGAAGATGGCGACGATGTGGGAGAAAGGCCTGGATATTTTTCAGGCAGCTCTCGCGCACGTGCCACGGGAAAGACACGCAGCCGCGCAAATGGACCTCGGCATTGCCGAGACTTGTTATCTCCATTTTCAGAGCGTGGCAAACCAGCTTCGTTTCTGCCGCCTGCGAAAGGAATGGATGACGGCGAGCCGGGACGCGCGGCGGGGATTGGGACGTCAGATGATCCAGATAGCTGATGAGGAGATCCGATTGTCGGTGCGGCAATACCACCATGCGCGGCGGGATTCCTCCATCGCCTACGAAGCGTCGAACCATTATTATTACCGCCCGCTGGACCTTGTGGAGAAGGTTCTGAACTGCCACTACGTGCGCAACCAGATTGCGGCTGAACTTGCCTGACTGGCCCGGATATTTTCCAGGACCGAAAGGCAACAAGTGAAGTGAGAGTGTGTGCAGATGGGCCGAATCGATGAATAGCCCTTCACGCCATGTGGTGCCGCGGGACGGGTTGGGCAGGCGCAAAGCTGCGTTCGGTCAGAAATGTTCCCTCGGTATTTCTCAGCGAGCCGATGGCGGCCGCCACAGCGGGGCGCAGGCAGCGTGGCGGAAGGCCGATGCGAAGGTTGATCACCAGCTCCGCTTTGCGGCTTGAACGCCCGGCTTGCAGGATGCGCAGGTCCGGCGACGGCGCGCCCAGCGTTGCATTGCCTGTGGCAATCAGTGATCCGCTGGAGAGCAGGCATTTCAGATGCGCCGGGGACTCGCCTGCCTCGCTTAGAGCACGGCAGAGCGCCTGCATGAATTCGCTCAGGGTATGGTTCCAGCGCGGCGAGCTTCCGGTTTGAAGATCGAGGGTGGCATTCAGCCAGCCCATCCATTGCTCGCCCTTGCCGTAGGTGGCGTAATCCACATCAATCGAACGCCCCGAACCCTGGCTGGCTATGACCCGATCACACCACGCGCCGATGCCCGCGCCGGTGCGGGCACTGACCGGCAGGATCTGGGCTCGCGGCACTTGGGCGTCCACTTCCGCCCGCACTATCTCCATTGAAGGTTGGGGAGTGACGTCGCTCTTGTTGAGCAGCAGGATGTCCGCCTCGGCAAACTGTTTCTCGAAGATGTACGCCGTTTCCGGCGGCATCGACGGGCGCTGCTTCATTTGCAGCCAGACGGCGGGATCGATAACCACCGTATGAGGAGCAACGGACAGTTCCGGCAAGAAGCGAAGCAAAGGCCGCAGCACCGTCGCCGCAAGATCGGTGCAACTGCCTACCGGTTCAACCAGAACAACATCGGGATTAAGGTCGCGGGCCAGGCCACCGACTTCTCCGGCAAACTCGTCGAACCGGCAACAGATGCACCCACCAGAAACCTCCGCCACCGGGAATTTCGCCAGGCGCGCCAGCCGTGTGTCAACCATGTCCGGGGCCTGGTCATTCGTTACCAGAGCGACGCGCCTCCCCTGCTTGGCAAGCCGACGCGCCACGCGGAGCATCAGCGTGGTCTTGCCCGCGCCGAGAAATCCTCCGATCATTACCAGGTGCGCCATGGGTGTCTTTCCTTCGTGCCTTTCGGATTGCGCGCGGCGGGTTTTCAGAGCGCATGGCACAGGCACAATGCGAGGCTCGTATGCCGAACGCCCCTAATTCGCCGCTATCCTGCGATCTCCAGTTTGATATCGGGAGCCAGGGTCACGCTCTGATTGAAGTCGATGCGCCACAAAGCGGCTTCGCGCCGGACACGACCGGCGAGCGAACGGCCATTCAGGCGGACTTTCGGCGCACTGACCGGCGTAACGAGTGTTTGAAATTCCATCTTGCCATCGAGACAGCTCAGGACCAGCTTTTGTGGCACGTAAGCCAGCACGCCATATGCTTGCGATGAAAACCACGGCCCGCTCAGGCGGCTGAAGCTGGGGGCAATCTGCAAACGGCCGGCGGCCAGATCAGGCTTGAATCCGGAGGCCGCAACCAGGGTGCACCAGCTCGACATCGCCCGGTAATAGTGGTTGCCGCATTCAACATGGTTCCACCAGCGGCCCGCCCGATCGTACCGCCGGTGCACTGCCTGGACCACCGCCAGCGCCTCGCGGGCCATTCCATATTCCAGGAAAAATGACGCCGCGGCATACTCGATACCCGTCCAGTTACCCATGGCCTGGGCGTTCTGGTAGGCCGGGAGTCGCGGAGTGGTTCCCTCGGGATAGCTGGAATTCACCAGCCCTTGCTCGGGATCGAAATTCTCGCGGAAGACTTTTTCCAGCACCTGCCTGACGCGGTCTGCCGGGAGCGCCGGCTCCAGCCCGGCAAGCGATGAGAACCAGATTCCGCTGATCTGGTCGGTCATGCAACAGGCGTCGGACTCGCCATCATTGAACCACAGGTTGTAATAGGTGCCATTCCAGAGTTTCTTGTCGAAGCTGGCCCGAGCCTTGGCCAGCAATGTCTCCATTTTGCGGCTGGCAGCCTGGTCTCCCACGTCCCGCGCCATGCGGACGGTAGCCGCGTATGCCCCCAGCCACAAACTGGCGATATAAGAAGGCGTGCCTTGAAACGCCCACTGGTCATACGTATTCAGCCGCGTCTCTTTTTCAGGCAGTCCGTCGCCGTCCTCGTCAAGTGAAGCCATGTAGGCAAGTGCGCTCTGCACGTGCGGCCACATGCGCGCCAGGTATTGCTTGTCACCCGTCCAGAGGTAGTCGCGGCAGACAATCATAATAAATTGCGGGTTGAGGTCCACCCTTTCCCATCCCTGGTCGGGGGTGTTGAAATCAGGCGCAAAGTTGTGAGGAAGCTGCCCGTTGCTGCGCTGATGGCGGGCGGTGAGTTCCATCTGGTTTTTCTGCAATTCCGGAAACAAGGCCAGGATGGGCGCCGACCCCTGGTAGGTAACGTCCACAGTCTCAAAGCCGCAACAGCCCAAGCCTTCAAACACTGAGAAGCCGCCGTCGCGCAGCCACCAGGTGCTCTTGATCAGGGTGGAGAGTTGCGCGCTCCAGCAAAAGCGCATTTCATCCGGGAGGTCGGAGGCTGCCAGCGTGTTGACAAAAGAGGTGACCTTGCGGCGATGCAGGCGCTGGTTTGCCACCAGAAAACGGTTAGCTTCCAGTGCGTCTGCAAACCAGTGTTCGTACTGGTGGCCCAGTTCCGGCCCGCGAGCGCTGATGTGGTAAGGGAAATACCACGAAAACGCCACGGGAATTTCCACCGTTTCTCCCGGCTTCACGCGCACGCTGGTGCACAGGGCCCCGTCGCCAAAATCGAGCCCGGCGCGGTCCTTGCCGGCATAAATATTGAGAATGTCGCGCAATCCCAGAAGCGTCTTCTTCATCAGCTTGCCGCGAACATACGCCGGGTCCACCTTTTCCACCATTTCCAGGATTGACTTTAACGAGGGCGTGCGACCCAAAGTGGCAATCAATTCTGAAGCCTGCGCAGGCGTCAACGCGTCAATCTCCTGGTCATCCATGTGCAGCAGACCCGCGGGGCAACCCGCGGCTGGCATGCTGGGAAGACGCCCGGACTGCCGAAATGGAAGCAGGAAAGACTGAAATGTTGTTGCGAGAGAAGAGTGAAGCCATCCCCCGTTGCCCACGTACCGACCGAAATCCTCAGCGATAAAGCTGGGCTGGCCCCCGGTGAATGACAACGCCAGACTGCCCACCGTTTCCCGCTGCTGAAGCTGCGCTGCCGTTTGCATTTCGAGCCAGCACGTCTGTCCCTCTACATGGACCTTGTTGGTCAATTTTCTTGCCGCGTTGTTGGGCGCGCCGCTGGCCAGCGGATTGTGCAGACTTGCCATGAGCGAGCACTCCACCGGCCGCCTGCCGGAATTCGCTAATTTAAAAACCGCGTGGAACCCCGGCGTGCCGCTGAGACGCGCGTCGTGAGGAACGAAGGGGCTGAAAAATTCCACTCGAATTTTCACCGGCAAAGTGCCGTCCAGGTACTCAAGCTGCGCCCGGGGAAACTCTCCCGCAAAGTTGATCCCGTCCACGCACTGCGCCCATCCCAGGCTGTAGAGGTCCTGCTGCTGTCCAGCGAGATTCAGCCGGCGGACAACCGGCCCTTCGCCCACTCGCTTTGCCCAGGCAAAAAACGCCAGCGAATGATTTGTGAGGTATGGATTTGGCCATTGCGTCTGACCCGCAGGCTTCCACGGGTCCCATTCGCCCATGTTGAAGATCAGCCAATCCTGGAGGGTGCCGTCAGGCTTGATTTCAATCGAACCGGCGCCAATCCCTCCCAGTGGAATGCCGGAATAACCGTGAGGCAGTTCGCGGAGCATCAACGGAGGTGGCCCCGACTGCACCGGCACGGGCAGGCTGGAACCTTCAGCCATCATCGGTCCTGGGATCGCTCCTTTTCCCACGGCTGCGACGGCCGACGCAGCGCCCAGTTCCGAAAGGAAAGCGCGCCGGTTTATTTTTCCGGTTCCGGGGTCTGTCTTCTCAGCTTTTGATTTTCTTCTCATGTCTCCTCGCGTAAAGCGGGAATCGGGACGTACAACGTCCGTTCGGTCCGTTTAGCCTTCAGAGACCAACCTTGCCCATGTCGCGGCTCATTGCAGCAGGCCAGCCGAAGCGTCAGGCCACAGGCTGCGACAGCCCTTCTCGTGTTCTGGCGTGAACGTTGCTGCCTCCTCTGATCCAGTGACGTAACAGCCTATCACTGTTTTGTCAGAAGCAAACAACTTACCGCTGGAGGAGGATCTCCCGCGATGAGAGCCCAGACAGCCTTGCCGCTTCGTTCGATAATGGAACCGCGCAGTCCCGGTTGAAGAGGCCGACTAATCAATTGCCCTTGCGCCATGCCATCGTTAGTGCTCTTGCCGGACATGTGATGTGGCGTGCGACGAATGGGAGCAAGTGCACCGGCCTTATGGCCTCTGGGTCACCCTTGAAGTGGTCCTAAACTCACAGACTCATGATCCCTGGAATTGTCAGAATCCGTGTGTGTGGAGTCGGGAGATTACGAGGGTGGCTGCAGCAAGGATTCATGCCCCCTCGTTTTGGGGCCTAATTGATAGATTTGCGGATGCCGGACTTGCTGACCGGATGTTTTCTGGCCAGTTCGTTCAGGTTCATCCCCGATGACATTTCGGCTCAGCACTCTTTCGGGGCGCGCCTGTACGCGCTATCCTTCAATTCCATTCGCGCTTATTTGCCAGTCCCGGCGACACTGGCAGCGGACTGAAGCTGGTGTGCGTGATTATGGCACACGAGGCTGCAGGAATTGGTGGCACGATTATAGGAGATCGGAACCGGGCCATTCGGAGCCACGACGTTGGCGTCAAAATCCACCAGGCGCTCGCCTGAAATGCTGCCGGATTGCGCGGGTACGCCATGGGCTGTATGACAGACAGAGCATGAAAAGCCGTCTTGCACAACATGCCGCCAATGTTCATCCCAGCTTTCGTTGCTCATGATCCGGTTCAGATCGTGGCACTTGGCGCACAGGGCATAGGGTCCGCCATTCGAGCCGCTCACGGCACTCAAGTCCGGGTTCGGGAATAGATTCGTTATCAACGCACCCGGAGTCGGCGCTATGCTGAACTCATACCGGCGCTCCAGGATGTGCGGGAAAATGGACCCATGCGGACCATTCGGTCCTGTCCCCCCGAATTCCCGATTGTCGTCGCTGTTGTGGCAGTCCGTGCAAAGAATTCGGTTGCCCATAGCACGCCCCGGGGTCTTGCCGTCAAGGTCCAGCATGTAGGGGCGGAGGCTGGGCTGTGGCAACATGCTGCGCCGATCCTGGAAAACCGGATGACTGGAAACCGCCATAGAATCAAATTCCGGGATAACATCCAGTGGATCCGGGGCGGAGACCACGCGGCGAGGCAGATAGCCGAAATTGATGTTGGTCTGCTTGCCGGTGCTCGTGCCATGACAGCGCAAACAAATCTGGTATTGGTCCACGGCGGGGCTGACCACTGTTTTCCCGTCCGTGGCGCTGATTCCTGCGACTCCGGCCTGCGACGGACGGACCGTGGGCGCAGCCGAGAAGTTTGTCACTCGCTGGTCGGCATGCGGATTGTGGCAATCGACGCAGGTGACATGAAGGCCCTGGTTCAACAGAACGGGCTCATTCGGCCGGTGTGGGTTGTCCCCCACTGAAAATACATGTCCGTGCTTTGGCGTCGTCATTTCGGCGAGTATATTGGGGATGGGTGGAGAAATATTCGAGCTCCCGTCGTGACACGTCAAGCAGGTCGCGTCGCTGGTGGCGTGCAGTAATGAGTTCTTTCCCTGAGCGTTGTGCATTGCGTGGCACGACGCACAGGCATTTCGTGCCACCGTACCATAGGTCCCCAGGGATTCTCTCCTCATGATGGGGGCTATGCGGTTTAAACCTTCGAAATTGCTCTCACGGACAACTTGTGGCGCCACCTGATTCGTTGCGATTGCATGGATGCTCGTCTGCCATCCGGCCAGCGGATTGGTATTGCTTCCTTCTGTCCGAGCGGAGGGGGCTGTTCCCGCCGCAGTCCCCGCCATACTATGTTTCACGCTGACCATCCCCATTCCTGATCCTGCGGGGACGGTCGAGTGGCAGGCCAGGCAGAGCGCGCCGTTCGTGTTGTCGACCACCAGAAAATATCCGGAGGGATCGGTGTCCTCCACATGTGGATTGTGGCAGCTTCCGCACTCGACATTGCCGTTGAAAAGCTGCACAGCCGGATTCCCAGTGGACGGCGAGGGCCCGACGAGGGACGGCAACAAATCCGGCGCAGCGACCAGCGGCAGGACAAAATTAAAAGGATGCATCGTGGAAAGGTCTGTGCCCAGCATGTCTCCGCTATACCAATTCCCGCTCATGGCAAGAGTTCCGTAGGGTACCAGGTGGCCGGGTGATATGCCTGTTGACCCTCCTACGGTCCCATCGTGGCAACTGAGGCAAAGGGTGCTGTTCGAGCCCGGAATCAGCGTGCCGTTCGTCTGGTTCGTTGTGGCGCTGTAAAGAGTGTACGTTCGGACGCTCGAGAGCGTCTGGTCCCAAAGCGGAGTTTGGTTAACGCCGCCTGTGCCGTTCAAACCGGAATGCGGAGTGTGGCAATAGTAGCACGAGCCGGAAAGCCCGCCCTTAATCGGTGAAGTCCCAGACGGCGACAGATCGTGCATCCCAATCACGTCCTGCGCCAGGAGAGTTCGAGTGCGGGGAAATAACATTGCCAAGGCACACAACAGGAGACAAATGCCTGGAGCCAGCAGCCACGAGGAAAACATTCCTGCTCTGTGTTCTGATGTCCGGTTGCTGCGTCCTTCCGGTTCCTGCTTGGTAGTCGCCATTACCTTTCCACCCCAAAATATTGGAAGACTTCCACGCGGCGATCATAGGAATCAACCACATACACATAGTCTTCGCGATCGATAAACAATCCGGTAGGCAGTTGAAATTCTCCGAACCCTGTCCCGGGTTGGCCGAAGTAATAAAGAAGCCGTCCCTGCCGGTCGAAGACCTGCACCGTGTCGCTTAAGCCTTCCGCTACGTACAGGTGCCCCTCGGAATCCATGCCAATTCCCTTGGGCCTGAACATTTGCCCTGTTGAGTTGCCGCGGCTGCCGACCATATACTTAAAGTTCCCGGCCCGGTCCAGAACCTGTACCCGAAAGTTCATGGCGTCAACCACGAGCAAGTCTTTGCCTTCCATTCGCAATTCTGTCGGGTAGTTAAATTCTCCCGGGGCCGTGCCGCGACGCCCAAAATCCTGTAATACATGCCCTTGCATATCCAGCACGAATATCTTGTGGCGCAGAGTGTCCGTCACATAAATGCGCTGCGCTTTTGAATCGACCGCGATGCCGGTGGGCCGCTTAAAATAGCCTTCCCCACCCTTGAGACTCCCGATGACGCGGCGGAACTTGCCGTTCGCATCGAAGACGAAAATTTTGCCGGAATAGGAATCGGTGACGTAAATGTTGTCGGCAGCATCCACCGCCACGCACTGCGGAGAAACCAGGCCATCCTTTTCCTTCCGGCGCGAAATAAACTTGAACTTATGCCGGGCAAAGTCGAAAATGTCGATTCCACCCGCACCGGGATCCGTCACGATAATGCGGCCGCGCGAATCGGTGACTACGTCGTAGGGCGTAATCAAGTCATGAAATTCGGGCTCGCCTGCCACAACGTCGAGTAGCTTGCCCCAAAAACTGCCCCGGCCTCTAACTTGCTTCTGTGAGCTGATGCTCCCTTTGTAAAGCAGCTTTCGCCCGCCTGTCAGCTCCAGTTCCGGCACCATAACTGGTTCAGGGGTCTTTGCCTTCGGTCGGGCCATGGCGTCAGCGACAAAAAGCGCATTTACAGCCAATAAACACAGGCACCAACATAGAAAGGAAGCAACAAAAGCGGCTCCGCCTCTCTTTTGGCACCTATGCGGTCTGCCGACGCTCATTAGAAGAAATTGAACCATCTCGATAAACCAACAAAGTAGGTTGACACCGTGGCCGGCTCCAGAGTGCTCGCGCTGAAACCCTGGAGCAACCGGCTGTATCCAGCAGTGAAAAACACTTTCCGAAACTTATACTGGAAGTACGAGTAAGCCTCATCGGTATGGTTGCTCGAATAGAGCGGCCCATTCTCCGTACTACTCCTGGTCGAGCTGTAGCTGCCGCTAAAGGTCAGACCCCGAATGGGAGTAGCGCCCACGGCACCCGAATACGTGGTGCCGCGGTAAAAGATTGGCGAAGGAATCAGCGGCGTAGGCAAAATAGGCGGTAGCGGCGAAATTCCCTGGCTTGTGTAAAGACCCGTGCCGCTGGATTTCGAGTAGCCGCCGCTCACTCCCAACCAGCTGTAGGAGAGTGCGGTGGTGTAGCTTTGCGTAAACGAACTCGGGCCTTGCTCTTGTGAGAGCATGCTCTTGGATCCACCGGCAGTTCCGTTCCAATATAATTTGCCGATCCGGCGGCCTAGAGAAGCCGAATAACCGTAGCCGGAGGTCGTATAAGCGATCAGCAGTGTCTGGGCGCTCCGTGAGTATGAGAAGGAGCCATTTGCATTCCATGCACCGATTCGGCGAGTGTAAATGGCATTGCTCAAAAGTCCCACCAGTGCTTCACCGTTACTGCCCAGGCTACTCCGTGAAACAATCGTTCCACCCGAGAAACGGCCACCCAGTAATTCGCTTCCGTAATGCACTCCACCGCCGTACGCCGTCGAACCGAGGGAATTTCCGAGGAACAGTTGCTCGCGGTGTACGAAGTCGCCTGTAAAGTAGAGCTGGGCGACCACTTCATATTGGGCATCTCCGTAAACGCCCCAGGAGTGAGATTGCTCCTCCGGGAGCGCCAGGGGGATTATTGTACCGATACCGCCCGCGGCCTGGTACAAAGTTGCCGCAAGGTTATCGTTGTAATCTGCGCCAAAACTCGTGCTCAGCTTCTTCGTCGGTCTCAGGGCGACGCCCCCGGTCACTACGTTATTCGTCTCAGAATCCCTTATTCCCAGGGTATTGTAGCCCGTGTGGCTCCTTGTGTAATTCAACCAGGTATTACCGCCCCAACCTATGTTGCGAGATAGATCAAAGTTGTAAGTTGTGGTGTTGACACGGCTCGCTTGATACGTCTGTCCGACAAAAATCTGCGGAAAAGAGAAGTCTCCATTCGAGTAGTGAACGCCGCCGCCCAATCGGAATCCTGCCACCCTGTAATGCGAAGTGGCGAAAATCGAGTGGTAATGGGACTTGATCTGGTTATTTGTTCCGTATACTGAAGAATTGTCGGCGGCCTGCTGATAACCTGCTGAAAAGGATAATGTGTCCGTGGGAGTGCCGGACCAGCCCGCCCCGAACGTCTTGGCGTTCCCGTCAGTCTTGTAGTTTGCTATCCCCGGCAGTAGGTAGTTCCCCTCGCTGTTGTACACGTTGCTGTAATTCAGGGTGCCCGGGTACTTGCTTCCGCCGAAAATGGTGGTGCTTGCGGCTAGGCCTGTACTGTCAGTAATAGATTGATAGGTGGAGTTATTCCGCGACTGATTGTAAAACGGGGCTACACTAAACGATAAGAACTGTGGATTGTAATAGAAACCCGAAAGGTCCCCAGTTCCGCCGAACCCTGCTCCATGTGTCGAAGGGCTGATATTTGCGTAGCTTCCGGAGTATCCGCCGCTAACGCTACCGCTCAGATTCATATTGAGATCGCCCGCCGTGACCTGCGCGGATGCAATCGCACATGACGCCAGTAAGAGCATTGCCAGAACTAAAATATTCCATCCATACATTCGCTGCATACCGCACCTGGCTTGCCGAAGAATTTGCCGCCGGGATAAGTAGACCCTAGCAAAACTCGACACTTCAGCTTCCGACTGTTGACCTCTACCTTCAATACTCTTCAATCTTGGCGCCCTTGTGCAGCCGCTGATTTAACTCCGCACGCAACCGCTCCACATTTCGCGTTTGCAGTTGATGGCGCAAAGCGTCTTTTACGTCAGCGAACTTTTTCATGCCGGCAGGGACGTGCTTGTTCAGCCTCACGATCGTGAACACCCGCTCGATCTGGATAACGCCGCTTACTTGCCCAGGCTGCATCTTCTGCACTGCGGCCAGGATTTGGGATGGCAACTTTGTCGCGTCCACCAGTCCGTGATCGCCCATCATCACGCGGTAGTCGTCTTCTGAAATCTTTTCCGCCAGCACTCCGAATTGTTCATAATTCGTGGTCGCCTTGGCTTGGCGTAGATAGTTTTCTGCGCGTTGACGTGCTTCTTTCAACTGTTCCGGAGTTGCCTTCGGCGGGGCCATCGCGG
>JAJYLL010000159.1 GCA_021787735.1 Acidobacteriota bacterium | reverse complement strand
GTGATGACCCCCATTACTGGTCTCCCTTCAACTCGCCGGTGAAAATGCCCGGACGTCATTCCCGTAAACGCTGCATTAAGAGATCCTGATTGGTAACTTTAAATCCCGGTAAAGTGAGCGTCAGTCCCGGATTGCTCACACCTCCGGTCAAAATTGCTCAGGCCTTCTTGCATGTGGGATTCAGCAGGAAATGTTGTTGCCGGTCATCGAGTTGCCGACCCAACCGCAGCAAACTTCCTCCCCGCCGCGCCATCCCTTCTCTCAAAGGAAGCTCTTGCGGTTCTTCCCAGCCTGCCGATCGTGCATCCACGTGCCCATTTCTTTGCGATCACGGTTGTCCCATGGTTCCGGTGGGACACAATTTCGAATTCATCCATCAGCCGTCTGACGCCGGGCAACCCCAATCCCAGCCCACCTGACGTGGAAAAGCCGTCTTGCAAAGCCCTATTTACATTGGGTATTCCCGGTCCATGATCGCGGGCTACCACTATCAAAACTGTTCCGTCTTCCTGCTTTTCGATTCTTATTGAAACCTCGCCCTCGCCGGCGTGCTGGAGGATATTGCGCCCTAATTCTGAAATGGCTGTCGCGATGAATGTTGACTCCACGGCAGTGAATTCTGCTTCAGACGCCAGTTCGCGCCCGCGCTGGCGCGCAAGGACAATGTCTACGTCAGAGGTGACTGGAACCGTGGCCTGTCTCACGCGGGAACACTCCGCGGACTGAGTTTTGGTCATATGTAGCATGTAGTCCCCTTTCCAAACCTTTTTAAAGCGTCATACTCCTTGAGCAACTGCAAAACTTAAGGCGAGTGAAAAACCTGCTTCCCCAGGTGTTCTCCCTCGCTTGCTTCCCATCTCGGGGAAGTGGATTCGTGAGGAGGAGAAAAGACCGCGGATGGAAAGGCTCCATGGATGATTGGCACGCCTGGCATTGGTCTGGCAATAACACTCATCAGCGGCATCCTCCTGAACGCATCGATGGAAATACCTGCAAATTATTCCGGCAAGTACCGCACTAAAATGCTCCGATTGGTAACTTTAATCCCAGGTCCATTGCGCGTCAGTCCTGTATAGCTCATGTCTCTGTTCAAAATCGCTCAGTCCGATTCGCAGGGGGAATTTGAAGCGTGGGTGGGTGGAAACTACTGCCCTGAATTAGAAGTTCGTTGAAGGAGGGCGGCTGGGCAAGGTTCAGTCGTTCAGGAGCACACTGAGCAGGCCGCTATGGACCGTCAACCCGCCGGTGGGACGGTCGTAGTCTACAAAGCCAAGCTTCTTAAACTTGGTCATGAAATGACTGACCCGCGACCGCGTGGTGCCCACCATTTGCGCCAGGTTTTCCTGATTGATTCTGGGCAGTACGGTTTCGGATCGGCCTTCCTTGCCAAAATGCGCCAGCAACAGGAGGATCCGCGCCAGGCGCTTTTCGCTGGAGTTGAAAAGCTGGTCGACAAGGTCCTCTTCATACCGGATGTTGCGTGAAAGCAGATGCGTGACGAACAATTCCGAAATGTCGTGCTGCGCGTGCAGCATGTGCGCCATCCGTGCCCTCTCAATCCGGGCCAGAGTGCAATCCATCACCGCGACAGCCGTTGACACGCGCAACGGCTGGCCTGCCAGGCATCCCTCGCCCAAGAACTCCCCGGCGCCCAGAATGGCGACAATCGCTTCCTTGCCTTGCTTGGAAGTCACCGTGATCTTCACCCTGCCTCGCCGGAGGTAGAAGATGGCATCCGCAGGGTCTCCTTGCCGGAAGATGATGCGGTTCTCGCCGTATTCTAAAACGCTCTTCCCGCCGTTGATTCCAGCAAGGAGAGCTGCCCAATCGACGGGCAAAGTCTTCCCATTTGCTGTAACAGGCATAGGCTTGCCGCCATTGGCTTTGTCCCCGACCCCCTTAAGCTGGCTTTTCTGTGACACCATAACAACCTCTCCTTTTTTGCCTGCGTCATAACAACTTCTCATTGCTGAGCTTCGCAGCCTTTTCAGCGGTGTGCTGGCGGGCGGCTTGCTCGTAACGTTCCATCAATTTCCCTTGACGTTTATCCACTTTCGGCCCCCCGCCCTTCCATCCACTGGATGAATGGTCCGGCGGATTTGCCGTGGCTAACATCGGGGCCGGATATACGGCTCACCCTTTTTCAGGAAGTTCAACGGCCACGTCGGCCTCATCCGATTTATCCTGCACAACGTCTTCCTTCGCAATTTTCTTGACGATTTCCAGCGGAACCTGCTCAAAGTGTGTTTTCGGTTTTTCTGACTTGGACATTTCTTTTTCTCCTTGACATCCCAACTGAATCGTAGCAGGCCGCAACCGATACGGGTTAGATATTTTAGAAAACGGTATTAACTGTTTGTGCGTCTAATTTACTGAAATAACAATACTTGTACCCCCCCCCCCCGCGTTAACGGGACCGTATCGTTAGCCGGTGCGCTGACTGGCATTTCTTTTTGCGGTTTGACATTTTAATTGTAGGCTGTCGTTACGGTGTGATAGAATATGGTAGCGTAAGTTTAGCGTTTAGGAAGTGCTGAGGCAATATGAGCCCAAGATCCAACGTGGTCCCATCCCATTACAAAACGATGGAGCAAGCGGACGTTCCGCAAGGGCGGCACGGAAAGCACAAGGAAGTTGTCACCACAATCCTCACTGACCTTGACAATCTGAAGGAAGGTTCCGCCATTAAAATCCCCCTGGCGGGTTTGGCGGAAAGCAAAGAGAAGGTGCGGTCAGCCCTGAATCGTGCAACCCGCAAAGCAGGTAGGGAGGTTGCAACCGCCAGCGACGACAACTTCCTGTATGTATGGAACGTAAGCACACCCCGTTAGGCGCCGCAACGCTCAGGCCCGATCTAATTGTGCGACTCGAACCTGGCGAAGGTTGAGTTCCCTCGTGAATCGTCACCGTAGGGCTTCCACCATGTAGTGCTCTTGCACCTTTCACGCCCATCTCTTCACTATCTCAAACCCTTCGTAATATTCCAACAACTCCGCCGTGGCATTTCCCCCCACTAATCAGGATGAGCAATTTTGACCAGAGGGATGAGCCGTTGGGCACTGACACGCCAAATAACAAACGGTATAGGTAGCAGGAGAGAACGAATTGCTCGGACGAACGATCCAAAGCAGGAAAGGGGGCGAAGGAAATGGCAGGCAAAATGCTCGCGCGGTTGCCCAGGACATTTGTACGAGTCGCCGGGGATGCCGGACGCAAGATGATCGACAAGGCGCGGAGAGTGGAGCGCCAAAAGCGCCGCGCGAAGAATTTTGAGCCGGTCGAGCTTATACCGCTCGACCATGCCGTCCTTTGCGAGGACTGTCAGATGATCAGCCAAGCCAGGAATGATCATTGCCTCTCGTGCGGCAGCCATTCGATTCTAAGCTTAGCGAGTGTCCTGGGAAGTCAAACAGTTGCCAGCTTGCAGCACGAGATCTCCCCCTCAGCGGAGCCGGAAACCTTAGCAGAGGTTTTGTAGCGTCTCGAGTTATAAATTCGCTGAACAATGCTAACGTCATTCCGATCCCGCAATGCGGGAGAGGAATCTGCTTTTGGTGCGAAGACAGAAAAACAAAGCAGGTTCCTCGGGCCGATCAAAAGTATCGGCCCTCGGAACGACAGCGTCTCACGCATCATTCCTTCAACAAACTTCTAATTCAGGACATTAGCTCCGCGGCCTGTGTCTGAGAAAGGCTTCAGCCGGTGAGTCATAGGCGCAGCTTGTGAATCGCTCGCACCGGTTCTTCTCACACGCCGCGGCAGTGACAAGCCGCCATGCGGTTGGCCTGATTGACTGCGATGAGCAATTCCGACCACACAGATGAGCAGTACGGGACTGACACGCGCATCACGCCAGGTTAAAGATAGATAGTTCCAGCATCCAGCCGGGTTCCGCCTGGAGGTGGAGATTGCGGAGGAGGCGATACATGCTTTGGACCATCTGTGTAGTTCTGTTAGTCCTTTGGCTCGTGGGCTTTACCCTTCACATTGGGGGAGGCCTCATTCACCTGTTGCTTGTGGTTGCGTTGATTGTGCTGGTCTATAACCTGATCAGCGGTCGAAGATCTATGGCCTGACCAAGGCTGCGAATAGCGCATCGAAAAGCGAGTCGCCACGGTACGAAGTTTGTGCCGTGGCCCTTTTTTTGCCATGCTGGCTTTTATTGCGGCGGCTGGAGGTTACCCCGCCGAAGTGGGTGGCCGCACCGGGCTGCATGCTCAGTTCGAGACAGAGGATTCTTTCTGCTGCTGATTGAGAATCCGCCACAGCGTGCCGCTGAAGATATCTCGCTGGGCCTGCGGGGGCACGCCGCAGGCGTCGAGCATGGCGTGATAGCGTTTCACTTCGCGGTCAAACTCCTCCAGATCTCCGCCAAACACGTCGGAGCCGAAGACCAGTTTCTCAAAAGCGCTGTGCCCGGATTTGGGCGTATGAGGGCTCACCACCCCGGACCACCAGAAGATTGATTTGAAGAACGTGTAATCGTTCTGCTTCTTGATCAGTGACGAGCCCGAAAGATCAAAGTAGAGGTTGGGGTCCCAGCGGCCGATTTCCGCGGCCTCCGCATAATCAGGATTCCCCATGTGCGCGCCAATCACCGTGAGCGTGGGAAAGCTCCTGGCAATCCGGTCCAGCCGCGTGGCGCGCATGCGGTCAAAACTGACGTCCTGGGGCTTTGAGGGATTTCCGCGGGCCACCACGCCGGTGTGGAACAGAAGGATCATGTGGTACCTGGCAGCGCGCTTGTAAATGGGCCAGTAGGCGTTGTCATCATAGTTGTGCAACGACGAGGTCAGCTCGCCCAGGCCGCGAAAACCCGCGGCGTGAAAACGGTCAATCTGCTGGAGCGCGTCGGGAGCGTCCAGCTTGATCGACCCGAACCCGATCAGGCGGTTGGGGTGCGCATGGATGAAAGGCGCCGCGGTGTCCAGATCGGCAGGAGGAACCAGCAGGAACGCCATGCCATCCACCGAATCGAGCCTGGCCAGCAGCTTCTGAAGAAAGGCCGGGTCGCCGTTGTAGTGCACGTGTCCATCGATGATCCTGGGCTGCGCCGATTGAGCCGGAAGCGGGCCGGAAACAAACACGCATATCATGGTCACAAAAAGCAGATGGTATCTTTTCATCTTCCCTCCCGAAGTTCTCCAAATTTCAGTTGCCGGTGCTTTAAGCGGGTGGTTCGTACATGGCGTATTTTGCCACGGGCGCGGATTTCAGGGGCGATAAATAAATGGAGCGGCTGGCGAAGCTCTCCATCTCTGAGGTCTTGCTCGGTAATTTTGAATCTTGATTCGCCCCGTGCGTGAGGCGTGTTTTCTGCGGCGGCGGTTTTCTTGCCGACGCACTTTGCTTTTGCAGCCGCGGCTTCATCCCGCCAGGGGGTTGTAAACGTGGCAGGCTCAACGCCGGTCGGAAACAAATTGTTCACGCGGGCGCAGCGTGGCGCTAGAATACAACACCGTGAACGCGCATCATCAGCACAAATGCGGACCCCTACACCGAATGCTTCCGCTGCTTGCGGGTCCGTTCATCCCATCCTGCGGTCGCATACAGGCCAAAATGCGGTACGCATGCGCGACTCGGGCGCGCGTGGGGCAGAGGCTTCTTCTCCTTCTGGCGGTGCTGGCGATTACGACGTCCGGTATTTCGGGGTACTGTGCGGGCCAGCCGCACGGCTTGCCTGCCATCAACTGGGCCGAGACGAGCATCTGGAGTGAGCAGGCGTTGCCGGAAGTTGTGGATGGCGGCGACTCGTCGGCAACAGAAGTGGGAGTGAAGTTCCGCAGTCACGTAAAGGGCTGGATTACGGCTATCCGGTTCTATAAATCCGCCGCAAACTCCGGCCGCCACATTGCGACCTTGTGGTCCGCGACGGGGCAGAAGCTGGCCACCGCGGCGTTTAGCGATGAGACGCCTTCGGGCTGGCAGCAGGTTAACTTTGCGCGGCGCGTGCCTGTCCGGGCGGACACCACCTACGTCGCTTCCTACCACACCGATGCGGGGCACTATTCCGCCGATCCTTATTACTTTGTTGCCGGCCGCGACAACGGAATGCTCGACTTCCTTGAGAGCACGTCCGCCAGCGGCAACGGCGTTTACCTGCGCAGCCCGCAGAGCGCTTTCCCCACCCAAAGCCGGCTCGGCGCCAACTACTGGGTGGACGTGGTGTTTGTGCCTGCGCATGCCGCGCGGGGTGACCGTTATCTTCCCTGGGCGGACGGCTCGGCCTATTACAAGCGGTGGGCGAACGGTCCCGCTCCGAACGGCGATCCCAACTATTTTCCCATTGGCGTCTGGTATCAGGAGCCTTCAACCGCCGAAGCCTACAAAGCGCTGGGCGTGAATCTTTTTGTGGCGCTTCCTCGCGGCGCGCAGCCCGGGCCGCTGGCCGCCGCCGGCATGGGAGTGTTCTATCTGGACGCCTACAAACAGGTGGCGAATCCTGTTGAGCGCAAATCGCTGCTGGCGAAGTGGGGAAACCTCACCCGCGCCTGGGGCCAGATTGACGAGCCGGACAATGCGCAGGAGCTGCCGGGCGGCAAAGGATACGGCCCGTGCGTGCCGCCGCCTGAGGTGGTGAAGGTTTACGATCAATACCGCGAGAGCGACCCTTCGCGGCCGGTCTATCTGGGCGTGGGGAAGAGCGTGGACGACAACAAGACGCACATGCGCGGCGTCTGCACGGGGCATTACGAGGACTATCCCGCTTACATTCGCGGTTCGGACATCATTTCTTATGACAGCTATCCCGTGAACGTCCACAAGCCGCTGTGGTACGTGGCGAAGGGGATGGACGAGCTTCGCTCCTGGGCGCACTACCGCAAACCGGTTTACGAAGACATAGAAACCACGGCCATCGGAGCCCGCGCCGGCAAGCCCACGCCCGCGCAGGTCCGGTCTGAGACGTGGATGATCATCATCCACGGCGGCATGGGCATCATTTATTTCTGCCACATCTTTACGCCCAAGCTCGACCCCGCAGGCATGCTCCACGATCCGGTGATGTCACACTCCATCGCCCGCCTCGATCGGCAGATTCTGCGGCTTGCGCCGGTGCTGAATACGCCGCCGGTTGCCAACGGCGTGCGCGTTGCGTCGTCGAACGCGATGACGCCCGTCGATACCATGCTCAAGCGCTGGCACGGCAGCACCTACCTGTTCACTATCGCCGCCCGTCCCGGCGGAGCCACCAATGCCACCTTCACGCTGCGCGATTGCCCCTCGCACGCCACCGCCACCGTGCTGGATGAAAATCGCAGCATCCCAATTACGGATGGCACTTTCCGCGACACGTTTGCGAAACCGTACGAGGTCCACATCTACCGCATCGGCTTCAGCCCGCGCCCTTAGCCCAACTTCCGCGGTCAATGACGGATTTTGAGTCGTTTTGGAGAGCAGGCCTTTTGTTTTCAATGTAAGTGTGTTCCGAGTTCGAAATAGTGACGAATATATTAAAGATTCTCCTTGACATAAGTGCTTGCGCTCGCCTATATAGTGGCCGATGTACTCCGTCGGACCAACAAGTCGCACCAGGGAAAAACCTACACCAACTATCTCCTCGTCGAGTTCGTGCACACGCCCAAGGGTCCCCGCCAGCGCGTGGTCTGCTCC
>JAJYLL010000046.1 GCA_021787735.1 Acidobacteriota bacterium | reverse complement strand
GGGAAGGATCTGGATTCCTTGCTGACCATCTTCCCGTTTGATGCGACCTGCGGGGCCGTGCTGCCAACCACCCACCCCATCGAACGGTTAAACAAGGAATTCAAACGCCGCACCCGAGCCATGGAAGGAACAGCAGGAGAAATTTCAACCTATCGCTGTTTGGGGTACTTCGCTCAGACGATGGAATCTCGATGGAGCTTTCATCCGCTCTCTCAATGGTCCAGCGTTTACACACAAATTGCCGCCTGACCTTCTCGCGCGGCGGGCGGCGCTCAGGGCGGTGGGGCCGGACCGCATGCGGGCGCGGGGATTGGATGAACAGGGACTCGAAGAATACTACCGGCAGCGGAACCTGCTGAAGGCAATGGTAACGGGTGAGGATGTGGCGCGGGCGGTGATATTCTTCGCCACCCGCCAGACCCCCACCACCGGCGCCACCCTTCCCGTCGACGGCGGCCTCCCCGACGCCATCCCAAGATAAGCCCTTAACTGCTGCCAGTAGTCACAACACCTGCTTCTCGTATTCAAAGGCGTTGGGCATCTGGTACTCGTACTCGTCGTCGGTCTCTTTTCTCAACTGGTCGATGCGGTTGCGAAGGTCCGCAGCGAGTTTTGTGTAGCGAGGATCGTCGTAGAGATTGTGCAACTCGCCGGGATCTTCCTGAAGGTCGTAGAGTTCGAATTCCTGCGGCGGCAGGAAGTAATGGATCAGTTTGTAGCGCTCCGTGCGAACACCACGCTGCGGCCGGACCATCTCGGCGGCGGGATATTCATAGTATTCGTAGAGCCAATCCTTGCGCCAGTCACTGGGCGGGTTTCCCTTCATGAATGGCACGAGGCTGCGCCCCTGCACCCAGTCTTTCCAGTTCGGGTGCTTGATACCCGCAAGCTCCAGGACAGTGGGAGGAATGTCGATGTTGAGTGCCATTTCCTCGCGTGCAATCCCGGCCTTTAACATGCGCGGGTAACGGATAGAGAGAGGCACGCGAATCGAGGGTTCGTGCATGAAACGTTTGTCGTAGAAACGCCATTCCCCGAGGAAAAAGCCGTGGTCGGAACTGAGGATGAGAGCCGTATCGTCCAACTTACCGGCTTTTTCGAGATGGGCCATCACCTTGCCAACGTTTTCGTCGTTGTTCACGACTCCGGCGAAATGGTCCTTCACCAGCTCTTCGAGTGACCTCGGATCGTCATTTCCAAGAACGGTGGTTCCGATCTTGTTGTAGGCATTCTTGAACGCCAGAGGCTTGCCCGGATAACCTTTCAGGTCTGCATCAAATGTTGAAGGCTTGGGGATGGGCACGCCGTTATACAAGTCGAGAAGGTTGCGTGGCCGGTAGAAGGGAGCGTGCGGCGCAATGAACCAGAAGAACATACAGAAAGGTTTGTCACCGCGCTGGCTCAGCCATTCGAGCGCGCGCTCCGCGATGACGCTATCGACGTAGCCGTGATATTGCTTTTTGGACGTAACCTCCCCGTGATGGCTTTCAATCAGCACTGGCCGGTAGTAGTTTGCGCCGGCATCCTCTATTCCAAAGAAGGTATCCCAATTGCGTTTGCTCAGGTCGTGGACGTGGGCCTTGCCAAAGAAGGCCACGTCGTACCCGGCATCGCGAAGCATGTCGGCAATCGTCGGAACGTCTTCGGGAATTGAGCGGCTGCGGTTATCAATGGCGCCGGTGATGTGTGGGTAGAGGCCGGTAAGTATCGAACCGCGGGAAGGCAGGCAGAGAGCGTAAGTTGTAAACGCGTTTCGAAACGTGACGCCTTCACGGATAATGCGGTCCTGATTCGGGGTGGAAATAATCCTGCTGCCCATTGCGCTCAGGCCGTTTCCGTTCCAGCCCTGCAGGGTGCTTGCACTGAATTCGTCCGGTCGCACTCCTTCACATAGGAAGAAAACAAAATTGGGCCTTGGCCCCGTTGCTGAGGTTTGGCCCTGAGCCGCCCCAAATGAATTGCCGGCAACGCCGAGCGCCCCGAGCGCTCCGGCTCCAGCCTTTAGGAATTCCCGTCGAGACTGCCTGTTGCTATTCTTTTCCTGGTCCATTTCCTTACTCCCTTTATGAAGTCTATGTGCAAGCCGATCACGCGTGACCTGCGGTGTCTGATAGTAATGTCACGACCTTGGGTGAAAGATGCTGAAGTTACCCCTAAAGAAAATATTCCGGCGCGGCTGATGTGTCAACATATGGATTAGTGTTGGAACATCCTCAGCGTGCAGAATGCCCGTCAACCGTTTGCGGAATGCGGGCGTTGGCCGGCCGCTTGGAAGGGTTGGCGTAAACAAGCGGTTGTATGCTCTTATCGAACAGATGAGGGCATGGTGTGGCAGGAACTCTTTGTGAAATTCAACTATGATATCTGGAAGCTGGAGGCGGAATATCCGGTGAGCGCCCTGTGTTGTACCGAAAGAGGTGTTGATTTGGCGGGTAATTTACCGATTTGGGTAAGGAGAAAGGACAGAGGACTGGAATGATCATTGTTGATTCGCATCTCGATTTAGCCTGGAATGCATTGAACTGGAACCGCGACCTGACGACGCCCATAGAGGAAATCCGGCGCACAGAGGTTGGCATGGAAGACCGCCGGCGCGGCGCAAACACGGTCTGTTTTCCGGAAATGCGGCGGGGCGATGTGGCCATCTGCCTGGCTACTGTTCTGGCGCGGTGCACCAAAGCTAACCAGGAGTTGCTCGACTGGAGGAGCCAGGAAATCGCCTCCGCCATGGGGCACGGCCAGCGGAATTACTACCGGATTATGGAGGAGCGGGGACAGATGCGCATGCTCCGCAATCCGAACGATATCCAGAACCATCTTGACGCTTGGCGGAAGGGCTCGCGGGACGCAATTGGATACATCCTGAGCATGGAAGGTGCGGAGCCGATCCTTTCGCCGGACGACGCCGTCAGATGGTGGGAAAAAGGCCTGCGCGTGGTCGGGCTGACGCATTATGGAACCGGCCTCTACGGTGAAGGAACTTCTGGGACGGACGGGCTGACGCCGAAAGGATTTGAGCTGTTGAAGGCCTTCGAACAACTGGGGGTGATCGTGGATGTCACTCACCTGACGGACAAAGGTTTCTGGCAGGTGATGGAATCATTTCATGGCAGGGTGCTTGCCAGCCATAACAACTGCCGTTCGCTTGTTCCTGGCCAGCGTCAATTCGCAGATGAACAGATCAAGGCACTGATTGCGCGGGACGCTGTGATCGGCGGCGTGCTGGATTCCTGGATGCTGTGGCCGGACTACGTTCGCGGAGAGACGGACAATAACCAGATCAAGCTCCGGATGGTGACGGACCACATGGACCACATCTGCCAACTAGCGGGGAATGCCCGACACATTGCGATTGGCAGCGATTTGGACGGTGGGTTCGGCAGAGAGCAGTCTCCGAGCGACCTTGAGACGATTGCAGATTTGCAACGAATTCCAGCAATGCTAAAGGGAAAGGGATACGCCGAAAGCGACATTGAGGGCGTGATGCACGGCAACTGGGTGCGGTTCTTTACCCAAGCGTGGAGCGCAACGGCGCGTTAGGCCTATGAACTGATCTGTCATGCCTGGGGAATGGGGTCCCCCATCGGTGCCAGCCAAACTGCGCACGAATGTGAGCGGGGACACCCTGCAGGTTGAGAATCAAATGTCCAAAGTAGCCAAGGGAGCGGGGAAGAGAATTGAGCCTTAGCTGAGAGGGATTCCCAGAAGAATCTCGATTGGAATCGGTCTGCCGTTTTTAACGGCGGGCTGGAACTTCCACTTCGAAAACGCGGCCACGGCAGCTTGGTCAGCGATGTTTTGAACTCCCTTGTAAACCGTCAGCTTTTCCACCGAGCCGTCCGCGCCGATGAAACCGTGCAGAATGATCATCCGCTTCTTTTCTTCCGGGGTAAGGCTTGGACGGTGGAAGTCGAAGCGCGTGTCAACAGCCGGCGGAACGATTCCGAATTCGATTTGAAGCGTTGCGCCGTTCCTTTGCACCGGCGGGGCAGCTTTCGGGTTGTTCACCATGGAGTATTGCAGGATCCAGTTCTTTAACGGCATGGGCAGAAAGATGGTATAGACCTTCCCGCCCTTGAGGACACCGAACACGTGAAGTCCTCCGCCTCCCACGGGCCCTGCGGTTACAACCATGGCAAAGCGGTTCTTCGGCGGCGGCCGAAGAATGGGGTACACGAGTCTTGCAAGTGTGCTTGCCGGCAGAGTGTTGTTGGCGGTCCCTGCGGCTGTGGGGCTTCCGCTGGTGGAAACAGTCAGCCCGCTGGTGGCTGTGCCGCCACCACCTCCGCCAATGTGGCCCGTGCCGGTTCCGGTGCTGGCATCGCCTCCATTTCCGGCGCCTCCCGTGCCGCCTGATAGGCTTCCATTTTCACTGCCGTTGGGTGTTCCCGGCTTTGTTCCTGAGGGTGAGATCGTAAATGCTCCGTAACGGTTTCCCGCAGGGACACTCAGCTTCTCTGTTGGCGGGCCTGGAGTCATGCTGAGCGACAGCAGGCTTGCTACAGACCCGTTGGAAGTGGCTTGCACGCCCTGCGTTGCGATCGCCGTAAGGTCTATACTTTTCGGGGCGGCCTTAGCGTGTTGCAAGGGTGGCAGTGGTGGCGGCGGAACAGGAATTGCCGGCATATTCGGCATATCAGAAGCCGGAATGGACAAGTCCGGAGCGTTTACCGAAACAACCGATGCCTTGGGAATCGTCAAAGATTTCAGTGTGGATGGGACCGAAAGCTTCATCGGTGGGGGCGGGACCTCTGGCGGTGGTCCGGGAACGGGCAGCGATCCGCTGAGCACCACGTTAGGGAGACGCAGGTTGACATTAATCCGCTTCAACGGGTTTACGCGCGGCTGAATAATCGTCTGGAAATTGTTGTCCGGGTTTGGCGGATTTGAGACGACCGTTACGGTCGGGTGGTACCCTGTGCTTCCCTTTGCCGGAGGCTTTTTCGGTTCCGTCCCTTTGCCGGGCTGTCCACCGGGCCCTGGCGGCTTCACTGAAGGCAAGTCCCTGGGCAGTTGAATTTCGTGGAATTCATAAACAATCTTGGGCAGGCGAATGTCATGGGACGGTTGGGGCACCAAGAGCGCGAACGGCACTTCCAGCAGGAAAAAGACGATGGAAAAATGAAGCAGACAGGAGGAAATGAACGCAGTAAGCTTTGGCCCGCCTTTAGCACCTACCTCCTCCTGGCCAATGATCAAGGGCTGCGGCGGAGGGTTCTTTAGAAATAAGGACTTGAACCCGCTTTGGATAGCTTTACGGCGCGGTTCGTGCGTAAGCAATTTGAAGCCCGGTACGCGATGGCCGTTTCCAGCAATGTTTTGAGGAACCGATGCCGGCAAAACCGGATCTCTGCGAAGCAGGGTTGCCAGACCACCAGTGATGACTTTGTGCCGCGGTTCTGGTGATAGCAGATTGATTTGAGGACTCTTGTGGTTGTTGCCGTTGCCGTTCTGGCCCGAGGCAGACGGGTCCCTCAAGGCAGGAGCCTTGCTCAGCAGCGTCGCAAGACCTCCGGTGAGCGCCTTGCGCCGGGGTTCATGCGACAATAGGTGGAGTTGTGGCGCTTTGTCTGGCGCCATTATTCTATAGTTCCCACGTAACTCTATTTGCCTTTATGCTCCACGATTGCAGGTCCCCCTCCCGCAGCGGAACACCAGTATATAGCAAGTCGGGTTCCTTTCATTATGAATTTGATTGCTGACGTCTTAATCATCAATCGGTTCAAGCACTTGCAGAATGGGAATCTCAGCGCGTACAGGAAACTTGTCTCAACTTCGGAACACCTGACGTGCATATGTGAGTGTTTTAAGGAACACAAATTCGTACTAGTGTGCACGAATTTTCCGGTTTGCAGGTCGGCGGGACTCTGGGTTCTCGGCTATGGGCGTGGTTTCCGGTCTCCATTCTTGCAGAAACCCGCTTTGGATCTGCTGAAGCGATTGCTCCCCCCAACTTCATGACATTCACCGGGAGAAGCATGGCGAAACCGGAAACTTGCGTTTAAATGAGGCCTAGGGATGGAAAATCAGAAAGCCGCTCACGGTTTGGACGATGGCCTGCACGGTCTTTTTGGCCGCGGCCTTGCTTGTGCTCGATGGCACGTACAGGATGTCATTGGCAGCCAGGACCGGATCGGGGGCCTTGTCTCTGATAACCTTTTCGATGTCGATATACGTTTCGACACGGGAGCCATCAGCCTTCGTATGAATGATGCGGGCCTGATGCTTCTCTGCGTTTGGTGCAAATCCTTGCGCCATTGCCAGCGCCCGGACAACCGTCACGGAGTCGCGATCCTCCAGAACAAAACCACCCGGCTTTCTGACACCGTTGCCGGCTACGTAGATAACATCGGCTTTGGCGACGGCGATAATGTCGTGAGACTGGATTGGAATATTCAGTCCAACTGCCTGGGCATACAGCAAATCGTGAAGATCGATGGCGATTTTGTCGGGAGCAATTTCCCGCATTCCCGGAACGAGCTTGAGATTGCCGAAGCCGCCGGACCGCGTGATGTAAACGTATTTGCCTGCCGGCGCTGTGCTCCGTCTGGCAAGCCCTCCAGCAAGGGAGAGCATTTCCACCAGCGAGCGTGGTCCCGTGATCTGGTAAAGCCCCGGTTTTTCAACCGCACCGACGATGGAGACGGGGCGGGCCTGAAACTGCTGGACGAAAACACTCACCTGCGGGTTCTGGACGAGGTTTTTCCCCAAGGCTGTTTGGAGTTGGTCGCGTAACTGGTCGGCCGTCAATCCCGACGCCTGCATGCGGCCCAGCAGGGGCATGGCGATTGTCCCATCATTGGCAACTCGAACGGTCTGGTTGAGGTCCGGCACGTCAAAAACCGTTATCTGGAGGACATCTTCAGGGCCGATTACATAGTCTGAGGCGGAACCGCTCGCTGTAGTGGCCGCAGGAACATCCGCCGGTTTCTGAGTAGCCTGCTTGGTTTCGGTGCGGGTTCCGGGAGGAACTGGCCCAACCCTTTCCAGGTCCTGTGCAGACAGGCGTACTGTTCCGGCCGCGCACAGCGCTAGAATCACGGCAAACGCCGTCGGCGCGCAAGATCTTATGAATGGCTTCATGGTGTTCCTCCCACAGCGTCCAGATGCCCGAACCGACGTTGCCCCCACATTTGGCGCCGGTTCCCAAAGACGCCGCATGCAGTTTTTAAGCGTATCAAAGCGCATTTCGCGCTGTCAATCAGCTTGCGGCTCTGTAGCGCGGGCCTTCATGTCCTGCGCACTTGGTTTTGTTGATTTTTTTGATTTTGGCTTTTCAGCGGGGCTGGTGCAGATTTTCGGTTTTGAGCGTCTGCGATCTCGCGAAGCGAGAGGCACTTGCCTGAATTCATTCCAACCGATCCTTTGCAATGATCGATGTGTCCTTCAAGGAACAAAATCCCCAGCTTGAATACAGCCGATTGCTGCCATCATGCTGCGACTCCTGCACCGCGCCATTTTAACCCCCCTCAGCTTCGCTGATCGCAGAGAAGGAAAGCGCTGTCCGTGCCTACCCGCTAAGATCAATTGCCATAGCCTGCCGGTTTCTAAGTACTAGGGGCGTCTAAAACGCCCGTAGAGACTGTTGTCTGGGCTTCCGGTGGAATTTTCACGAGTTGAAGGGCTCGATAAAACGCGACGCAAGAGCCCACGAAAGCAATGAGGGGTAGCAGGTAAATCGTCCAGCCGCGCCCACTAAGGTGCACTTCGATCGCACCCAAGATTAGAAATGCCCCGACAGGCCACGGCAAAAACCTCTGCAATCTATCCAGACGAGGACGAGGCAGTGACTTCACTGGAGGCACTAGAAGTATTGCTAACGTTCCAGAGAAGACCCCCACAAAAAACAACGCATAGCTATATGGACCCCAACCCATCCGGATTGCTGAACCGCTTGTCGAATACGCAGTGTACGCTAAAGCCCCACCAATGGCCAAAGCGACAAGGAGCGCAGCAAAGCAAGCCCAGTAAATGCGTGTGCCGAGTTCCCTTTGTGGTCCCGTGCGGGGGGACGTGGCTAGAAGGACCGGGAACGAGAGAAGACCGAAGACAAGTGCTACGAATAGTAAGCAGGCCCCAACTGCCAGTACGACAGCCCAGTATCCAAACGACGTGCCGGCATGCCACGGCGCAAAGTAACTTAACAGGCCGACCAAAAAGACCTGAAAGGCACCGTTAAGAATTTTCCACTCGTGCTGCGTGGAGACAGAAAATGCGCCCAAAAGAGCGGCGATGGAAATGAAGGTAATCCCGGAGCTTGCGCGAAGCAACGAAGAATCGTGGAAGAGACTGTAAAGTGCCCAACCCAAGAGCAGGAAGCCTATACTCCACCTCACGATGAATTTTCCGACCCACCACAAAATTTTATTGGACATTAGTAGTACCTATATGTTGTTTGACATTGCGCAACAGCTGAGTCGTATTGATTGAGCGCCTGGGTGGCCGCTCGCACCCCGCTCATGTATCCTTTCACGAAGGGTACGCTAAAAAGTAGAATTCTACCCGTCATCTCGAATGACTCGTATGACGAGTATATCTGTCCCAGTCCTACCGGCGTTTCAGCGGCTTCCGCATAGCGGGTAGCGCAGAGTTGTTCTGTAACTCTGCGGTTTTTCGTATCAGATTCGAGTTCGCTCATCCGATGGTAGCAACACGCGGTCGATGAGGAGGTAGGGATGGCGGGTGGTTTCGTCCCGAAGTGACCCAGAATATTCCTTCACACTGGACCAGAACCAATCTTCTGGTTTCGCGACCAAACCCCGCCGCACCGGATTCAGGTGGATGTATTCCACCGCTCTGTTGTACTCCCTCGCCGTCCTCAATGCGCGGTCAAAGAAGCGACCCTGCCAGAGCTTTCCGGCATCCTCGCGCCCGCTGTTGATCTGCCGCGTAGAGCTTACTTTGATCGATTCCATCACCAGAGAGATCGTTTTCGGATATCGCACGCCGATGACACCATGCCAGTGGTCCGGCAGAAAAACCCACGCCGTCAGCAGAAATTCGTGCTCAAGCCGCCGCGCCGATATCACCCGCGCCAGTATCCTGAAATCGGCATCCCCCAAGCTTTCCCGCGTCTGCTGCACGTTGCACGTCACAAAGAAATATCGATCGCTCAGTACCAGCCGCCGCAGTCGTGACATGCGGCAAGATTAATCTCTCCCTCCCAAAACCACAACAGCTAATTCGTAGCGCAGAGTTGTCCCGCCCCGCGGGATTACTCTGCGGCTCCTTCTTTAAGATCAAAACCCGCAGAGTTGCAGAACAACTCTGCGCTACCCGCTCATCCTTCGCGGTTCCAGCGGCGTCTATCACCAACGCTGAACTGGCGAATTCGTCATTGACGATGGGAACCACCAACGTGGCACTGGGCGCGACGGCCAGCAGCGTTTCAGGGTTGACGATTGACGGCATTTCGCCCACGACTATGGGCTTTTTGGATGCCACCTCCAGCATTCAGACCCAGCTTAACGGCAAGCAGCCGACGCTGAGTAGTTACTCCACGATTGTGAACTTGTTTGGATCGGGGTCATGTACTGGATACCTCTATTCTGACGGAACGTGCTCAACCCCTGGCGGTAGTGGGACTGTGAGCGATGGCAGCGGCACCACCACAGCGAATGAACTTGCGGTTTCAACCACCACGGCGCACACGATTGGATACGCCACCACACTGCCAACAGCCGCCGAGCCTGCCCACACGGGCGACGTGACCAACACGGCTGGTTCACTGGCAACCACCGTTGTCAAAGTGAACGGCGGCAGCATTCCGACCTCTGCGGGGCTGGTTGGAACCAACTCCAGCGGCCAGTTTGTTACAGCCAACGCCTATGTTTACAAAGGCACCGTGACGCTCAGTGGCACGATTGCCAGCGCAAGTTCTTCCACGGTTTCGGTAGCCGTCACGGGAGCGACCACCAGTTCTGTCTGTCTGGCATCATTCAGCGCGGCGTTTACCGGCATTACAGGCTTTGTCCCGTCCACCAGCGGAATGCTGGCAGTGGGAGCTTATCCCACGGCAGGCAATTGCAATTTCACCATCATCAACAACACCAGCGGTTCCATCACGATGGGTTCGACGGTACTCAACTTTGTTGTCTTCTAGGAGAAACGATGATTACATTGACCAACGCGATTCAGGTGCCCAGCGCCCCCGGCAGCGGGGTGACGAATGCATTCGACAAGGTACGGCTGCGGAACATCACGCTTGACCCCGTAAACAAAACCATTGTGGCCAGCGTGGAACTATTGTCGTCCACGAACACGGCACTGCCTCCTGTCAGCGGAACGCTCTCGATTTCGACAGTGGGCAATTCCCCGCAGGCGCAGCTTTCGATTCCGGCGCTTGACCTCTATCCACCGGCGTTGAGTTTGGCAGCGGCAGATCAAAACTCCGTGCAGTCTGAAATTACCAGCGTCCAGAACGCCGCTGAAGCGTGGCTGGTTTCCAAGAGCTTAATTGTCGGAACGCAGGCCACAGGAGTCTAAATGAAAAGGTTCCCAATTCTGATCGCGGTGGCATTGCTGATGTTGGTGGCAGCGGTTTACGTCCATCCGCCGCAGCCGTTGCCAGCCAGCGCATTGTTTCCGCAGAGCCTGATGATTCCCGGCCCTGGTGCAGCTCCAGGCAGCGCGCCCGCAACGAGTTTCGACGTGGGGTTCGACTTTCGCAATACGCTGGCTTTTGTTACCGACCCTAGCTGTTGCGCATTCGAGGCGAATATCGGCCAGACAGCAGACTATCCAACTACAGGGACAGTTAACGGATACTCAGTAACCTATGGCTGGGAATTTTGTTACTATAATCAGGCTCGCGACCGCAGTGCCACAGTGGACCCGCGAATTGCGGGAGTTGTGTATATCCCTAACGGAAACCCCTCCATTTATGGAACATTCAGAGTCGATTTGCCAGCGACCGGAATCTATAACATCGGTGTCGCTGGCGGAGACATGCAGTATTCGGACGTCACTTATTTCACCGCAGAAGATGGAACGACGCCCTTTATAACGATTGGGCCACTCAACACGGGAGCTGGGCAGGCTTACGACGCCGCTGGAAATATCTGGAGTGCGTCGGCATGGCCAGCCTCTAACGTGATGGTTTCTCATACTTTTACGACAACAATATTCAGGGTGATTGTAGCTGGTACATCCAACGGATCTGGTACAGGTTCCGCACTCAGCAACGTGAGGATTACCAAACAGTGAAACCCAAACCCACACACACCGAGATTTACGCTCAGCAGGCCACCAGGCAGGGCTATTGGCGGCGGCTGGCAGATCAGTTGGATATGAGCCTCAACGTGGCCGCGATGGGACCGATGGATGACACCATTCGTCCCGGCTGCTGCGGTGGAAACTCGGCACCGTGCCCAAACCTTATTTCTGGAAAAATGGCTGGGCTGGGCGCGTTGCGGTGCCCTTGGATGTTGTTGTGCGGTTTTGTAGCTTTTGTATCCGGCATCATGCCGGCTCGATGTTAGCAGGATCGCCCGGCTCCGGCCGGGCCGCAGTACCCCGATGATTGACCAGCGGTTGGCCCGGATCGAGCGCTAAGTGGCTGCTCTCCGCGCCGCCGTAGCGGTGTCTTCAGCCCCCCTTGTGACAGCACTTCCGTCACTTGTGACAAAACATCCGTCATTTCCCGCCAAAACATCCGTCACGGCACACCAATTAGCGAGACAATTTGGCGCGTCCAGTGTATGATGCCTGCTCAGCAAATCAGCAGTTGTTCTGCGTAAGACAAGCCAGCGAAAAGGGGGGTTGTGCAAACCGTGAATAGATGGATCAAGAATATTGGATTTCTGCTTTTCTGTTTCCTTCTTGTGAGCAGCTCGTCCTTTGGACAGTTACCGGACGCGCCGCCAAGTCCGGGTCCGGATGCGCGTTACAAAGCTGACATCATGGTGATGGTAGCCCATCCCGATGATGAGAGCCTGATCGCAAGTTTCCTTGCTCGCGAGGCGATTGACGGCCACAAGCGGATTGCCGTGACCTTTGGCACCTGTGGTAATTCGGGCGGCAATACGGTTGGGTACGAACAGGCGGCATCGCTTTGCGCGGTTCGCGAAATTGAAGCCCGGCGCGCGCTGGCCTCGCTTGGCATCACGAACGTCTGGTTCCTGGGAGGCGTGGATACGGCCCACCAGAGCCCATTGATCTCACTTGAAACCTGGAACCACGGCGCAGCGCTGGAACGTGCCGTCCGCTACGTGCGCCTCACCGAACCCGACGTGATTATTACCTGGCTGCCGGACTATGCAGACGGAGAGAACCATGGCGATCACCAGGCGTCTTCCGTAATCGCCAATGAAGCTTTTGACATGGCGGGTAACCCGCTGGTTTTCCCTGAGCAAGTTACGGCTTCTTACAATCATATGCTGATCGGAAACCTTACGGAAGGCTTGCGGCCCTGGCAGCCGAAGAAGATTTATTTCTTCACCAACGCCACACACCACGACTGGCTTAAAGGGCAGGGACCGGTTTACTCAGCAATGACGGTTTCTCCCTCCCGGCATATCCCCTATTACGAGCTCGGCGCCACCGAATTGAGTTACCACCAGACGCAGGAAGACGCGGGCCCTGAGGGTAGGGAAGCGGTTTACAAAAGCGCGTTGAACTACTTCAAGCATCCGGTCCAGTTTATCCTGGGCAAATCATTGGTGGGTGGTACGCGGACGGGAGATATTTTCGAAGGCATAACGCCCGGGCCGATTCCGTATCACGCTTCGCCCGGATACCAGCCGCAAAGCCACGAGGGTGTGGCGCTTGAACTTGGCGGGCCTTATCTCTTTTATCAGCGCTTCTGGAAAGCCTACGGTCTTGAACATCTGGCGTCGCTCTATCCTCCGGAAGCGGGCGTGGGTCCGGGGATGGGAATCAGTGTCCCGCTGATCATTCGTAATGACACGGATTCCGCGGCGAAGGTAAGCCTGACGGCAACTTATCCGACGGGATGGAAGGAGGAGTCGGGATCGGCCATCTATCCTGTTGCCGCGCACAACACCTATCCCATCCGGGCCATCTTCACGGCTCCGGCCGGTACAAGGCCTGTGTGGCAGGAGATCAGTTTCAAGGCTGCGGTCGATGGAAAGACGCTCGGTTCGGTGACGCTGCGTGTGAGCAACACCCCCAGCGGACCGGTCGCAACGCTGCGCAGGTAATGTCAGGAATAAGTGCAGGCGAGTCGGGCTTCGGGAAACCCGGCTCGCTGACATACAGACATTCCTCCAAGACAGCGGTTCGGATACAAGCGGCGCCCCATGCGCGATACTGGATCAGGCTGCGGCGTGCCTGGGCTGCAGGTGTGTGGTCACTGTACGCACGATATCGACTGCCGTGAGTGGTTTCTCCAGATAGTCCACCGCGCCCAGTTGCATTGCTTCCAGGTAGCACCCCACATCATGATACCGCGATATTACGATGACTGGACGGTAGCGGTTCCTGGCAACGGAGCGCTCCAGAACCACCCTGCCATCGAAGTCCGGCCCGCCCTGGCTGACTACCACGCATTCAAAGCTCAGGTCTTCCAGGAGGTGCGCGGCTTCTGTGAAATCCGCGCAGGCTGTCACATCAAAACCGCTGTCGTGCAGCATCCGACGATAGTGGTCCCGGTCTCGAAAGTCTTCATCGACCAGTAAGATTCGGGTTCGGCGAAAGAGAGATCTCGTTATGTTTTCCTGTGTTCTAATCGCCAGCATTTCCTGCCCCTTTCCGGTTTTTCTTGACATCCGTATTTTGCTCTCTAGGAAACACGCGGCCCCCGTTGAGCGGCGCTGATAGGGTTATAGTTTTCCCCAGGCGAACCAGGAGAACCCAGGAGAACCTGAGAATTTATTCTTTACCGCAGCTGAACACTATGAATAGGACGGACGCACACTTCCACCGTCACGCCTGTCTAGGCCGAAACTCCGTCGTTCCGTTATGCGCTCGCGATGAGTTTGAGAGGATTCCTGATTTGCATTAGACCCGCTTTCGGCCACTTACTGCCCTTGATTGAGAACCCATCTTTCACTATCAATCACGTCCAACGTTTTTTTAGACTCATCGAAGTCGCAGAAGGATGTACGAAATATGCATCAGACTGTCAAAAATGTGCAAATCAGTTACCCATGAAAGGATTCCGCACCGGGAAAGGGCCAAAAAGTACCGTGCTTGGGAAACCCCATTTCAAGAGTGGCGCTGTGATGTGACTTCGATCCGGCCGTGCAGAGAGCAATTTGCCTGTGCGAAACCTGCTGGAGGGTGTTAGATAAAACGGACTGGTTGGGGTCGCCGCCGGGGCATCAGTAGCCGGCGCAGTTCCTTGCGCAACCTGGCGCGCGACCGGCATGCGTAAGCCTTTACTGACCCGCGGCTCAGGTTCAGCCGTCTTGCAGTTTCTTCGATGGAATAGCCTTCGAGGTATCTCAAGTGCAGGATTTGCCGCGCCCGCGCCGGCAAGCGACGCAACGCCTTGGTTAGCAAACCCCCGATTTCGGTGCGAGCAATCCGGGAGTCGGTGCGGGGTCTTTCGCTCTGCAATGCCAGAGAAGATTCTGACACCTTCCCGCTTTCTCCCGCTTCCGTCTCCAGCGGCACGTCGCGGCGCCGTCTGCGCAGCGTCATAATCGCTTCATTCATGCCAATGCGCATCAGCCACGTGGAAACCTGAGAGTCGCCGCGGAATTGCGATATGTGAGTGAACCCTTTCAGCAGGGTCTCCTGCAGAACGTCTTCCGCGTCGTAATGGTTTGAGGTGATTTCAAGCGCACGCCTGTAAATCACGGGAGCGGCACGCTCGGCTAGGATCTGGAAAGCATCGGGGTCGCCGGCCTTGGCGGCTTCAAGCAGGTCGGCTGTGGAGAGGAAACGACTGACGTTTGCTGCCTCGACAGTGCCCATCGTAGCCTCCAATTTAACTACTTGAGTCCAAGGAGACGATGGCACCATTCCTGCCGTGCCCTGTCTCCCTAAAACGACAGAGTCCCGGTTCGGTCCACAGGCGTCACTCCACTATCTTGATTCGCATCTGATTATCGACCCGTCAGCCTGGTGATTCAATCAGGTATTTACCCGATCAAGTCAGCAAAAATGGCAGTATTTTGATGACTTCCAAACCGCAATGGCAGAAATTTTGCCGGCAGGCTAGTTCACTTGCACGGTTTATCGGACTCGTGGCCATTCTTTGAGATGGCATGCTCCTTACCGGGAAATGGATACCAACTCACGTGGATGTTTGGCCTCATAGCCCGGCGCTCGCACTGGATGGGAGTTTTTCGTCTATTTGAGGCCTCGCGGCGAATCCGCGGCGCGTGCCTGATTGACTCTGAGTCTATGCTCCGACCGAGTGGCTTCAATGGGATGCGGGTTCCGTCGAGCAATGACATCTTTAGCGAAAGCGTTCGAGGCGGGACCTCACAAGGAGGCTTGGAATGAGATGAACAACCGTGCGGTTTTTGGCTGGTCTGTTTCTTGTTGCCTGGGTGACGGGGCAGCGAGTGCAGGCTCAGCAGTGGACTGGATCAGGAATCAGTACGGAGCCTTGCGTAAATTCTGTCATTGCTGCGCTGCCGGTCTTGCCGGGCAAAGCAAATCGAATAGGGCGTGTGCCTGTTGATCCGGCCGCCGCCTTCTTAAAGGAAACTCTGCTGCCTATCGGTGGGTCGGGGGAGCTTGCCCGCCGGTTGATCATCACGGGGCTGGTTTTGGGAGTAGAGATTCTACTGTTGCTGGGGCTCCGGCAGCTCAAGCGGCGAGCTAATGCTCTTATCGAAAAGTAACGCGAACGCATTCCGGCATTTTGCTTCCGAGGTCTGGAGTTGGTCTCGGCGCAGGCCTTGTTCAGAAACATCGGTTGGGTGGTTTGGGGAATCTAGCCGGTGTGTTTCGCACTGGTGGTGCTGGGCGCGGCGCTGATTGTCTTCGGCCAGTTCCCGGCAACGCAGGGTTATGCGAGGCAGGTAGGTCTATAGTTGTGGAACCCGTTCGTTCACATTCTGCGCGGCGCACTGGGTTATCTGCAGAACCTTTTCTACATCCCGGTGATTCTGGTTGTGGTGAGGTTCATCCTGCACATGATCGGCTACCTGTTTGGCGCTGCGGAGCGCGGCCTGATAAGCATGGCACCGTGGTTCCACCGTGATGTGCAGCGCCGACGGGCCTGATTATCAAAGTTGCCGTTGTCGTTGTGACGCTGTTCTTTATTGCACCGCTGATTCCAGGGACGGGAAGCACCGCGGCGCGAGGCATATCCATCATCCTTGGCCTCATGATTTCCTTCGGATCCACTTCGACAGTAGGCAACTTTGTGGCCGGCGTTGTGCTGATGTACATGCAGCCGTTTCAGCTAGGTGAACGGATTCGCATCGGCGAAACCACCGGCGACGTGATTGAACGGGCTTCTCTATACACCAAAGTCCTCACCATCAAGAATGAAGAGATTATCGTCCCCAGCCTTTCGGCGCTGGCTGCACCCATCACCAATTTCAGCACGCGGGCGCGGGCTCAGGAGTTGATCCTCTACACCGCCGTCACCATCGGCTATGACGCACCCTGGCGGCAGGTTCATGAACTGCTGTTGCGCGCCACAGAGCGCACGCCAAACCTGTTCAAGGACCCGAAACCCTTCATTCCGACTTGCACCAGAATATCCAGGACAGCTTCAACGAAGCCGGAGTTGAAATATGCTCGCCGCACTTCCGGCAGATGAGCGATGGCAACACAATCACCATTCCTGCTGACTATCGCCGTCCAAACTATGAGGCGCCGCGCTTCCGCGCTGAGACCCTGACGAATTCAACCGGCTGATAAGGAATCAGCGCGAAGCAGAGCCATCCCTGCAGCAGGGTAGGACGGAAGTGATTTCGTTCACCGTCAAAGGATTTGTGACAAGAACCGATGCACCATAAGTCAGCCATGACGTTGTCGGGCCTTCAGCTCTTGCCGCGGCGTGACTCCGGTATCCATATCCATTTGGGCGCAACCAGGTTACCGGGTCGTGTTGCAGCGCCAGGAGGCGTCATGGGACTTCCCGGATTAGCTTTCAGCTCCGCGTAGGCCCGCTGAACATTTTCCGGGAAGGTTGGAATCAGAGCTTCGAGGTCCTTCTGGATCTCCGCGACCTTGTCGGGATGGTCAACCGCTGCGTCGTAGCTTTCCGCCGGATCGAGTTCCAGGTTGTAGAGCTCCGGACGGGGCAGCAACAGATGCTGCTTCGGCAGGCACGAGCCGCCGAGCCAGTCGTTGATGTAGATTTCTCCATTTCCCTGTGCGATGCGGAGCTTCCAATTGCCCTTGCGCGCGCACTCTAACACTTCTTGGTCACGCGAAACGGCGAAGTAGAGAATTGTACCGCGGTCAACATGCTCGGTCTTTCCCGTTAGGAGATTGGATATATCCACTCCATCGGGCAGGTTTGTGGGGGCCTTCGCGCCGCAGAACGACAGAATCGTAGGTAGTACATCCATGTTTGAGCCCCATTCGTCGATGACTTGGCCGGTCGGGAGCGTGCCGCTCCATCGAGTGATAAAAGGGATCCGCGTCCCACCTTCAAAAGTGGTGGCTTTGCGCCCGCGGCGCGGGCCGGGACATCCCTGGAACCAGGGTCCGTGATCGCTGGTGAAAATGATCAGCGTGTCGTTATCCAGCCTGTTCCGATGGACGGCCTTCAGAATCTCTCCCGCGCTCCAGTCGATTTCTTCGATTGCGTCGCCCTGGTGGCCAAGCCCGGAATGACCTCGGAAGCGCGGCGACGATCTCGGCGGGTCGTGAGGGTACGAATACCCAACGTAAAGGAAGAACGGAGCGCCTGCAGAGGAATCAATAAACTTCACAGCCTCTTCGGTGTAACGAGGCGTGAGCATGTGGCGGTCGGGCAATTCTTCAATCACCTCTGTGTCTTTGACCAATGGGAACGGATTCATGTCCACGCTCCATGGAACCCCGAAGAACGAATCGAAGCCTCTGCTGGTGGGCAGATATTGCTTCGGATAGCCCAGATGCCATTTGCCGATGCACATGGACTTGTAACCAGAAGGCTTCAGAAGGTCGGCCAGCGTTTTCTCATCCAGATCCATGCCGTCGGGCGAAGAGGGTCCGTATGCTCCGGCCACGTGGCTTCGGCTGGCGTATCTTCCGGTGAGCAGCGCAGCCCGCGAAGCGGAGCAGATGGGGTGTGCGGTGTTGAAGCGCGTAAAACGCGCGCCTTCTGCCGCCATCCGGTCCAAGTTGGGTGTTTTCAGCGACGACCCACCGCAGTGGAGATCGCCCGAACCCAGATCATCACAAATCATGACGATGACGTTGGGCGGTCGTTTCTTTGCTTCCGAGGCGCCCGGCCTTGCCTCCGAGGTCTGCGCCGACATTGAGCCAACAGTCGGTGTCGCCAGCGTGCTTGCTACCGTCTTTACGAATGTTCTTCGGTCCATTTCTTCTCCTTTACCACTCAGATTCGGACCCCTGACGATGATAATCATTTCTGCCCTGGCAGATTGCTGAAAAAGTTGTAGCGAGGGAATTGCGCCGCCAACACGCGCTGAAACCATCGGGCTTATGGCGGGATGAACCCGCCGCTACATGCTCTCAGAGGAATTTTTCCGCAACCTGCTACAAAACACAAAACCAGGTTCACTGCTCTTGTGCTTGCCAACAGTCTGCGCCGGTTGCCGGTCAGGGAGTTGACGCGCTGGGCGTATCCCCATTTTGTTTCAGCGTATCGCGCAGCATTTCTTCCAGGTCGCCCATCTGTTCGCCCAGGAGGTTCAACTTGCGGGCGAGCCCCTGAATCTGTGCCTCGGATCGACGGTTGAGATCGAAATCAAGTTCGGAGCGCAGGCGGTCTTTGGCATCCTGGCGGTTCTGGCTCATCATGATGACGGGTGCCTGGATGGCTGCCAGCATGGAAAGAAACAGGTTAAGCAAGATGAAAGGGTAGGGGTCCCATGCCTTTTCCTTCAGGTGCGTGTTAATAGTTGCATAGATGGCCAGCGTAACTGCAAACATAAAGATGAAGGTCCACGAGCCGCCAAACTGCGCCACGGTGTCGGCAACCCGTTCGCCGAACGTGGACTGCCGCTCGATAATCTCGTTCGGGTTGCGTGTCGCTCGCTTCCGCACCAGTTGCTGGGCGGCGTGAAACTGGCGGCCCAGCACAGTTAGCATGTCCATTCCGGCCATCGGCTTGCGTTGCAACAGGACCGCGATATCGTCGCGGCTGACTTCAAGGCACTCCACATCTTCAATAGCCATAGCGCTGGTCTGGTGTGGTGTCTGCTCCAACATGGAAGCGAATCCGAAAAACTCGCCGTGGGTCGGCTCGTCCACCACCACTTCCTGGTTGTCCTCATCCACGATGGTCAGCCGCACGCGCCCGGAGACCACCACGTAGGCTGCCCCGCTCGGGTCGCCGACCTTGAAAATGCGCTGCCGGGGAGCAAAGTTCTTTCCCTCAACCTGGCCAGCCAGCACTGCTGCTTCTTCATCGTCAAGCAATGCAAATAACGGAACATGTCTCAAGGTTTCCGGATCACACGCCATCATTCACCTCGCCTTGCAGAAATGAGAATTCACGTTTCGGAGATTGCCTCAGGGACTCACTTGCTGTTGAATTTTAACCGCTGCCATCTGAAATCGGTAGAGGGTTGTATAGGTCACCTTTCACGTGCCGTTCCAGAGGCGACACTCTCATTGACGATCAATTACACAATTGCCTGTGATTACATGCCGTGGACGCTAGCTACACAAGGTGGTACATTGGGGCCCTTCGGTAAACACCCTTTTGTTCGGCACTGGAAGGATTCGCTGCACATCAACGGAGGGGCAAAACGGAGCCCCTGGCGAAAGTTCAACAAAGGAAGGAGAAACGAAATGCTTTTTGAGGTAAGAAGGCGGCATGTGACGATAAAGCTCGGCGACCACAGTTTGCTCAACGCGGAAGTTCGAGGCGAGGAAGCGCTGGGCCTTTGGCTCACCAAGACAGACGAAACTTCACTTGCAGAATTCCCCGTGGGCGTGAAGGAACCCATTGTTTTTGTTCCTTTTTCCCAGATGGTTTGGATGGTCACCTCTTCTGCCCGCCAGGCCGAGATATGAGGCGATAGGGGCTTTCCCGGGCCTCAATCCGCCGCGGTAGGTCCCCTCGTGCTTCCGTGCACTCTGTGGAAAGTGGCAAACGGGTGGCCATGCTATATGTTCAAGGCAGTGGTTCGCGGGCATTGACACTGCTAGAATCCACTTGCCCAAGGGCTAGTGGCGTGGTCTCTCGGCACGCATCGCGCACCGCCCATTTCATTGAAATTACAGCAGATGATTGCTGTCCGCCCAGTGAATTTGATACCACTGTTCACTGAATTGTTATTAGGTACGGCGTTTACTGGGTGATTATCCTATTGACAGGTGGGATAATTCCGGAGCATCTTATTGTTATTGATCAGGTCGACATCAAGGTCGCCGGCCTGAGATTTGGAATGGAAAGCTTTGAGTCGGCTCGCGGCAATGATCACTGCCGCCGGTTCTGCCGTTATTAAAAACGGATATGTGTTCCGGTAGTTGTGATTCAAGGCTCGCGAGAGTTGGCCATCCCCATTATGCACGCCTCCGGTCAGGGCAACGGCGGTATGGCCAACATGGTTCTTCCAGAGCGCCACCAACGAATGAGTCAATATCCTCGCAAGAGGAACCGGCAGTGTCCTTCATTCTGATCTGGTAACAACTTGAATGCCCATCCAGCCATGGGCAGAAAGAGAGGGGGCCGCGTGGCTGGTACGCCGTCTCATGGAGGGTTCCATGAGCAGCATCCGGCGTCTTTTAACGTGCAGCACGCGGCAGTTCAAAATGAAGGGACCAATTTCACTTTCGCTCGCAGAGGAACTTCGATCAATCCGCAGCGGCAACAATGGGCAAATGCCATCCAAACGGGCGCAAGACCGTGAGGAGCAGGCGGCGCCCTGGCACTCGGAAATGGAACGGATGCAGCACACACTCCAGGAAGTGCTGCAGGCCGTCAGTCAGTTTTCTGGAGTTGAATTGCCGGGTACATCACCCGTTTTCCCGGACGGCTCCAATCGTGTACCACGCCTTGACTACTCCACTTTAAAGGACCGGATCCGAAATGACCTGGAGGCTTTTTCTCTCAGGACAGCCTCCGAATTGTCGCATCATGCTGAAGATCAGGCGCGTGCCGCTCTGGGAGCTGTCGAGAACGAGATCAACGGCCAGATTGAGCAGGCGGCCGGCCAACTGCGCGAAAAGCTGAAGGGCGAGTTCGGAACCCAGCAGATGCAAATCGATGTCGCGCAGCAGAGCAAGGACCGCGTTGCCGACATTGTCAAGTCGCAGACTGACGAGTTTGCCCGGTGGGTCTGGCTCACCTGCAAGGGAACGGAGACTCCCACGCCCCGGCAGATTGAAAAGCTTCTGGAACCTTACATCGAAGAAGCCAGTGCCACCTTTGCGGCCTCGCTCAGAAAGAACGCTCAGGACCTGATTGCTGAGCAGGCGGAACAGATCCAAGCAACTCTTCAGGCGGCCGCGCAGTCGGCTAAAGGCCAGATGGGCTCTCTGGAGAAGGCTTCGCTCCAGGCTTGCGAGCAGAATGCCGAAACGGTAAGAAGGAAAACGGCTGAACGCCTGAGCGCTGCTGCCGATGAGGCAGTAAACGGCATCGAAGGCAAAATCACCGGCGAGCTTGACGGGGCGCTTGGCCGCTTTAAGGGCCGCCTGGCTGAGATAACTTCCGCAGCCACCGCGGACCTTCAGCATGACCATGCCCGGCGTGCCGAGAGCTTCAAGTTGCAAATTGATGGAATGATTAAAGAAGCGCAGGGAAGCGCCCTCTCTGAAATTTCCAGCCATATTGCGCACACGGCGGCAGGCCTGATTGACTCGTCTGTCCAGCACATGCACCACCAGTTGGAAGACTCGATGGAAAATTCGCGGGAAGAAATCGGCGCGTTCATGAAGCTGGAGACGGAGGGTGTGCGGCAAGGCGTCCATGATCTTTGTCTCGCCGCGCACCAGTCGCTGGAACTCGAATTGGCAGCCACAAGCGACCAGCACATTGCCGATTCCCGCGAGCAACTGATGGCCATGATCGAGACTTGCGTGCAATCCATGGAAGAGCGCGTTCGACAGACAGCGGACCAGCAACTGCAGGAGATCAGACGGCTTGTCCAGGACTTCCAGCAAGCGGCTGCCGCGCAGCATTCAGCCCAATTGCAGCAGGCCTCCGAGAGTTGCTTTGACAGTATGCTGCAGCGGCTCCGGCAGGAGGCAGACCAGGCGAGCTTGCGGGTGGTGGCGGATTTGAAGGCTGCGTCTGAGCCGGTGCTCCATGAACTGTCCGAACAAGCAAATACTTCGGTAGCTGTGTTAAGAGAAGAGGCGGCGCAGGCAGCGGCCCGAATTCGATCGTCCGCACAAGATTCATTTGAATCTTACCGCCAGCAAATGGAGCAGATCACTCAGGCAGAGCTAGAACAGCAGCAGAGTGCTGTGTCGGGAAAGATGACGGAACTGCACAACCGACTGCAGCAAGCGGCCGAGTTGCTGATTGCGGGAGGTCTTAACGCACATTAGCCGAGATTGCGTTGTGGCGTCGTCCGGGGCCGGAGTGCGAGGCGGTTGGCCTACATGTTGAGAATGGAATTCACCGCTTCCGCTGCCAGGCAGGCCCGCGTCCGCACGGCGGAATGAAGAGGGGAAGCCTCTGATGTTGCCGCGTTGGGGGAACGCGGTTCGGGATACAGCGCCGGTTTTCGGCCGGCTCCCTTTTCATCCGGCGTAATCACGCCAGATTGAATCACGGCTCTGCAGCTCCAATTCGGATTTTGCCCTGCAATCTCAAATCTCCAATTTCAAATTCCGCAGGAGCGGCTTTAAATTGCCATGAGCTTCAAGGGTATCGAGATAACCCCGCCGCTACGTCTCTGTAACCCAGGATTTCAGATTGTGCAACGCAATGCTCGCCGCTTTGCGGAATTCCGTAGTGACCGTGCATCGCTGTTTGCCCTTAGTTCATCCCCACTGCGGAGTGGGTTACAATTGCCCTTCATGACTAACCACGCTCAAAGCCGATCTTCCGCCGACCTTCGCAAGGTTATCCAAAGACTCCGCGAAGCCGGAAAAGTTCTGGTGCTTACAGGCGCTGGCGTGTCTGCAGAAAGCAACATTCCCACATTTCGGGGCGAGGGAGGCTGGTGGAGGTCGCGGAATCCAGCCGAACTCGCCACTTTCGCCGCTTTTGAAAAGGACCCAAAACTTGTTTGGGAATGGTACGAATACCGCCGCGGTCTCATCGCGAATGCCTCACCGAACCCGGCGCACGTTGTGCTGGCGGAACTGGAAGCACCGGACAGGGAAGTGTTCATCATTACTCAGAATGTGGATGACCTTCATGAGAGGGCGGGCAGCCACCGGGTGATCCACATACATGGCTCCATCTGGAATGTTATTTGTCTCAAAGACGGCAAGAGTTATGAAGACCGGCGAGTGCCTCTTCCCACGCTCCCGCCAACCTGTGCCTGTGGCGGAATTCTGCGGCCCGGCGTGGTCTGGTTTGGCGAATCGCTGCCTCCCGACGCTAGCGCCCACGTTGACGATTATCTCCGCCACACCCATATTGATGTGGCGCTGGTGATTGGCACGGAGGCAACATTCGGCTACATCGGCGACTGGGCCTTGCGGGCTAATCGCTCGGAGGCGCTGCTGGTGGAGATCAATCCCAATCCAACTGTATTGTCGCCATACGCCGATGTCAGACTCCAGGGGAAAGCTGGTGAAATCCTGGAGGAAGTGAAGAAAGGTCTTCCTCTCGACGCGCACTCCTAATCGGCAATCCCCACAGGCCGCGCCTGTAACGGTGGTGCCCTCACCGCCGGATGTGGAAATGCAGGACATCCCCCAAAATTTAAGCGTGCTCTGCGGAAAAAACAGGAGAGCGGGTTTTACAGAAGCGGGCGCGGCGGTCGAATTCCTGTGTCAATTGCGGTTCTGCGGCTACACCCGGCAAAAAATGCGGAAATCTCCGGCTAAATTTGCTGAATTTGCGTGACTGTTGTAGTCGAGGAGAGCGGCCCTCCTGGTAGCGGCGGACGGGATGCGGTGATAGAAGTAAGGAGTCTTTGCAGACTCTTATTGGCCTGTCAACGGGCGCCCTGCCGGGCGATTCCCTGCACGCCTGCGATGAGCCGATCGACTTCTTCGCTGGTTGTATAGCACGCGCAACCGGCGCGGACGACCCCCTCGTTTTTGAACCCGAGCCGTTCCACAACTGTGGCCGCATAAAAATTGCCATGAGAGACAAAAACTCCCAGCTTCGCCAGATCGGCAGAAACCCTGGCGGAAGCAACCCCTTCCACAACGAACGACACCGTTGGCGTTCGAGGTTCCGCCGGCGTGGGGCCAAACACTTTGACCCCGGGGATGTTCGAGAGTCCGTCCCACATTTGCGTGACAAGCGCGTGTCCTCTTGCGTCGAGTCCGGCAAGCGCGGCCTGAAGTTTCTCCCGCCTGGAGGCTCCCGCGGCCAGCGATGCAAGGAAGTCCACGGCGGCCGCGGCTCCTGCAATGCCTTCGTGGTTCTGCGTACCGGTCTCTGCACGCTCCGAGGCGGTGTAGGGCGCGGGTGCCAGCTTCGGAAAGTTGATCGATTGCAAGAGTTCCTCCCGCCCGTAAAGGACGCCCATATGCGGCCCGTAGAACTTATAAGCAGAGCAGGCCAGGAGATCGCAGCCCCACGCCTTAACGTCGGTGGGGATGTGCGGGGTGGAATGCACGCCGTCGGCGAAAAGCAGAGCGCCGGCATTGTGCGCAATTTCAGAAGCGCGGCGAACATCATTGATCGTGCCCAGCGCGTTCGAGGCTACACCGATGGCCAGCACCTTGGTTTGCTTGCCGACCTTGGCCTCCAGGTCCTGCCAATCGAGTTGGCCCGTCTCCGTGATCATCCTGACGGAGCGGACCGTAACGCCACGGTCCTTTTCGAGGGCCCGCCATGGATCGATGTTTGCGTGGTGGTCCAGCTCCGTGACTACGATTTCATCACCAGGGCCAAAGGCGCGGCCAAGCGCCCGCGAGACGTGGAACGTCAGCGTGCTCATGTTGGGACCGAATACGATTTCTGACGGCTTCGCGTTCAGCAGGTCTGCCAGCGCCGCCCGCCCGTTGCGAATCGTCGCGTCCGTTTCGTTGCTGGTGGCGTAGCCCCAATGCGTGTTGGAGTTGTGATGATAGAGGTAATCGCTGACAGCCTCCACGACGGGGCGGGGAACCTGCGTTCCGCCGGGCCCATCAAAATATGCGACCGGGTAGCCGCCTTCGCGGCGCTCAAGCGCCGGAAACTGCTCGCGGATTTTTTCGACGGACGTGATGCTGATCTGGTTTGCAGAGGTGCTCATGTCGGCTCCCGAAGTTGGCCGCCCGAGGGCGACGCCTTGAACCTTGTATTGTAGTGCCGTGCAACTTGGGAAGCGAGAGTGTTCTGCTGTTCTCGACCTTAATGTTTCAACATTCCGGCGGGCTGCATTGGGGCAATGTTCAGGCGGAAGAGCAAGAGGGCTGCAAGTAGGACCACGACACTCGCAGCAACCATGGCGCCGCCGAGGCCGATGGTGTGTTTCAGTCCGCCGGCAAGCGCAGCGGAAATGCCTCCGGCGAAGGTGCCCACAAAATTGAAAACGCCGTATCCTGTTGCTCGAAGCTCGGGGCTGGCGATCTGGCTGAGCACGGGCATGCAACTGCAATCGTACGATCCGCGGCCAATGCCGAAAATGGTGAGCGCCGCCAGCAGCACCCAGCCCGAGCCCGTGATTCCAATGATGCACAGGAACGGCGCCGCAATCGCCAGGCCCGCCGCCTGTGTCATCAGCCGGCCGCGCGGTGATCGTGTTGCCCAGCGGTCAGCCAGAATTCCGCCCAGCAGGATTCCGCCGACGCTGCCCACCTGCATGTATGCGGTGGCGGAAAATCCAGCGGCCAGCAGGCTCATATGGAAGCGTTCGTAGAGATAAATCGGCATCCAGGTGTAGACCAGCCAGTTGGCAATGGACATCATGCTGAACACAAGCGTCAGCGTCACAAAGCCGCGCAGCGCGAAGAGCTTGCGGAGCGAGGGCACAAGGCGTGGTTGGGCAACGCCCGCATGTTCAGCAGTTGGTGCCGTACTCGGCGGTTTTTCGCGCAGGCCGAGCAGGGCCACCAGGGCATAGGCCACACCGAGGATTCCCAGAAAGGTGAATGCCGGGCGCCACCCATAGCGCTCTCCGATCCAGCCTCCGGCAATGCCGCCCAGCACAATGCCCAGATACGCTCCGCTGTAATGGATGCCGGTGGCGAGCGAGCGGGTTCGTTCGCTGTGATGGTCGGCAATCATGGCCAGACCTGCGGGCAGGTAGGCGGCCTCGCTCACGCCCATCAGCCCCCGCACGGCCAGCAGTTCGCGGAAGCTTCTGGCTTTGCCGGTGGCCCAGGTCATCAGCGACCAGACCATCAGGCTTGCGACAATCACCCTCTTGCGGCCAAAGCGGTCCGCAAGAAATCCGATCAGCGGACTGGCGATGGCGTAGACCCACAGGAAGGAGGTACTGAGAAGCCCCAGCTCAAGGTCCGTGAGCTTCAGGTTCTTCTGCAGCAAGGGGAAGACCGAGAAGATGACTTCGCGGTCCAGGTAATTCAGCAGAAAGATGAACCACAGGAGCGCGACCAGAACCCAAGGGTAGATGGGCTTGCTTGCGGCGCGCTCGGCGCTCATCGCGCACCAGCAAGCGATGGGCTGAGGCTGCTCTTTTCGATCAGGGCACGCAGTTGAAGTTCCTGCTCATGCGTCAGGTTCTGGCGCGGCGCCAGGCACTGACCGCAGTCAAAGCCTTGCCACTTCAGCATGGTCTTGACGGCCGAAAGCATGGGGAATTTCAGTGTGATGCGGATGAGTTCGTTCACCTGGTCCTGAGCGCGGCGGGCTTCATCCCATTTGCTGTTGCGCGCACTTTCGTAGATCCGAAGAAAAAGTTCGGGGACAAGATTGTAGAAACTTCCAATACCGCCATCCGCGCCCAACAATAGTCCCGCGGCAAGCACTTCGTCGCGGCCGTTGAAGATCACTTTGCCCGACAGGTTGATTTGATGCAGCCGATAGAGATCGAAGTCCGTGAATTTCAAGCCGATTACGTTCGGGATTGAACAAAGATCGAGAAGTTCTTCGAGAGTCACCGTGATAGGGTTTGCTTCCGGATAGTAGTAGATCAGCAGCGGCAAGCCGGAGGCTTTCGCCAGTTGCTTATAATAGTCATGCAGCTCTGCGAAGTTGTAGTTCCCGGCCGGAGGCAGGCTGCTGACGGCGCTCGCTCCAATGCGTTCCGCATGGCGGGCAAGTTGGATGGCGTCTGCCAGGCGGCCGGCGCCCACGTGCAGGATTACGGTCCTGTCTTTTGGCGAGCAGCGAACGGCCGTCTCCGCCACCTGCTGCCGCATCTCAGCCGATTGCAGAAGGCCTTCTCCCGTCTGGCCGCAGACGTAGACGCCCTGGACGCCGGTCTCATAAAGTCGAGCGATCAAACGTTCAAATGTCGCAGCGGCAAACTCGCCGTTAGCGTCAAACGGGGTGACTGCGGCAGGAAAAACTCCTCGGAAGCGATGCTTCCACTCTTCTCTGGATGACATGATATTTAAATCCCCTTGATTTTATGACCCTTCCAAATAAGATTTCAGGCGCGGTGGTTTGGACCGATCAGTCCACAACTCCGCGCGAGAAATCATAACAAAAAACGATCGCTGTTGGATGACGCCACTTGTAGGCGGACGATTTCCGCGCGCCTTTGCTCAGAGTCCCCGCGCTACTTTGCCTTGAGATGATCCGTGCCGTGAGTGAGCCACCTCAGATTGAAATGTGCAAACTCGATCTCTCCGTAGGCGTTCGCCGTGCCCCGCTCATAAAGCAGGCCGATTGTCCCGTCACGCAACACCGCCAGCGATGAATACGCTGAAGGCCCGGCGTAAATTAGGCGGGACACTGGCCAGGTTTTCCCCTCGTCATAGCTCAGCCGGACGGTCATCTGGTCGCGGTGCACCGTATCGGCAGGGTTTGAAAACAGCAGACGATTCTTTCCGGTTTCACTTGCAAGCGTGTAGCGAACCATGCTCGCCTGACAAACCGGTTCAATCAGGACCGGATCCAGACGGACAGTGCCCCACGTGAGCCCGCCGTCGTGGCTCAGGGCAATGGCGCGCTGATGTTTGCCGGCGTAGCTGCGCATGTTCAGCAGCAGCGAGCCATCGGCCAGCTGGACAACGGCCGATTCGTTGGTCTCAGGCCCGGCGCTGCCGCCGATCTTCCACGTCTTCCCATCGTCGTCGCTGTAGATCACATGGGAATAATAGTCATGAGTACCCGCAACTTTGTGGTCGCAAGGGATAACCAGGCGGCCATCAGTAAGCTGGATGCCGTTGCCGGGCCCGGTGGCATACCATGTCCAGTCTGATTTCTTCGTAGAGGATGTGATCTCTCTTGCCGAGGACCAGTGCAAGCCGTCGTCACTGCTGTGCGTGACCCAAACCGTCCGCGCGCCTTTGGGTGAAGCTTCGTCGATCTCCCTCTCCGTAACGCCCGCAGGGTTGGCGGTCATCAGCAGCCAGATGACGCCCGTCTTCCTGTCTTCGACCGGCGTGGGATTCCCCACGGTGAAACCTGGAAAGTGCGCCATCTCCTGCGCTGCCGTCCATGTTTTCCCGTTATCAAGGCTGCGCCGCAGCACCAGGTTGGTTGGTGCTGAATCGCTGGCCGAACCCGAGCGGGCTTCGCAGAAGGCCAGAAGTGTTCCTTTGCTGGTTACGAGCAAGGCCGGGATTCGATGCGAAAAGTAGCCGTCGTCTTTTGCTTCGTAGACTGCGCTCTGCTTAATGAATGGGTGGGAGCCATCAGCCCGTGTGGTTGCAAAGAATAGCGCAGCAAATAGACACGCGGCAATTCTATGTGCTCCAGATTCTTTGAAAAAGTTCATGCGGTATTATTCAAGGACCGACGCCAGAATCCGCGGGGCCGGGAGTGAGAATATCTGACCTCAGAAAACGTCCTGCCAGCACGGCACAGGATTCAAAACTCCGCATTCTATCATTACATCTGCACAGAGGAACAGAGCTTGCAACAGGGCACGGTTTCAAAAATGCTGGAAGATCCCGGTGAGCAGATCTACGACGTGATTCGTTATTTCGGCGACCGGAAGAAGATCTTCGACGTTCATTTCCGCAACTTCCGCGGCCACTTTCTCAATTTTCAGGAGACCTTTCCGGACAACGGAAGCGTCAACATGCTGCGTGTCATGCGGACGTACCATGAGGTTGGTTACGAGGGCATAGTTCTGCCAGACCACGCCCCGAGGAATGCGGCTGACACCGGCGGCAAGCAGGCTTTGCTTTTGAATACGGGTATATCGCCGCCGCGCTCCAGACCGTACAGTATCGAGCCTGATGTTCCCGGCGCGAGGGGTATTGCAACCCCAGATATCACGATTCCGAAAAGTCGATCATCTTTGGTTTGAGGCGGAAGCCGCGCGTAGCCACCGCGATATAAACGATGCCGATGGCAAACCAGATGCCTCCCACGATTTTTGCCAGGCTGTTCAGGTTCCACCAGATCAGCGCGCAGAAGGCAAAACCTGCCAGCGGCAGGACGGCGTCTCCCAGGATGCGCCTGCGTCTATTGCTGCGCAGGACGATGCAGAAATGCCAGAAGGTTGAGAGGTTCACACCCATAAAGGCGAGAAAGGCGCCAAAATTCAGCAGTTCGGCCGCATGCTCGTAGGCGTTGCCGACGTAATTCAGCGTCACGGCTCCCACGAAAGCCACCAGCCCGATGAGAAGAATGTTGTAAGTTGGCGTGTTGGTCTCGCGATGCAGGTGGCCGAAAAACTTTCGCGGCAATACGCCGTCGCGTCCCATGCCAAAGAGCAAGCGGGCCGCGCCCAAGCCTCCCGTCAGGCCACTGCCCAAGGCTGCCAGAACCAGAATCGCTCCCATTGCCTGGAACAGCGGCATGCCGCCCACGCGCCGGCAAACGTCCATAAAGGCCGTTTCCAGGTTAGGGAATGTGTGCCAGTTGGGCCATACGCGCTGCCCCAGGTAGACTTCAATGCCGGCGAGGATACCCGTGAAAAAGCACACTAGCACGGTGGCGAGCAAAACGTTCCGCTTGGGATTTTCGACATCTTCGGAAAGCGTGGTGATGCCGTCAAAGCCGATATAGGTGAGAGCGGCGAAAGATGTTGCCATCCAGATCCGATGGCCGTTGAACGTCTGCGGGGAATAGAACGGTTGTGTTGAAAACAGTCCGCCCCAGTGTCCGGCATGAAAAAGATAATGCACGGCGAGGAAAAGGAAGACAGCAATGACAGTGCACATTGCTATCAAAAGTGTCTTATTGGCGCGCGCTGAGGTTCTGATGCCGCGCAGGTTCAGAACCGTCATAAAGGCTACCACCAGCAGAGCGGCGATGGCGTAAGGCATTTGGGGAAGATAGCGGCTGTGGATAGCGACGGCAATCCAGATAGTGTTTATCAAGGGCTGGAGGATGTAGTCGAGTAACATAGCCCATCCGACCAGGAAGCCGAGATGCGGGTTCAGGGCCTTGCCAACGTAGGTGTAGGCTGATCCTGCCGATGGGTAGACGGCCGCCATGCGCCCGTAGCTGAACGCGGTGATCATCATCGCAAACATGGCGATCAGAATGGTAGTGACGGTGTGGCCGTTTGAGAGTTTCTGTGCAACCCCGAACAGTGGAATAGGTGCCGTGGGCTGAATGAGAACAAGGCCATAAAAAACGAGGTCCCAGAGAGTCAAGACCCTCCGCAACCGCAATTGGTTCGTGTCTGTCGGCGTGGCGCTCATAGGCATATCTCCAATGGGACAGGCGAAACGCGAACTGCTGTGACCAGCACGATAGCCGGGCGGCACTGGCGTTGCGCGAATAGTGAGGATAGCGGCGGCTGTGAGAAAAGTAAAGGGCAAGCAATGCAGCCTCATACTTGGCAGCGCCGGCATGGAAAATGCCGGTGTTGTACCTCGATGATAATGTCCCCTTTTGTGCTCGATAGAAATGTCCCCTAATGTGACCTCTGGAAGGAGGTCAGATTGGGGCGGACAGAGATGAGCAAGAGGGAGTTGAGTCGGGTAGAGGTACTGGCGCGGGTGAAGAGCGGCCAGTTGCGGCTAGTGGATGCAGGGTTGCTGATGAGGATCAGTTATCGGCAGGCGAAGCGGTTGTGGAAGCGGTACCGGGCAGAAGGGGCGGCGGGGCTGCAGCACCGGAGCGCGGGGCGGAGATCGAACCGGGCGTACGGGGAAGGGTTTCGGCAGAGGGTGTTGGGGCTGGTGCGGGAGAAATATGGTGGGGCGGTGGGAGAGCGGTTTGGACCGACGCTGGCGGCGGAGCATCTGAGGTCCGAAGACGGGGAGGAAGTCCATCGGGAGACGCTGCGGCGGTGGATGCTGGCGGCGGGGCTGTGGAGCCGGGAGCGGAGGAGGCGGCGTCACCGGCGGAGGCGGGAGAGGAAGGAGCACTTTGGAGAACTGGTGCAGATGGACGGAAGCTTCCACGCGTGGCTGGAGGGACGGGGTCCGGGAGGGTGCCTGATGGACTTGGTGGACGACGCCACGAACCGGACGCTGGCGCGCTTGGGTGAAGAAGAGACGATCTGGGCGGCGGCGGGAGCACTGCGGTGCTGGATTGAGCGCTACGGGGGTGCCGCAGGCGCTGTATGTGGACTGGAAGAACCTGTACAAGCGCCCGGCGACGGCGCAGGAGCGGCTGCGGGGAGAAGAGCCGGTGACGCAGTTCGGGCGGATGTGCGGGAAGCTGGGGATCGAGGTGATCGCAGCGAATTCGCCGCAGGCCAAGGGGCGGGTGGAGCGGGTGCATGGCACGCACCAGGACCGGCTGGTAAAGAAGTTGCGGCGGAAGGAGATCACCACTCAGGCGGAGGCGAACCGGTATCTGGAGGCGGAATACCTGGAGGAACACAACGGGCGGTTTGGGCGAGCGCCAGCGAGGCGGGAAGATTATCACCGGCGGGCGCCGCGGGCCTCCGAACTGGACAAGATCTTCCGTCTGGAGCGGGAACGCAGGGTGAGCGAGGACTGGGTGGTGAGATACGAGAACCGGTATTTCCAGCTGGAGCCGGAGAGCCGGAACTATGCACCGGCACGGGGCAAGGTGGTGGTCTGGGAGCGTCCGGAGGGGGAGATCGGGATCGAGTACCGGGGTCGGGCGGTGAGGTGGCGCGAGATCGAGGCGCCGGCCAGACCCATGGCCCCGCCGAACAGAGCCGTCACTGCTCCGAAGGCCGGGAAGCGGAAGTGGGTGCCGGCGGCGGATCATCCGTGGCGAAAGGCGGCGCTGCGGCGGTCGCGGGCCTTGTCCTCCGCTTCGCCCTGGGGGCTCGCAGGGCTCCGCTCCGGCCCAGGCCCGCGAGAAAATCAGAAGCAAAAAACCAAAGAAACAGACAAAAACAGGAACTACAAAAAGGGGACATTTCTAAAGAGCTTTGACAGGCATGGAAAATGCCGGTTGACACTCTCTACCGGGAGGCATATAAACTCTGCTGAAGCCTGCCCACAGAGGATTTGGACAAGGAGGTTGCGATGCAGCATCTGCCTTCTCTTCGCGCATTGTGTTCCGTTTTAATTCTGGCCGGGGCTTGCGCCGCGACGTCATTTGGCGCGCCGCAGGGGACACTTTCTGTGGGCGCCGCGCGAGTGGACATCACGCCTCCTGCCGATGCTGCGCTTCCCATGAGCGGCTATAGCAGTCGCACACAAGGCTTTCAGAAAATCCACGATCACATTTATGCTCGCGCCATCGTGCTGAGCGATGGGACAAACGATGCGGCCATCCTTTCATGGGAATTGATCGGGATGCCCGATGGCGTCTGGCAGGAACTGTCGCAGCGAATCAGCAAGCAGCTTGGAATTTCCACTGACCATCTGATCCTGGCCGGCGAGCATGTCCACAGCGCTCCCACGGTAGCCGGAGCTTACACGAAAGGCACGCCCGAAACCATTGCCTACACCGCGAAGCTGGAGGACGCTGCATTCGAGGCCGTCAAACAGGCCAAGGCAAACCTTCAGCCGGCGCGCTTTGGCTTCGGAACGGGAAAAGCCTACGTGAACATGAACCGCCGGGAACAATTCCCGGACGGCGGGTGGAACCTGGGCTACAACCCGGAAGGGCCATCGGACAAAACGGTCTCCGTGCTCAAGTTTGAGACCCTTGCGGGCAAACCCATCGCACTTCTAATCAATTACGCAGTGCACGGCGTTGTTATGGGTCCCGACAATCTTGAAGTCAGCGGCGACCTGCCCGGCGCAACCTCACGATTCGTTGAAGATTATTATCAGGGCGAAATTCCAACTCGATCAGACGGAGGCTGGGACTTGCAACTGCAGCCCCAGGAAAAGACGGCCGGCGTTGTCGCGCTGTGGACAAGCAGCGCGGCGGGCGATCAGAACCCCATCGTGATGGATCGAGGTGAAGATTTTACAATGGTGGATGCCCTGGGAAGGATCCTGGGTGAAGAAACCGTTCGGGTGGCCAACAACATTAAGAATCTGTCGACGCAGGCCAGCGTCTGGGGTTCGCAAAAAGTCATCCACTGTCCCGGCCGGAAGCTTGAGCCGGGGCCCCATCCACGCGGTGTTTTCAAATTCGAGGATGCCGCCCCGGTCAATATCCGCCTCAGCCTGCTGATGCTGAATGACACTGCCGTGACTGGAGTTTCAGGCGAGGTCCTGACTCCTATCTATCTGCATCTCAAGCAGGAGTCGCCTTTCCGTCACACCATCATGGTGACGCATGCGAACGGGCTGAGCGGCTACATCCCCAATGACGCTGCTTACAACCAGGTGAGCTACGAAATCACCGCGACGCACCTGAAGCCGGGCTGCGCGGAAGACGGAATTGTCAACGGCCTCGTGGAGATGATGAAACATCATTGATGGCGGGCCGCGGCCGATTGCGTTTTGAAATGTGATCGGCCCGCGTACCGGGCCTTTGGTCTTTTCTCAAAACAAGAAGATGGAAAGGACGAACATGCTGAAATCGACCATGCGTTCTTTGCGGAAAACACAAGTTAAAGGTTCCTTGGCCTGCTGGGTACGCAACCGCCGCTGGACTCGCCCGGGATGGGCTGCAGCATTGTTGGGACTTCTTGTTGCCCTGCTTGGGTTCGCTCTGCCTGCCGGAACGCGGCTCAAAGCGCAGTCGTCCGCTACTGCAATTCCGCTCTATCTTGACCCGAAACAGCCTATCAACGTGCGCGTTGATGACCTGATGAGCCGGATGACTTTGAAGGAAAAGATCGGCCAGCTCAACCTGCCCTGTGTGTATGTCAGCCAGCTTGGCAAGACGATTCCTGAAAAGATGATTGCTTGCCGCAGATTTGCCGCCGGTACCTACACCGATGAGATCGGACCTGGTTGCGGTTTTTTCACACTGGCTGATACGATCCTTCACGAGGGCGTCCGGCAACAGGTGGAATACTTTAACGAGCTGCAGAAAATCGCACTCACCCAGACGCGGCTGAAGATTCCATTGCTCGAAGACGAAGAGGGCACGCACGGGGCGATGTTTCCGGGCGCGACGGTTTTCCCGGAAGGGCTTGCTATCGGCAGCACGTTTGACATGCCGCTCGTGAAATCTATCTATGCGGCGGCCGCACAGGAAGCGAGGGCCGTGGGGATCCACATGCTGTCCACTCTGGTGCTGGAACTCGACCGCGACCCGAGGATGGGCCGCAACGAGGAAGCCTACACAGAAGACCCTTACCTCTATTCCCGCATTGCAGAAAACATCGTTCGTGGGGCGCAGGGTTTGAACGTCGACGCCCCCGACAAGACGATTGCCCTGATGACCGATTTCCCAACGCAAAGCGAACCCGCCAGCGGGCTCGAGCGCGGGGCCATTGAGCTTTCTGAGCGCAACCTGCGTGAAAACTACCTGCTGCCCTGGATTGCGGCGTTCAGGGCTGGGGCGCTGGGCGTGATGGCAGGATATCCGGAAATCGAGGACGTGCCCGAACACGCCTCCGTCAAGTGGAATGACACGATCCTGCGGCACGAACTGGGTTTTAAAGGGATCGAGGTGAGTGAAGGCGGCGGTTTTGGAACGTTGATCTATGAGGACATTGTTCCGACGCAAAAGCAGGCGGGCGCGCTGGCCCTGAAGGCGGGCGTGGACCTCGACATCACGTATGAGCCGGCTTATATGGGTCCGCTGATTGAAAACGTTCAGGAAGGCAAAGTTCCCATGCGGCTCGTGGACCGGGCAGTGCGCCGCGTGCTGGAAGTAAAGTTCCACCTGGGATTGTTCGAGCATCCTTATGCGGACCTGGCGCGGGCTGAGCGGGTGGTCCACTCGAAGAAGCATCAGCAATTGGCGCTGCGGACAGCCCAGGAAGGGATTATTCTGCTGAAGAACGAAGACAACCTGCTTCCGCTGAAGAAAGACCTGAAGACGATTGCGGTGATCGGCCCAAACGCGGATGACGCGGAAAACCTGGTGGGCGACTACTCGCCCCAGGTGATCCTCCAGCACATGCCGTCAATCCTGGACGCGATCAAAGCCAAGGTGTCGCCGGCAACACGCGTGCTTTACGCGAAGGGCTGCGCGGTGAACGATCAGGACAAAAGCGGATTCGGGCCAGCCATTCAGGCGGCCAAACAGGCTGGCGTGGCGATTCTGGTGATGGGAGAACAGGCCCGGCGCGGAGGCGATCACGCTGGACCGCCGCCGACGGACGGCGAGGGCTACGACGTTGCCAGCCTTGACCTGACCGGGGTGCAGGAAGACCTGGTCCGAGCGGTTGCGGCCACCGGTACGCCAACGGTGCTGGTGCTGGTCAACGGCCGGCCGCTCTCCGTTCGCTGGGAAGCCGCCCATCTTCCGGCCATTGTGGAAGCCTGGAACCCGGGCGAGGCGGGCGGGGAAGCCGTGGCCGACGTGCTGTTTGGCGACACGAACCCCAGCGGCCGCCTGGCCATTACGATTCCGCGAGGCGTGGGGCAGTTGCCGGCCTACTACGATTACAAGCCCTCAAAGGCCTATTGGATTGGCAAGGGCTGGACCGGACGTCGCGGGTACGTGGACATGCCCGGAACGCCGCTTTATCCGTTTGGTTACGGGCTCAGCTACACGCAGTTCGAATACAGTAACCTTCGTATTGACCCGCCGCAGATCTACAGCCAGGGCCAAACGCACGTGAGTGTTGACGTGGAGAATACAGGGAAACGGGCGGGCGCGGAAACGGTCCAGCTTTACCTCCACGAGCGTTACGCTCCCGTGTCAACGCCGGTCAAGCAGT
>JAJYLL010000045.1 GCA_021787735.1 Acidobacteriota bacterium | reverse complement strand
GTGGCTCGATTCTTTACAACCATGGCGTGCGCTGCAGGCCCTCAAAAGCGGCGTCAATCTGGCAGGAAACCGCAACCTCCGTTAGACTGTAATTCGAAAGGACTGAAACCAGCCGGCGTTCCTCTTATGGCACGTTGTCACTGGAAAGAGTCTTTCGGTTCGTTGCCGCAGAGTTTGATGCCGCTGCAACGTCCTGCCAGGGGAAAGCCGTTCAGGCGAAAACATTCTGTCGCAGTGCGACGGAAACTTGCGCGCCTCCGGACTCTCACTGGCAAGCATAGCACAGAAGTTTTCGGGCCGGCGGCCAAGTGCCCGGCCACTCAGAAATCTATGCCAAAATTGCCGATCATCGTGATTCTCGGGCGCCCCAACGTGGGCAAGTCCACGCTGTTCAACCGCATTGTGGGCAGCCGCCGCGCGCTGGTGGGCAACGAGCCGGGCATGACGCGCGACCGCATTGAAGCGGAGGCCGAGTGGCAAGGAGCGCGCTTCAGGCTGGTGGATACTGGCGGAATCGTGCCGCAGGACGGCGACCTGATTGCGTCGGAGATCTACCGCCACGCACAAATGGCCATCAATCAGGCGGCGCACCTGGTATTGGTGGTGGACGGCCGCGAAGGCGCGCTGCCGCTCGACCAGGAACTTTGCAATCTGCTGCGCAAAACGGGCAAGCCGCTGGCCGTAGCGGTGAACAAGATTGACCTCCCCATGCACTCGCCGCTAGCGGCGGAGTTTGCCGGCCTGGGAGTGGACGCTACGTTTGCAGTTTCGGCCGAACACGGGCTGGGGGTGGATGAACTCCTCAGCCACATTACGGCAGGTTGGCAGGCTTCGGAGGAAGCCGTCCCCGGCGTGGAAGAGCCCGTCCGCATCGCCATCATCGGCCACCCCAACGTCGGCAAATCCACGCTGCTTAACCGCCTCTGCGGCCAGGAGCGCTCAATCGTAACGCCTATCGCCGGCACCACGCGCGACGCCGTGGACGCGGAAGTCGAGCACGACGGCACAAAGTATGTGTTTATTGATACGGCGGGCATCCGGCGCAAAGGGAAAACAAAACTGCTTGCCGAAAAGCTGAGCGTGATCCAGGCGCGCAAACACCTGGAAGAAGCGGACGTCGCGCTGTTTATTGTGGACGCGGAAGAAGGCGTGACCGCCCTCGACACCCATATTGCCGGCTATGCGCACGAAAGCCGCCGCTCCGTCGTGGTGGTGGTGAACAAGTGGGACGCCATCCAGAAAGGGCCTACGATCACCCGGGATTACACAGAGGAACTGCGGCGGCGCATGAAATTTCTTGATTACGCCCCCATCGCCTTTATCTCAGCGCTGAAGGGACAGCGGACCGAGACACTTTGGCGACTGATCGATGAGGTAGCCGCCGCCCGCAAGTTCCGCGTGCCCACGGCCCAGATGAACGTCTTCCTGAAAAGCCTCGACCTCCGGCGGCTGCCCAGCCTCCGCGGCCGGCCTCTGCGGATTTACTATCTGACTCAGGCCGCTGTTTCCCCGCCAACCTTCATTGCATTCACCAACCGCGGAGGCAAGCTGCACTTCTCGATCGAGCGCTACCTAGAGAACAGAATCCGAGAGGCTTTTGGCTTTGCAGGGAGTCCCATCGTAATCAAATCCCGTGCCCGCAAATAGCCGTCGGAACCCCCGTCAAAGAGATCAAGAAATACAAGATTATAAAGCGGTTAATTTGTTGTAAAATCGGGCCGATCTTGGTTGACCCGAATGGTCACAGAAATGCTATACTGAGCGCCAGTCGAGCTGTGCCTGCCTGCCAAAGGCGACATGCTTGAGATAACTGTCACGAAATTATACAGAAGGGAGCTGGCAATTCATGTCATTTGAGACGGCGTCTCTCCGAATTATCTTTTTTGTTTCCGTCGTTGCCGCCGCCTACCACCTTCGGCCTTTCCATTGGTCTTCATTGGTATCTTCTCTGGTAGGAGCGGGGCTGGCATCTGCTTTTATTTTCATTGAAATGCGCCTGCGAAAGGCCAGTCTTACACGCCTGATCGGTTCAGCCGTTGGCGCTTCTATGGGCATACTCGGAGCGCTGGTTATCAGCCATCTGCTGAGCTTGACCTCGCTGGAGAAAGCATCCATTTCGTATGTCCAGATCACCCTCCTCCTGCTGATGGGCTATGTCGGCCTGGTGGTGGGCGCATCCAAGGGCGAAATGCTAAACCTGGCTGCCATGGGCGGTATATTTTCCGCCGAGCGTCAGGGCAGAAAAAGCAGCAAGATCCTCGACACTAGCGTGATCATCGATGGCAGGATCGCGGACATCTGCGAAACCGGATTCGTCGAAGGCCCGTTGCTGCTGCCGCAATTCGTCCTGCGCGAACTGCAACTTGTGGCGGACTCCACTGACCCGATGAAGCGTAACCGTGGCCGCCGCGGTCTCGATGTAATGCAACGGGTCCAGAAAATGACTTCCGTTCAGGTGCAGATCGTCGAGGAAGACTTTCCCCAAATTCGAGAGGTCGATCTGAAGCTGATTGAACTGGCCAAGAAGCTCGAGGGGAAGATCATGACTAACGACTTCAACCTGAATAAAGTGGCCCAGCTTCAGCACGTCCCCGTATTAAACATCAACGAACTGGCCAATGCCTTGAAGCCTGTTGTCCTTCCCGGCGAAATTATGCGGGTGTTCATCCTGAAGGAAGGCAAGGAGTACAATCAGGGTGTTGCGTACCTTGACGATGGTACGATGGTCGTTGTGGATAACGCGAAAAAGATGATTTCCAAGACCATCGATATTTCCGTGACCAGCGTCTTGCAGACCACTGCCGGAAAGATGATCTTTGGAAAATACGACAACAGCAAAGCCCGGCCTGAAGCGGTCGAGTCTTAGAGGAGGGGCAGGCTCTCCTGAAGAGCCGTGGCCGGCCGGATGGAACAGGACAGGTATCGGCAATGAAAGTCTTAGCCATCATTCCTGCTGCAGGCGCGGGTGTCCGCATGGGCAGCGAAACACCCAAGCAGTTTCTTTCTCTGGAAGGCGTGCCCATTGTCGTCCACACGCTGCGGAAATTTAACGACGCCGATTCCATTGACGAAATCTTCCTGGGCGTAAGGCCCGAGGACATGGAGCGCGCCCACGCTGAACTCCAAAATGAGCAGTTCACCAAACCGGTCCGATTGATCCCCGGAGGCGCGACCCGCCAGCAAACCGTTTCTCTTTGTTTGCGCGAGGCGCTTTCAGATACCGAAATTGTTGTGGTCCACGACGCCGTGCGGCCTTTCGTGTCCACGGAGATGATCCGCCTGTCGGTTGAGGCGGCTCGTAAGTCTGGAGCGGCAATCCTGGGAATCCCCAGCGTTGACACCGTGAAGCAGGTAGAACGGCAGACAATCCTAGGCACTATTCCGCGCGAGCGCATCGTGCTGGCGCAGACGCCCCAAGCTTTTCAATTCGACATCTTCAAGGAAGCCTGCGAACGGGCAGAAGCGGACGGCTACGATGGGACCGACGAGGCCAGCCTGGTGGAACGCCTGGGCCGCCCAGTCACCGTGCTTATGGGCTCAGACAGGAACATCAAGATTACCAAGCCTTCGGACTTGCCGCTGGCGCGCCTGTTTTTCGCGCAGGAACACGAGCAGGCAGAACGCCGCGCAAAGTCGCTCCTGTAAAATCAAGCCCCCGTAAAATACACCGCTGCAAGAATTGGGGTGGGAAAATCTTGAGGGGAGACTGTGAATACCAACTGCACGCACCGAATCGGCTATGGCAATGACATCCACCGGTTGGCCGCAGGGCGGAAACTGATCCTCGGCGGCGTCCATGTCCCATTTGAGTTGGGGCCGGTGGGCCATTCCGATGGCGACGCCCTGGCCCATGCGCTGTGCGACGCTCTGCTGGGCGCAGCCGCGCTGGGCGACATCGGCCGGCACTTTCCCGACACCTCGCCTGAATGGCACAATGCTCCGAGCCTGACGTTCCTGCAGCGGACCCGCGAGTTGCTGGACGCGGCCGGCTTTCGGATATTGAACGTCGATTCCACCATAAGCCTGGAACGGCCCAAGCTGGCTCCCTTTATTCCCACCATGAAAGAGAAACTGGCCGAGGCTCTGGGCATTACCCCGGAGCAGGTGAGCATCAAGGCAAAAACCGGTGAAGGCGTTGACGCCGTCGGCAAGGGTGAAGCCATCCGCGCCGACGCCGTGGCCCTGATTGAGCCGCTGGCATAGGCCCTGCCACCCGCCCCGCGAAATCATGAGCAGGCACGCATGTTCGATTCAGTCCAGCCTGCCTCGCAGGAATCCTCTGCCCAAAACCGCAAAATCCTGCCGGGCTGCTGGGCTGTGAAAACCACTTGCAATGCCCTGAACCTCGGCTTAGCATTAGGTCACCATCGCAAACGGGGGTGAATACGATGACAGTTTCAACGTTGACCGAGTCACGGGGGGCAGTTTTCTCGATAGCGGAGGCCACTACCGTTTATGCAGCAGCCCGTTACCTCCGGGAGAAGCAGGTTCGCGCCGTGGCCGTCCTCGACGGTCAGGGAAGAGTAGTAGGAGTTGTCTCACAGAGTGATATCTCCGACAAGGTTGCCGCAGAAAACAAGTGTCCGGAATGGGTCCGGGCGTCGGAGATTATGAGCACACGCCTGGTTTCGGTCTCTCCCCAAGAACCGATCGAAAAATGTTTCGAATTGATGGACAAGTACGGTATTTACCACCTGCTAGTAATTGGTGAGGATGGCAGGTACCGCGGCATGATTTCGATGCAGGACTTGCTGAAGATCATTGCGTTTGAAAACAAGGCCCTCGCCGATAGCCTGTCGGACTACATCGTGGGCAGGCGATAGCCGCAGGGGCAGTCCGCCAGTAAAAGCCTCATTGGAGAACAGACCTATGAGTAACAGGCCGAGGTTGAAGTTTGTCTTGACCGCTTCCCATTCGGGCTCCCGCAAAATTCAAGCCTGCTGAACAATCCAGCCGGAAAGTGTAACTTCTGCGTGCGAGTTGCCGGTGCAAGCGCTGCGATGCACATTTGCAGCCGGCAATCGCCGGGAGACTGCGAAATCTGCGGTAAGATGTATGTTCAGCAGCAACCTCAAGCGGATAGAGTTTTCCAGAGTTTAATTTTGGGAAATGACGCAGGGACCTGGGCCTATGAAGCGGAACATGGAGGCAATTGCGGGAACGACTTTCGACCTGGTCATCATCGGGGGCGGCATCAACGGAGCCTCGACCGCGCGCGAGGCGGCGCTGCGCGGAATGAAGGTCGCTCTAGTGGACGCGCACGACTTTGCCGCGGCCACGTCCAGCCGCTCGTCAAAGCTCATCCACGGCGGCCTGCGGTATCTTGACCAGTTCGAGTTCCGACTGGTGCACGAAGCGCGGCGCGAGCGGCGGCTGCTTCGCGAACTTGCGCCCCACCTCGCCTGGCCCGTGCCGTTTCTTTTTCCGATTTATCACGGCGATCCGTATTCCCCGCTGAAAGTCCGGCTGGGTCTGAGCATCTACGACCTGCTGGGAAACCTCGGTGCCACCGACCGCCACCAGACGCTGAGCAAAGAAGACCTGTTACGTCGCGTGCCGCTGCTGCAAACGGACGGCCTGCGCTCGGGCGCGCTCTATCATGACTCGTTGACGGATGACGCACGGCTTACCATTGAAAACATCGTGGACGCGGCGGCGCACGGCGCTGTTGTTGCCAACTACGCGGAGATTCGCGCTTTCAACCTGGCCACGCAAAAAGCAAACGGCAATCCCGCTGTGGCCACGGCCGAACTTGAAGACCGCCGTACCGGCCGGCGTTATGAAATCTCATCGCGCTTCTGGATAAACGCCACGGGGCCGTGGGTGGATCACGTCCGGGCGTTGCTGCCGGGATATGACGGATCGAAAACCGTCCGCCTGACCAAGGGAACGCACATTGTGATCCCGCCTGTTGCGGGAGATTTTGCCATGTTTGCCGCCATCCTGCCCGGCAAACGCATTTTCGTGATGATGCCCTGGCACGGCCATGGCCTGCTGGGAACTACCGATACGGACTACGACGCCGACCCCGGTCAGGTGCGCCCGAATATCCAAGACGTTGAATACCTGCTGCGCGCCGTGAATCGCGTGCTTCGCAAGCCGCTCGAGACAAGCGACGTGATCGGCGCTTATGCGGGCCTGCGTGCACTGGCCATCCAGCCCGGCGCAAGCCCTTCAGAAAACACACGCGAATACCGCTTCCATGCGGACCTGTGGGCTACACACCTGATCACTGTCTGCGGCGGAAAACTGACCACATCCCGTTCGCTTGGGGAAAAACTGGTGGACCAGGTAGTGGCCAGCCTGCCCGGCAGTTCTCCGGCGCAATGGGCGGAACATCCCACACGCAGAACACCCCTGCCCGGCGGCCACACGAACAACTTTGAGGATTACTCTAGGGATGCCGCGGCGGACGCTGTGCGGCTCTTCGACGTTCCGCGAGCGGCGGCCGAGCGCATCGTGCGCACATACGGGACGCGCTGGCAGCAGGTGCTGGAACCTGTCCGCTCTGATCGCAAGCTTGCCGACCCGCTCCCGGGCTGCGAGAATTGCCTGGGCGCTGAGGTTGCGTTTGCCATTGAAAATGAGATGGCGCTGGAGCTCGATGATTTTCTCCTGCGGCGCTCCGGCCTGAACTGGTACGCGGCATCTGCTCTGCGCCAAGCGGTGCCCCGCGTGGCGGACATCTTTGCCAAGCGACTGGGATGGGACGCGGCCCGGCGTGAAGCTGCGTTGGTAGATTTTCGGAAGTCGGGGCATTTCAGTTTTGAGCACGTCACATAGTAAAGCTTCGGATTGGTAAGAATCCTGTGAAGAAGACAGCCAGAAAATACGTGGTGATCGGGCGCGTGCAGGGCGTGGGCTTTCGATTTTTCACTGAAAACCATGCCAACCAACTGGGACTTTCGGGCTATGTTAAGAACTGCGCCGACGGTAGCGTGGAAGCTTATGCCGTTGGAGACGCGGCGGCGCTGGAGGAATTCAAGGCGCGCCTGGCGGTAGGCCCGCGCAGCGCGTGCGTGAAACAGGTAAAGGAATTTGAGGTGCAGGTGCAAGCCGGCTACAGGCGTTTTGTGATTGAAAGCGGCTGGTAACTGATCAATCGAATGAGGAGAAACTGCGTGGAAAATCTGAAGTCACTGATCCGTGAAGTTCCAGACTATCCCAAACCGGGAATTCTGTTTTACGACATCACAACGCTGCTGAAGGACCCGGTGGGGCTGCGCGCGGCCGTGGATTCGCTGGCCGATCATTACGTGGGCCAGGTGATCGATCGTGTGGTGGGCATTGAGGCGCGTGGCTTTATCTTTGCGCCCATGGTAGCCTACCGATTGAACGCCGGGTTCGTTCCCGTGCGCAAGCCGAAAAAGCTTCCTGCCGAAACGGCGAAGGTGGAGTACAGCCTGGAATACGGCAAGGATTCGCTGGAAATTCACCGCGACGCCATCAGCGAGGGACAGCGCGTGCTGATCATCGACGACCTGCTGGCCACCGGTGGCACGGCGGCAGCCGTCGCTGAACTTGTGGAGTCACTGGGAGGGACAGTGGCAGGCCTCGGCTTCCTGATTGAACTCGAATTCCTGAAGGGAAAAGAGAAGCTCACGAAATACAATCTGCATTCGGTACTGAAGTATTGACAAAATCCATGAGTGCACCAGCATAGAAGTTCAGGTTTGGTGGCAATCGTCGCAGCGTTCTCGACACAAGAATGACACGATTAGAGATAATGATATAGAGTGCGGTTGATGGCCCCACCGCTTTTCGTCTGGCCGTTTCTGCCTAAGGAGGCCCCGCTCTTGTTCGTGCAGCCCACACCGGCTAGCCCGATGCCAATGGCAGCGAGCAAAAAGCTGCGTACGCTCCGGCTGACGGTTGGTCTTTCTCTTGCGCTTCTCGCTCCGCCGTGGCTCGCAGCCCAGCAGAAGCCGAAAAGTCTTCCCGCACAGCAATGGATTAACCTCCCGCCGCAAGTCGCGGCCACTCATCTGATCAAGAAAGTTACACCGAAATATCCAGCATTCGCAAAGGCAGCGGGAATTCAAGGGATCGTGCGCATTGGCGTTGCCATCTCTCTTGACGGACGCGTTCACTCAATAGGCGGGCCCGTGTCAGGGTGGGCTTGCCTCTGGAAGGCGGCGATGACAGCCGCAAGGTTGTACGCTTACCGGCCGTTTATGAAAGACGGGCACCCGGTAGGAGTGAAAACGACCGAAGACATCGTATTCAAGCTGCCGGGGCAGCATAGCGTCTTTCAGCCTCCTCAGCCTCCGCAACTCACGTTCGGGGACTTCACCAATGGCCCCCACGTTGCATTCCAAAACACAACTCCGGTGGCCGACGGACCGCCCGAGATTCGGAAGTGGCTCCTTTCACGGATGCAAAAGGACCCGTTGTACGCCCTCTGGGCAAAGCAGGGAGCATTCAAAAGCATGAAGTACGGACTGCCCGCCAAGATGGTTGAGATACAGACTGGCGTTCCGACTTCTCGAAACTACCTCATTACCGACAACGTCGTTAGCCCTGGCCTTGGATTGGGAGCCGTCCTCTGCGGTACCGGTATAAATTGTGGTGTCTGGCTGGCCGAAGATGATGCAGGGACTGTTCACGGCCTTGGGACCTCCGGTTGCTATTACTACGTGTGGCAGCGCAAAGGGTCACCTTACCCGGATATCTTCATTGCTTTCGCCACGTCCCACGCTTTGGACGTCTACGGCTACGTAAATGCCGGAGGCTATTGGGGTCCGGTCTACTACGGGTCGATTCTTGGCACGAGCCACGAGGGCATTCACGTCTTCCGCCACTGGCTCGCGCCGACTCTGGCAGCGCGGCAAGAGCCGGAAATTCCGCCGATACGGCAGTTCTTCAAACTTCCGCCGGAAGTCGCCAACACTCATCTGATCAAGAAAGTTGCGCCGATATATCCGGCATTCGCAAAGGCAGCAGGAATTGAGGAGGTGTCGCGCGTTGCTGTTGTCATCTCTCCGAGTGGGCGCATCCATGGTAGTGGCCCAGCAACCGGGTGGGCTTGCCTCACGGACGCGGCAATGACTGCCGCAGGGCAGTACGTTTACAAGCCCTTTGAGAGAAATAGGCACCCCATATATGTAGAAACAACTGAGAATATCGTCTTCAAGCTCCCAGGCCAGCATAGCGCCTTCCATCCCCCTCGGCCTCCGCAGTTCGGCTTTAACGACCTCAATGGATGGGGAGACGCGCTGCCTGCCTCACAAGTCCCTCCCGAGATCCGGACGTGGCTGGCCCGCCAGTTTAGGCGAGACAATCCTTCTTGTGAAGCCAACCGGGAAGCGCTGGCTAGTTCCTCGGTCGTGGAAGTAGCGACCGGAAAGCCTGGAACACACCTCTACATTCTGCACGAGGGCAACAGCGCCTGCCCGAACATCTGCGGAGCGACGGGGAATTGTCCTATCCAAGTAGTGGAAGACGAGTCGGGCCGCGTTCGCAAAGTCGCGGACTCTGGAGGGTGGAACTTCTACGTTTGGCGCCGGCGTGGGTCGGTCTACCCGGTCGTTTTCGTCGTTTGGAACATGTCAGCAGGGGAGAGCGACGTCGCCGGCTACGTCAACGTGCACGGACTGTGGGGACCGATATATTGCGGCAGAATTTTCACGGATGGCAGCAAGAGCGACATTCACCTTTGCCGTCAGTAGCGCATGCCTCATCACAGAAGCCTGTCAGGCTTTGGTGTCCTCATCCGAAGGCTGCACGGCCTGCATAATTGTATCCAGAAAATGGCCTTCGGGCAGCGAGCCTTCCAGCGACTGCTCGGAATTGATCACCGTCTTGGGCACGGCGTGAACGCGATACTGATTGACGAGATCAGGGAATTCGGTGGCTTCAATGCAATCGGCCGTGACGAGTTCACTTTCCATTGCAAACTGGTGGGCCAGGCGGACCGCCCGAGGACAGTGTGGTCAAGTGGGCGTCACAAAGACTTCAAGGTGAATCGGCTGGTCCAGTTGGGCAAGTTTTTCTTTACTCTCCGCGCCAAGGCCCGACTCGCCTCTTGAAACATCGAGGATCGCATCCAGCACGGTAGCAAATTCATACCCGGCGGGCATGCCGTAGTAGCGGATGCCGTAATCCTTGTCGTTGCGGATCACCGTGGCAGGGGCCTTATCCACCCCGTACTCGGCCACTTTCTCTTTGTCGAGAATAAAGTCGTAGACTTCAAGCGAAAGCTTGTCCGACAGCGCAGCAAGCTCCTCGATCACCTGGCGTGTTTCCTCGCCGTACTCCAGGTTCAGCTCCTGGGTAAAATGCACCAGCTTGACCGGCGCCGTCATCGCGCTCAGCCGGCGGCGTATTTCAACGGCATCTTCGTCACGCAGTAATCCCATTTAAACTCCTTCCCTGCATTTTCGATGACGCAGGCCGCCGTTCCGCTTGACGAGAAGGTCGGCGATCATAAAGCGAGGCCAGGGCGTGTACCGTCGCTTATACGATGCGGCAGTGGGAACGAACGATTCAGCAAAGTTCATCAATTCCTCAGCTCGACAATCGTCGCGCCGCCGCCGCCTTCGCCCTGCGTGGCCAGGTAGAACTTCTCCACGTGGGGATGCGAGGCGAACATCTCGTGCAGGTTCCTGCGCAGGATTCCCTTCCCGAAGCCGTGGATCACTCGCAGGCGCGCGCGCCCGGCCGTGTAGGCGCGGTCCAGGAATTCATCCACGCGTTCGAGCGCTTCCTCGGCCGTATTTCCGATCACGTTGATTTCGTCCGGTACATCTTCCGGAGCGCCCTCAACCCGCATGCCGAGACGCCCGTGGACCACGGGCGGTTGCCCCGACGGCGACTTCCGCACAACAATTTGCGCTTCGTCCCTCGCGAGTCGCAGGCGGAGATTGCCCACCTGCACCTGGATATGGTCGTCATCCAGGATTTCCGTAACAGTGCCCGGCGTGGAGATGTTCGGCACGCGAACCTGATCGCCCACGGCAACCGGAGCTTCGGGGTGGATCTCGCGCTCCGGCGCAGGTTCGGCCAGAACATTCAGCACCTGCGTGTTCCATTCTTCACGTGCTTCCGCTTTCATGGACAAGACCTTGCGTTCAACGCCCTTGGGCAGGCGCGGCTTGTCAGCCCGGGCGCGCAGGTCCGCAAGAACCTGGTCCCAGTTTTTTTCCATCGTCCGCAGCGTTTGTTCCAGGCGCACATCAAGTTCCTTCAGCTTTGCGCAGCGCTCCTGCTCGGCCCTGGTCTCAAGCTCCACCGCCCGTTGCAGCAACTTTTTCTCTTCAGCCTTGAGGTTTGCCATTTGCGATTCCAGCATCGCTCGCTGCTCGTGCAGTGACTGGAGCAGCGCTGAAGCTTCGGCTTCCTCGCTTCCAATCAGCTCGCGCGCTTCCGCGAGAATATCCTCCGGCAAACCCAGGCGCGCGGCGATATCCACGGCGCTCGACTTTCCGGGCAGGCCCACCAGCAAACGGTAGGTCGGCTCGAGCGTTTCATCGTCGAACTCCATTGCCGCGTTCTCGGCCTCGGAGGTTTCGCTGCCGTAAGCTTTCAGCCTTCCGTGGTGCGTGGTTACAAACGTGAGGGCGCGTGATTTCCTGAAGCGTTCAAGAATCGCAATCGCCAGCGCCGCGCCCTCGCCGGGTTCGGTGCTGGCACCGAGCTCGTCCAGCAGGACCAGGTCGCCTGGGCCAACCACTTCAACCATGTTTCGAATGCTGGTGATGTGCGCCGAATAGGTGCTCAGGTTGGCCTGAATGGACTGCTGGTCGCCAATGTCCGCCAGCACGCGGTGGAACAGCGGCAGTTGCGCTTCAACGGCGGCCACGGGCAGCGCGGCTTGCGTCATCAGGGCCGCAATCCCAACGGTTTTCAGTGTCACCGTTTTGCCGCCCGCATTGGGACCGCTGATCACCATCATGTTCTTCGGTTCCTGCAGCGCGATTTCGAGCGGCATGGATTTCCGACCGGATTTGCGAAGTGATTTCTCAAGTAGGGGATGGCGAATCTCGCGGAGCACCATTCCCTGCCCGTCGGCGATCTGCGGGATGCAGCAATCATATGCAGCCGCAAAGCCCGCCTTGGCAAACACCAAATCCACTTCGGCCAGAATCGATGCCGCAGTCAGCAGGTCCGGCAGGCGCAGCCGGAGCTTTTCCGTATATTCGCCCAGAATTCGCTGCGTTTCCGCATACTCTCGGTCCTCGAGTTCAACCAGTTCGTTGTTCAGCGGCACCGTCTCCATGGGCTCAAGAAAGACCGTCGCTCCTGACGAACTGGCGCCGTGGATCACACCGGGCACGTGCCGCTTTTCCTCAGCGCGAATGGGAATCACCAGCCGCTCGTTGCGAAGCATCACCACGGCATCCTGCAGCACCTTGTCGCGGCTGAGCCGGCGCATCAGGGTTTCAAGCCTCTGCTGGATTTCGTGGTGAAGGCGATCAATAGACCGTCGAATGCGGCCCAGCTCCGCGCTGGCGGAAGAATCGAGTTCGCTGTTCGGTTGAATCTTGCCGTCGATTTCCGACAGCAGCGAACGGAAATCCGGCAGTACGCCTGCAAGATCAGCAAGGTGTGGAAAGGATGCCCGGTCAAAATTCTTGCGCAGCTCCTGGCCTTTGCGCATCACTGCCAGAACGGTCAGGATTTCGCGCGCGGCGCAGGAGACGCCCTCCACGCGTATTCGGTCAAGAATGGGCGCTGGATTTTCCAGTCCGCCCATCGAAGGGCGTGAGCTTTCGCGAAGATATTGCATGGCCTCGCTGACTCGCTCGAGCGCCGCCCTGATGGCGCCCGGGTCATCGTGCGGAGCAAGCGCCGCAACCAAATTGTGGCTGATGGGTCCTGAGAGAAATTGGCGCAGAAGGTCCTTGACCGCTTCAAACTCGAGAACGCGGCAGGAGTAGCGATCAGAGATGGTCGGGGAAGAATTGAGATCGTTCATTCCAGGAGGCCGCAACGGGTACTTATCAAAAAAGACCCTTACATTTCTTTCATCACCTGCGCAACAGCCTCATCAATAGTATGAACCATCGTCACGATATCCATGGCAGGATTCCTGACTTTGTTTGAGCGCCGGGCAAGATGCACTTCCTGCTCCAGACATTGGATGACCGGCTGCCAATAAGGGGCCATCGCCACGAGCGGTTTACGCCCGCCGATAGCCTGCGACAAGGACGATTTGTTCATCATCTCCCACACGAGCGCCAGCTCCGCCAGTGTGCCCGTGCCGCCCGGCAAGGCAATGTAAGAATCACCGCGCTCAACCAAAGTCAGCAGGCGCTGCATGAACGTCGAAGTCCGCACTTCTTCCAGAATCCAGCGGTTGGCAGCAGCCGGCCACACATCGCACGTGACGCCCACCGTATGGCCGCCGGATTCTCTGGCGCCGCGAGCCGAGGCTTCCATCAGGCCGCCGTAACCGCCGTTGCAGACGGCAAAGCCCGCCTCCGCAAGCAACTGGCCCAGTTGTTGAGCTTCCTGGTAAGCCTCGGTGCCCTCACCGGGAATCGAACTGCCGAAAATTGTGACCGTCTTCATGAGTGTAACCCCGATGGTCTCTCACCTCGCCCGGCTCGGCGCCCAGGCAGAATCACCACGGCGCGACGGGCTGTTCACAAACTGCCGGTAAATCTGCAGAGCAATCTGGTCAATCACTTTGATTGTCTCCGCCCCACTGAGAGGCTGGTGGTTTGCGATGATCACAAACGCCAGGCGCCGTTGGCCGGGCAAATTCATATAACCGGAAAGGGCATTCACGTTTTCGAGTGATCCGGTCTTGGCATGAATGCGGCCCTGCAGCGGGGTGCCATGAAAGCGGTCCGCCAGCGTGCCATCAACACCGCCCACCGGCAGCGCGTCATAAAATGCCTGGAACCATGGTTGCCGCGCATCAAACTTCAGCAATGTCATCAGCGCGTCGGGCGAAACCAGAGTTGCACGCGACAGGCCGGAGCCCCCGGCAAACTGGACTTCTTGCGGCGATATCCCAAGCTTGCTGGTGAAATTGTTGAGAATTCCGAGACCGTCATCAAGACTCCCTTTGTTGTCCAAGACGCGCGACATCGTGCGCAACAACATCTCTGCGTGCAGGTTCTGGCTAACCTTCAGCGTGACCTTCACATCCTGACTCAGTGGCAACGAATCATGCTCAGCCAGGACAACACGCTGCGGCGGTTTTTGCGGCTCGGCCTGACTGGCGGCTTCGGCAGGGGTGACTTCCCGCACGACCACTTTGCCATCCACCTTCACCCCGCGCTGCTCCAGCAGCTTGCGGAACATCTCACCGATAAACAGTGGCGGGTTCTGGATGGAGATACCTTCTTTCACTCCATCAGAGCCAATTGGAATCTGGCCCCACAGGTCAAGTTCTTTCGACCCCGGAAACCGATTGATCTCAACCTTTGTCGGAGTGCCTGCGGCCGTTGTTTTGACGTCATCGACAACGTTGTAGTAGCCGTCGCCCGGGCTGATCAGGATTTGCGCCTTGGGGCCAGCGAACGCCGCCGGTTGGATTTGCAGCGTCAGGGAGTTGTCATTGAAGGCGAGCGCCGTGATCGGCGCGCCGTAATCCCAATAGAGATCGTCAACGGCCCAATCGGTGCCGTATGGCTGGTAGACGTACCAGGTGTCGTCGGCATAAAGGTTGCCGGTGACCTCACGGACACCTTTTGAGACAAGCTGGTCGGCGAGCTGTTCAAAATCCAGGTCGGCAGGCATCCGGGGCTTCGAATTGTATTGATAGGGCAAGACGCGGCTGCCGAGGTTGGGATCGCCGCGGCCTACCAGAACAAGGTCCGGCACGCGCCCGGCGGAATCCGGCGCCGCTGAACTTTCGACCGTCGTGCGAAAGGTGTAATCCGGCCCCAGCGTGCTCAAAGCCGCTGAGATCGTAAACATCTTCATGTTGGAAGCGGGCTGGAAAAGGCGCTGGGCATTGCGAGCGTAAAGGACCTCGCCGTCGGAAAGCCGCACGACTTCGATTCCCCAGAACCCCCGCCCGGCAGGCGAGGCGCGCAGGGTGGCATCAATCTGACGCGCAAGAGATTGGGACTTTTTCGCGGCCTGCACGGCGGGAGCAAACACTACAGCGCAGGCGACGATCAGCGAAAAGGCACTCGACCTCAGCAGCCGTTTAGACCAACGGACCTGCAAGGCAGGCGGGAAACACAAAGCGGGAAGAAGCCGCATGCGTGCCATCAGTAGCAACCCCTGAAGAACGGAATGTCCCGGCGGCAAGACCCACTCAGCATTTCAGCCACTCCGCAACTTCCTTGGCAAAGTAAGTCAGGATGATTTCAGCTCCGGCCCTTCGAATGGAAATCAGCGTTTCCAGCACCGTTCGTTGTCTGTCAATCCAGCCGGCGCGGGCGGCAGCCTCAATCACGGAAAATTCCCCGCTCACCTGATAGGCCGCGAGCGGAACGTCGAACGCCTGTCGTGCCAGGACGACGATGTCCAGATAAGCCAGCGCGGGCTTCACCATGATGATGTCCGCACCCTCTTCAATGTCGAGCGCGATTTCGCGCAAGGCCTCGCGCTGGTTGGCCGGGTCCATCTGGTAGGACCGCCGGTCTCCGAACTGAGGGGCGGAGTCTGCCGCCTCGCGGAACGGTCCGTAAAACGCCGAAGCATACTTGGCGGAATAAGCCATGATGGGAATGTCGCTGAAGCTATGCGAATCCAGCTCTTCGCGAATGCGCCCTACGCGCCCGTCCATCATGTCCGACGGCGCCACCATGTCCGCCCCGGCCTCCGCCTGGGTCAGCGCGGTCCTGGCCAGCAGCTCGAGTGTGGGGTCATTCTCCACCTCACCGTCCCTGACCAGGCCGCAATGGCCATGGCTGGTATATTCATCCAGGCAGGTATCACAGATCACCAGCAAATCCGGTATGCTCTTCTTAACGGCTCTGACGGCGCGCTGCACGATGCCATTGGGATCATAGGCGCCCGAACCGACATCGTCCTTAATCTCAGGAATTCCAAAAAGAATCACCGCGCGGATGCCGAGGTCCCGCACGCTCTTGCACTCCTCCACCAGCAGATCCACAGACCAGCGGTAGTTTCCCGGCATGGAGTGGATTTCTTCCTTGATGTTTGAACCCGGGCAGGCAAAAAGCGGATAAACCAGCGATCGCGGAGAGAGCCGCGTCTCCTGAACCAGATCACGAATAGCTTCTGTCCGGCGCAACCGCCGGGGCCGATGAATCGGGAATGCCATTGTAATTATCCTTCGTCCTCATATGTAGCCGAACCAGTACGTTCCGGCGTCCGATAGCGACGCTTGCTTTGTGGACGAACCTTCTGGCGTCGGGGCAAGGGATCGTCAATACAAGCGTTCGTTCTCCCGCAGGTTTCCGAAGGTGCCGACGTTCGCCAACGACACCGAGACGCGAAATTCATTTTCCTGGCGGAGCGGACCCAGCGAGAACCTCCGGTACTCAACATTTACGGCAAAACAGGAAAAACGATAACCCACCTGGCTTACCAACTGGTGAGCAACCCCCTCGACAAAGTTGTAGTCCACGCCGAAAGCACCGCTGAAACCATTATGATCCACGTTCCCGTAAGTCGCCACCGTCCGCAGCAGGTTGTACGACGGAATCTGCGAAAGCGGAGTTGTGGGCAGTACCGGCGTCAACTGAGCCGCCGTTTTGCTGATAAAGAAATCCGTCATCGACAGGCCCATCAGCCCGCGGTGCAGGTTGGAAGTGATGCCGGCATTCAGCACGCCTCCGCCGTCGGGGCTGAAATCAGCGCGCAACTCGGTGTCATAGTTCGACGACGGCGCCAGTTTCAGCACAGAGACAAGCGGGGAGAGATTCCTGCCGCGCGCAAACGCAAAACCTGTCAGCGCCGTGGTGGGCTGCCAGACGACATCCTTCCCGGGCTGGAGCGCGCCGCCGAACGTCGGATCAAAATAATAAATCTGCGAGAGCCGCAAGGAAAGCAATTCGTGCGCCTGCGGAACCGGCTGGCCGTCAGCCACGACTTTCCGGACCATCAGGGAATTGGTCAGCGAGTATTCAATCTCATTGGTATCGGCCATCGTATCAAGGTTGTCGAAGCGCACCACGTCCATGACGTCCTGCGGATCGGTGGCCCGGACCAGGTGATACTGGATGTCGGGCTCAATCACATGTTTAACCAGATAGCCGCCAACCGGGTGCGCAAAAACCTTTTCCAGCGCCGGAGGGCGAACGTCCAGGGAGAAGTCACCCATAAAACGGTCGAGCGCGCTGCGGTCTGGCTTCAAACTGGTTCCATAACGTGTGAGCCAGAAGCCCCCGGACGGCGTTACGTGGAAATGGAGCAAAGATTTCATCCGCAGAGTCAATTCGGGATGAACATTGAACCGCTCGGAAAAATTCGGGGTCACAAAATCAGGCTGAGAACGGGAGACCGCTCCCGCGGAAGTGTCGAAGGAAAAAAACAAAGGCGTGTGGCCCAGTTGCTTATCCATGCCCTCCAAAGAAAAACTGGGCGTGTGACGGATGGTGATGGAATTGGCCGAGCCGCCAGCGGTTGAAAGGAAATCCTGATAGCGCGAAATATAAAAATTGGCGCTGTAGGCGCTGAAATTCTTGGTCAGGAAGCCCATCTGCCGCGCCTCAGAAGTAACAGCCTGAGTAAAGTTATTGGAGAACGTTTCACGAAATGCAAGAGAACTGGCGTAATCCACATCGACCACGCCCCGGAAACCTCCCCACAGATGATCAGCTTGGCCGGTTGCCCTGATGCTCTCGCCCGGCTCAGCCAACTGCGGCGAACCGGTTGGTCCCTGATCGTTAACGCCAAAAGCGCTGACGTCAAAGTTGCTGTCGGCGCTGGGCCGGGCTCGGAACTCCGCGCTGCCTCCCAGTCCGCGCACGCTGTAATTGACCGCTCCCAAGGTGAGGTCCGCACTGCGGTTCATGGCCCAATAAAAGCCATCGCCAAACGTAAACCCTTTTTGTGAAGAGTTGCCCATGGTCGGAAGCAGGAAGCCGGTCTGGCGGGGCCGCGGAGCAATGGAGTCCACAAGGACCGGGGCATAAAACACCGGCACGCGAAGAAAGCGGAAGACATTGTTGCGCGCAATCACCTTGTCGCCCACGGTTACGCTTGCGCTGCTGGTTCCGATTGACCAGCCGGTGTTCTCGCATGCGCAGCTTGTCACGCGGCCTTTGGTGATTTTGTAGGAGAGCGCGTTCAGCCTTTCGACGATCTTTGCCTGTACATAAAACGGGCTCCCGGTCTGCATTACGCCCAAACGGCGCTTGATGTGAGGGCGCACGTAACCCTTACCATTCAGGAACCAGCCTTTTCCGGTAGCGACGTTGTAGTGAAGTTCGTCGGCTTCCAGATGCGCCGTGGGATCGTTATATGTAACGTGCCCCTTGGCAACCACTTCGCTGGTTGACTGATTGTAGGAAGCCTGGTCGGCAGTAACCTGCATTTCCTTGTAGGTCACTACGACATCCCCTCGCAGGATATAGACGTCTCCTTTTTTTTCCTGGGATTCAGAACGGACTGTGACCATCGCCGACTGGTCTGCAAGGCCCGGCGGGGCAGACGGCAGGGACTGCCCAAGAGTCTCAAAACAAAGGGCAAACTGCAGCAGGACAACCGGGGTCGCCACCCAGAAGCGGAACGTTCTTTGCCGTTTGGAAAGGCACGCGATAAGACCCATGACGTTTGTCAAAGCTGGTATTTTACCCGCAAAAGCTTTATTGGAGCGCATGAATTTGCTAAGATGATGCGGGAACTTTGCTTGGATGCTCAAAGGGGGGTTCCTGTCACAGTGAAATGCCCAAAGTGTGGCTTCGTAAGTTTTCCCGGACATGAACAGTGCAAGAAGTGTGGGCATCGCTTCACTCAGGTGAACGGCCCGGGTGAAGGAATTCCACCGCTCTTCCACCAACCTGATTCGCAGTCGGAGGCACCTTCGTTGTCGGGGCCGGAATTTGTCCTCGACAAAGCCGAACTGACCAACCAGGAAAACGGCGATCTGGATGTGGAACTTAAGCCGGCGGAGATTTCCTCACCTCCGGCGCTCCCTAAGAAACACGAAGAGAAGCCTCCCCCGGCGTCTCCGCATTCTTCTGGTATGTCACCTTGGCAGGCTGAGCTTGCTGAACGCGTGCAAGAGTATCGCCAGCGGCGGGCACGCCTGCAGAAGGAAGAACAGAACGGCGTCAAGCCTCTTAATTTCGAGTTGGAACCACCCGCTCCAACTCCGGAAGAACCTCGCCCCAAGCTGATCGAGTTCCCTTCTGTTCAAGAAACGGCCGGCAAGCCAAAACCCAAGCCCGAGGTCCGGTCAGCACCTCCGTCATTTGGAATGGCGAGTTTTGAGTCCGCCTTCAGGGAAGACGAAGAAAAGCAGGAATTTTTCAGCCCTCCTCCCCCACCCATGCCCGAGCCCCCTGCTGATACAGGACCATTGGAAATAGAGCTTGGGCCGTCTGGAGATTCTTCCGATGGAATAGCAGACGATGATACTGCCGTTGCCACCATCGCCAGCATGACCTTGCGCTTTTACGCCGCGCTAATTGATGCAGGCATACTGCTTGGCGGAGCAGCCCTCTTCACTGTGATCTTCTGGTGGGTGGGCGGAAGCATTTCCCGCCAGCCGCTCGACATCGCCATTGTCGGAGTTGTCGGCGCGTTTTTCATCCTGCTTTACTCTGCAGGTTCCACGGCGATGGCATCAGCGACGCCGGGATTGATCTGGACCGGGCTTGAGGTAATTACTTTTGAAGGGAATCCACCTACGTTTTCGCACTGCCTCTGGCGCGGGATTGGCTATCTGGTTTCAATGGCTGCGTTGCTAATGGGATTTATCTGGGCGGTGGTCGACGCCGAGGGCTTGACGTGGCATGACCGCATGTCGCGAACCTTCATTGTGCCGGCAGAACATCTGCAATAACTCACCAATTGTCCCCATTGCACTGACACGTTGCACCGAGGCCCCTGCGTCGCTACGCTTTCGCCAGCCTGCTTCTAGTCCAGCAACATGCGCGCATAAACCTGTGGGTCAACGTTGCCGCCGCTCACCACACAACAAACGGTTTGGCCCGCAAACTCTTCAGGACTGGTGAGCAAAGCTCCGATGGCAAGCGCGCCGGTCGGCTCTACCTTCAGGTTCGCCAAGCTGAAGAGCGTGCGAACGCCTTCGATGATTTTGGGTTCGGGGACTTCGAAAATCTTTTTCAGCCCCGTCTTAAGCACTTCCCAGTTGCGGTCGCCAATGCACAACGTTCGGGCGCCATCAGCAATCGTTTGCGGCTCACTTTCGTTCGAAACGATACGGCCTTCCCGTAGAGATCGCGCCGCATCATTGGCCATCAGGGGTTCCGCTCCTATCACAGGTACGGTCTTCTTTGCTTCCTGAAGGCCTACAACGATGCCGGAGGCCAGGCCTCCTCCACCAACTGGAACAACTACGCAGTCGAAATCATATTCCAGTTCAGACAGTTCGCTGCCGAGAGTGCTGTTCCCTTCAATCACAAAAGGATCGTCGTACGGGCTGGCAACGTAGGCTTCCGGATGTTGCTTTGCCAGTTCCCACACCCGGTCCCAGCGCGATTTGACCGTGACATCGATCAATTCGACTTCGCCGCCGTAGCTTCGCACTGCGTCCACTTTCACCTGGGCCGATGTGGATGGCATCACCACAATGCAGGACTTCTTTTGCAACTGGCACGCATAGGCCAGCGCCTGCCCGAAGTTGCCCGAGGACGCAGTCAGAAAAAGGTCCGCCTCTGCACGCATGACAACGTTGTAGGCGGCCCGGAATTTAAAGCTGCCCGTGTGCTGAAATGCTTCGCTGGCCAGAATAATCCTGGCTCCCAGGGCGCTATCCAGCCTTCTCGATTCGATGATCGTGGTCTTAAGAATCTCCGTCTCCAGCGTTTCCCAACGGCTGTTCTTCTTCAAGATCCACCCTCCCTTGCTGCAGACACTGAACGGCCCAAACACCTGATAGGCCGCCGGCTACTATAATCAATGTTCCTTCCAATTCACCATACCAATTTTCAAACGGTGAAGCAGTCAGCGATGCATACGCAACAAGCAGTCGGTAACAAGAGATTGATTGTCGCGCAACGAACCGAGAAAGTCAGCCGCAAACCCGGGGCCAATAATAAAAGCATCCCACACGACCGCAGAGGCGTTCAGGATACGCCCCACCCATAGCCCTTGACATCATGTCTCGCCCTGTGTTGCGATAGGGTCGCTTCTACAAAAGCGGTTGCATATTGGGGCGGCCCACGGCGCCCCGGGAACCGCAACCATTCCGCTGCCGGAAGGGAAAACCAATGAAACGTCGCGAGTTTCTTTCTTCATCGCTGGCTCTTGCCGCCGCGGGCGTAGCCCCAAGGAATGCGCAGGCTGCGGAGGGGTCCATCGAAATCCTGATGGACGAACCGGTAGGAAGAATCGCCCCTGAATTCCACGGCCAGTTCACCGAGCACCTGGGCGGCTGCATCTACGACGGCATCTGGGTGGGTGAGAATTCAAAAATCCCAAACGAGGGTGGTATCCGCAAGGCGCTGGTGGATCGACTGCGGCAAGTGGAGCTTCCGGTGGATCGCTGGCCGGGTGGCTGCTTTGCCGACAGCTACAATTGGCGCGACGGCATTGGCCCGCAGGCCGAGCGGCCCGTCCGCACCAATTTCTGGGCCAACACCCGTGAGCTTTGGAAGGCCCCCGACGGCCCGCAGAAGTACGAACCGAATACTTTCGGCACTCCGGAGTTCATGCGCTTCTGCCAGTTGACAGGAGCCAAGCCCTACTTTGCCGCCAACGTCCGCAGCCTGACGCCTTTGGATTTTTACCAGTGGGTGGAATATTGCAATTCACCAGCGGGCAGCACCACGCTGGCCAAACAGCGCGCTGCCGACGGCAGCAGGGAGCCTTACAACGTTCTGTATTGGGGCGTCGGAAATGAGTCGTGGGGGTGCGGCGGGAATTTCACGCCCCAGGAATATTCAACGGAGTTCCGGCGGTTCACAACCTGGGTAGCGAACTTCGGCATGAGACTCCACTTCATCGGCTCGGGTCCGGGCGCGTCAATTGAAGATGCCCGCGTGGACTGGACACGCGGCTTTTTTGAAGGCCTGGCCGCCAATGACAAGGGGCTATTGAGGTGGATGTACGGCTTGTCGCTACATTACTACTGCGGGACCACCGGCAATGGCAGTTCCATCGACTTCGACTTGCCAGGCTGGTACCAGATGCTGTGGCAGGCCAATGTGATGGACTCAATCATCCCTAAACACTGGCTGGCTATGGGAGAAATCGACACGGACCATCATGTAAAACTGGTGGTGGACGAATGGGGCGCCTGGCACAAGGGGCCTTCCATTGACCCACGGTACCTTTTCAGCTATCCGCCTTCGTTGCGCGATGCTCTGGTCACCGGCATCACGCTCGACACTTTCAACCGCCACGCGGAAAAGCTCGCAATGTGCAATGCGGCCCAACTGATCAACAACATTCATACGTCATTCCTGGCACTCGAGGACCGCTTCACGGTGACTCCCATTTTCTGGGTCTTCGACATGTATAAGGCGCACCGTGGGGGCCACTCGTTACGTTTTGTCGCCGACGCGCCCTCGATCTCCTACACCTACGAAGGAAAAAACAGAACGCTTTGGGGCCTGGCCGGTTCGGCTTCGCTGCATCAAAAGGAGAAAAAGCTGGTCGTAACGGTGGTGAATCCGCGCGCAAGCGAGGAGCGAACAACGGGAATTGTGCTTCGCGGCGCATCGGCGCGTTCAGGACGGGCCACGGTGCTGACCAACACGGATATCCACGCTCGTAACACCTTTGAGCGTCCGGACACCGTACATCCCACGGAAGAGCCGGCGAACGTTTCGGGCTCGCGCTTTACCTGGACGTTCAAGCCCGCTTCCGTCACCAAACTCGAAATCGACCTTGCATGAGGCCGACGCGCTCGGGAAAGACCCGGCAGAACGGCTCTATGTTCTCTGTGCGTTGAAGGCTCTAATACAGCGCGGCAGAGCCGCAACCAAACGTGGCACGGCCGCCCCGACCGTGTTCATGGGCGAGACGCCCATGGCACGCTGAATCAAAGTTTGTGCGGGCTGCAAACGTTTTGCACATTATTTGCACATTAGTCGTACAGAGGCCACAGAGGGCCTCCGTCCTCTCCGTGTTGAGGCTTTGCGAACCAGAGGGTTTCGGGCTTCCGAGACTCTGCGTCTTTTCGCTGGTTGAACATAAATACCGCAAACCGGTTAGGAACACGCGATGGTTTTGGTCTTGCAACAAATCAGCTAGTGTGGTAGAAAGCCCGCCAAGCAATCTGGAACAATGGAATTTACAGGGAAGTTGACTGAAGAAGATCTAGGCGAGGTGCAAAGGCCGGGCCGTTCGAAGATGTATTGGCTGAAGGCGCTGGCGAGAAACTGGTACGCGACGGCCCTCGTGCTCGTCGCCATATGGGGAACAATCGCCGGGCTAGTGGGCCACAACAAAGTCAATTGACACGCTATTCGGACGGTATGGCTGTTACTTGCAGGGCTGTTTGTTTGGACGTTTTAAAGAGTAAAACGGTCGCGGGCACGCGCACGCGCACTCGCCCGACTCGATGCGACGCTCCCAAATCAGGTAATCCTCACAGATGACTGCGTGAAATTGGACGGTACTGGTGGAGTAACAAGTTTCCTGCCGTGGGATACCTTTAAAGGCTTTCGCGGAGGGCAGCGGGTTTCTCTCATGGACCGGGCAAAGCTAAACAATTCCGTGGTGCTGCCCATCATCCGGCTCTCCGAAAATGAGCGCCGCTCGCTTCGGGATTTCTTCCGGTCGAAAATCCGTTCTGTAAGCAGGTAGCCGGACCTGATAGCCGCGACACGTGTTCTTGTGTCGCGGGTTCTTCATTACAAAACGTGTGGGGGATCTTCATCGTCGCGAACTATCTGAAAAAGCCGGCGACGGGAGGACAGACCGTCGCGGCTACCGGTCTTACCCTTTTACCCCGTCACCCCTTTTGCTCCTGCCTCCGCAAAAACGCTCGCAATGATCTGCTTGGCTTCTTCCTGAATCTTGTGCAGATGGTCTTCACCAACAAAGCTTTCGGCATAGATCTTGTAAACGTCCTCAGTCCCGGAGGGCCGGGCGGCGAACCAGCCGTTTGCGGTTACGACCTTCAATCCGCCGATCGGCTGGCCGTTGCCGGGAGCGGTGGTGAGCATCGCTTCGATTTCCTCGCCTGCCAGCGTCGAAGTTTTCACCTGCTCCGGCGCAAGTCCCACCAGGATTTTCTTCTGCTCAGCCGTGGCGGGAACATCAATGCGCTGATAGGCCGGAGCGCCGAATTCAGCAGCCAATTCAGCATAAAGTTCGCCGGGGTCGCGGCCCGTGACCGAGGTCATCTCCGCTGCCAGCAGGCCCATAATCATGCCGTCCTTGTCGGTGGTCCAGACGGCGCCATCGCGCCGCAGGAAGGAAGCTCCCGCGCTTTCCTCGCCGCCGAAGCCAAGCGAGCCGTCGAGCAATCCCTCGACAAACCATTTGAAGCCGACCGGCACCTCCACCAGCTTGCGGCCCAGTTTGGCCGCCACGCGGTCGATCATGCCACTGCTGACAAGTGTTTTGCCCACGCTCGCCCGTTCCGGCCACTCAGGCCTGTTCCGGAAAAGGTACGAGATGGCCACGGCCAGGTAATGGTTGGGGTTCATCAGGCCCGCGCTGCGCGTCACAATGCCGTGGCGGTCGTGGTCCGTGTCGCAGGCAAAAGCGACGTCAAAACTGTCTTTCAGCGCAATCAGCGAAGCCATGGCATAGGGCGAAGAACAATCCATGCGGATTTGCCCGTCCCAGTCGAGGGTCATAAACCGAAAAGTCGGGTCAACCAGCTTGTTCACCACGGTGAGCGGCACGTCGTAGCGTTCGCTGATGCGGTCCCAGTAGGCCACGCCCGCGCCGCCCAGCGGGTCGACGCCGATTGTCAGCCCCGCGCCACGAATGGCTTCAAGATCAACCACGGCATTCAGATCGTCGATGTATGCCGTTGCGTAATTGTGCCTGTGCATAGTCGGAGACTTCAGCGCGTTTGCCAGTGTGGTTCTGCGGACATCGCAAAGCCCACCCTCCATCAAACCATTTGCGCGAGCGGCAATCCAACTGGTGATGATGGTGTCGGCCGGGCCGCCTTCCGGAGGGTTGTACTTGAAGCCGCCGTCTTCCGGAGGGTTGTGGGAAGGAGTAATGACGATGCCGTCCGCCCGTTCCGCCCTGGGCTGGCCGTTGTGCGTGAGGATCGCGTGCGACAAGACCGGGGTGGGCGTGTAGCCGTCGTCCCGGTCAATCATCACATCAATCTCATTTGCCGCCAGAACTTCAAGCGCAGTTGCGTAGGCAGGTTCCGACAAAGGGTGGGTGTCTTTGGCCAGAAAGAGCGGTCCGCCGATCTTCTGCTCGCGCCGGTAATCGCAGATGGCCTGGGTAATCGCGAGGATGTGGGCCTCGTTAAAGGAGTTCGACAGCGAAGAGCCGCGGTGGCCGGAAGTTCCAAAAGACACTCTCTCCGCCGGCACGGCAGGATCAGGCCGCCCGGCGTAGTAGGCTGTGATCAGTCGTGGAATATTCACCAGCATCGAAGGGTCGGCTGGCTGCCCGGCACGTGGATGCACCATGGATGTTCGTCCTCCATCAGATTGTCAAATTGCGGACTGCCCGTGAAATCGAGGAGCAACTTTCAGACTACATTTCTGGAAAAAGCATTTTATCACCGCCCCGACAACATTCTTCCATTGCCGGCAACCGGAACCATGCGAACATTGAGGTTCGCCCTTACATCTGCCAAAGCGACCAATGCTCCGCCCCTCAAAACGATCCGTCGCTTTGATAGCGCAGGAATCCTTTCACCGGGGATGATAATGCCAACCATGTTCAGCGGGTCGGCAGCAGAAAGCACAGTGGTTTCGCCGGAAGGCGGAGCATTGCGCACAGCACGCAGAGATTCCACCGCGACAGGCAACCCGAATTGCTCGCCAAGAAAGCCATCCACAAAGCGGCCGCCGCGCACTTCGCCGCGGTCTTCCATGCGGCGAAACACCTGCAGCAGGTCGCGCCACTTCAGCGGAAAGCTTTCGCGGATCGTCAGTTCTCGGAAGACCACACCATACCGTTCCAGCAGCGCCCTGCAGATGGATTCCGTCGCCCGCGTGCAGTCGGCCGTTTCGCCGGAACACAGCAGCGACCAGCGGCCTGTACTGTGTCGCGGCCGCGATGTACGCCCACGGCCCTGGCCGGAACGGCGCTTGGGATCAATCAGCGCTCGCAGGTTATCGAAGCCGTCGGCAGTCACACGCCCCGCCGCCACAAGCTCCCACAGGGCGGTCTCCACTTCTGATTTCAAGCGCCCCGTCCCGCGAACAATGTCCGCAAAGAATGAAGCTCCGCGTTGTTCCAGAAATTCAAGGACCTGCTTCGCGGCATGGCTCAGGCCCGCCGTCCTGTCGTCCTGTCGCAGGTTGCCCAGGCCAATCCAATCCGCCTGTTCACGCAGGAAAAACGAAATAGGGGCCACGCTGGACGGGACCACGCGTTGCGACGGCGCTTCCCTGCCCGTGCCGCTCTCCACCTGTGCAAGGATCGCCGGATGAGGCGACATTCTTCCCCAGCCCACCGCGCCCGTCAGGCAAAGGCGATCAAGCAACTGTGGGTCGTAATCTGCAACCCGGGGCGCCAGGACCTCCGCCTCCCACGAGCTGGCCGGAACATCGAAGCCCTGCAACTGGCGCAGAACCTCCAACAGGCCGCGCTCGCCGTGAGCCTGCGTCCCCGGCGTCAGGTGCTGCCAGCTCAGAAGCCATTGCATAAATTGAGAAGGAGTCACGGGCGCAATCTGCGCGCGAAGCGTTCCGAGCGTCAGGCGATGGATTCGCGCCAGCAGGCGCCGCTCGCACCACTCCCGCTCTTCGGGCTGTGTGAATTGCCCGCGCAGGATGGCGCCACTTGCCTCCAGCCGCAGCAGCGCTTCATTGATCTCTGCCGACGTCAGCACAAAAGCTTGAGCCAGCCGGCTTGCGCTGACCGGCCCCACGTGGCCCATCCAGCCTCGAACCAAATCCCATATGGCATTTTCGCGTGTGGGAACCTCAGCCTCGATCTCTCGCAAATCGCCCTGAAATTGCGACTTCGGGAAAATCGCCTGAAACGTCTTCGTTTTCTCGGCAGGCACCCAATAGGCAACGCCATTGTGACTTGCGCGCGCCGCGCGACCCGCTGCTTCGAGGATTCTAAAGTGGGCAGCCCAGATCGCTCTCACAGAGTCGCCGTCCGGAGCCACAAAACTCTCCGGCAACGCAACCAGCGTTTGCAGCACATCCGCCAATTCATCTGCGTCGCGAACGTTCGGCCATGCCTCGCGGCACACCTGCTGAATCGCGGCAGGATCAAGTTGTCCGACTTCGCGCACCACCGAATCGGGCAAAACCCGCCGCAGTTCAACAGCCCGGGCGCGCCGCTCTTCAAGCGGAGCGTCGTCGAGGAAGGCATAGGGATTAGCGTTCAAAATCTCGTGCGAGAACGCAGACGGCGCGGCGGTATCCACCGCTCGGCATTCGATGGCGCCGCTCGATATGTCCCCAAGGACGCGCTTGAGCCCCTCGATATCCATCGCTTCCGTCAGGGCGTCCTTCATCACCTCGCGCACAAGGGGATGGTCCGGGATGTGAATATCGCCAACGATATTTTCCTGGCACGCCGCGGCCTCAGGAAACACGGCGGCCAGCAGATCATCGGCCTGCATACGCTGGATATAAATGGGAACCTTGTGTCCGTGGCGAAATCTCAGAAGCGCCAGCGACCGGCTGGCATCCCATCGCCAGCGGTTGTTGAAAATGGGCGAAGCCAGAACGGCCTGTTCAAGCACCGCTTCGACCGTATTCACTTCAAGGAAACGGAATACATCCGCCAGAGGAAAGCTGTGCTGCTCGCCCAGCGAGATGTTCAGGCCGTTGTCCGTTGCCGCCGCCTGCAACTCGAAATTAAACGACCGGCAGAACCGCTTGCGCAGAGCCAGTCCCCAGGCCTTGTTGATCCGTCCGCCGAAAGGCGCGTGGATAACGAGCTGCATGCCCCCCGCTTCATCAAAAAAACGCTCGGCGATCACCCTTCTCTGAGTAGGCGCTGCACCCAGCATCGACTTCCCGGCAAGAAGGTAAGCAATCACCTGCCCGGCACCGGAGTCGTCAAGGCCGCATTCCAGTTTCAGCCATTCGGCTGCCTCGTGGAATGTTTGGCTTGCGCCATCTGGATTCTCAGCTAGTTTTGTGACGATTTCGCGCACCTCTGCCACTTGCGCAGAAAGTTCCGCCGTACGCGAGGGAGCCTCGCCCCGCCAGAAAGGCACGTTGGGTGCAGCGCCGTGTCCATCTTCCACCAGCACGCGGCTGCGGGCAGCCTCTACGCGGCGAATGCGCCACGAGGTGTTGCCCAGCAGCATGATGTCGCCCGCCATGCTCTCAACCGCAAAGTCTTCGTCCACAGTTCCCACTACGGTCCCCTCCGGCATGGAAACCACGGAGAAGAGGGCGCTGTCAGGAATCGCTCCGCCGCCCGTGATCGCCGCCAACCGGCTGCCTCGGCGACCGCGCAGACGCCCGTTAACGCGATCTCGAAAAAGCAAGGCGGCGTGCCGTCCTCGCCGGGCGGAGATTCCCTCCGACAGCATAGTGATGATTTCTTCAAAGTCTCCCCGCGAAAGATTGCTGTAGGGATAAGCTCGCCGCATGACCAGGAACAGATCATCTTCTTTCCATTCCTCGGCGGCGCACATTGCAACGATCTGCTGCGCCAGGATGTCGAGCGGAGCGTCAGGGATTTCAAGCCGGTCGAGATCGCCGTTCCGGATGGCGCGCACCAGCGCTGCGCACTCGACCAGCTCGTCCCTGGTCATGGCGAAAAAATGGCCCTTCGGCACTGCACCACGCCAATGCCCGGCGCGCCCGATGCGCTGCAGCGCCACTCCGATGGAACGTGGCGAACTGATCTGGCACACCAGGTCTACCATCCCGATATCAATTCCCAGCTCGAGCGACGCCGTGGCCACCATCACGCGCGCTTCGCCGGACTTCAACCTCTTTTCAGCCGCAAGCCGAATCTTGCGCGAGAGACTGCCATGGTGTGCTGCAACCGCTTCTTCACCCAGACGCTCGGTCAGGTGATGCGCCAGGCGTTCCACCAGTCGGCGCGTGTTAACAAAGACCAGAGTAGATCGGTGCTCAAGCGCAAGCTCCGTGATGCGGTTGTAAACGTCTCCCCACATTTCTTCGCTGGCCACCGGGCCAAGCTCGCCAGCGGGAACTTCCACCGCAAGGTCCATCGCGCGCCGGTTGCCCACATCCACGATCACAGGCAAGGCCCGCTCCGAGCCAGCCAGGAATCGCGCTACTTCTTCGATGGGATTCTGCGTGGCGGAGAGCCCAACTCTGACTGCAGCACTCCGGCCCGGATTTGTGCCTTGCACCAGCGCGTCCAACCTTTCAAGCGAGAGAGCCAGATGGGCGCCCCGCTTGTCGTCCGCCACAGCATGGATTTCATCCACGATCACCGTCTCAACATGTTGCAGAATTGTCCGGCTCTTCTCCGCCGTGAGCAGGATGTAAAGTGATTCGGGCGTCGTCACCAGAACCTGCGGCGGATGCTTCAGCATGGCACGGCGTTCGGGCGGCAGCGTGTCGCCGGAGCGGACCGCAGTGCGAATTTTGGGCAGATCTATTCCGCGCCGCGCTGCAAGGTCCTGTATGCCGCACAAGGGAATCTCAAGGTTCTTGTGGATATCATTTCCGAGTGCCTTCAGCGGGGAGACGTAGAGAACTGCTACATGGCCGGGAAGAACACCTTCAAGTCCCTGGCCTACCAGGCGGTCTATGCAGGCAAGAAATGCCGCAAGCGTCTTGCCGGAACCCGTCGGAGCAGAGATCAGAACGTCTCTTCCGGACACAATGTGCGGCCAGCCCTGCTCCTGTGACTCAGTGGGCGATCCAAACCGATCCACAAACCAGTCACGCACAAGCGGGTGTGCCCAGGCAAGCGGCTGCGTTTTGGCAGTCATATTGAAATTCTAGCCCGTATTAGCCTCGTAGCGTTGAAGCATCGAGCAAAAAGCGTGTGCGCGGCCACGCTAAAAAGGGAGCCCGCCGGCAGTGTCGAAGAATCACCCTGGTTGAGGGTTTTGTCAGCCAAACCACTTCCTGTTAAGAGTCACCGCAACATATGACGGTCGGCAGGCAATGACATGAGCTTGGTAGTCTTGAGGCGGCAGCGCGGCGGCCTCCCTGCTCGAACAAGAGGCCCCTTTCGTTCGAAGTCCGGCGCAGAACGGCTCAGCCTTGTCTCAGAGAATGCCTTCTCGCAAAGCAAATGGCACGCGAAACGGGCTTGGATCCCACCACCATCACCAAATGGGTATCTTCGCAAACGAAAGGAAGGAACACGTTACTTCTTCACCGGGCCGTCGCGGAACCCCCTACTTCCCGTTTTGCCGATTGAATCAGACTCTCGACCTGATTCCGGTTCGGGTCTCGAGGATAGAGCTTGAGAAGTTTTTGCCAGGTGGCGATGGCACGCGCCGGATCTTTTAATCCGGTATCGTAAACGACTCCCAGGTTGAACAACGTTCGGAAGTGCCGGGGGGCAATCGCCAAGGCCTTCTGGTACTCTGCAACGGCTTGCTGGGGAAGTCCTGAGTAAGCGTAGGCTGTGCCCAGGTCGGTGCGAGCGTTTACATCGCCTGGATTGATCTTAAGTGCTCGCTGATAGTAAGCGGTCGCTGTGGAATACGCACGGTGGTCGTAATACAAATTACCTAATTCGATGAGAATTTTCGCATTCTGAGGGTCGGTTTTGAGTGCTGCTTCAAGAGGCTCGACCTCAGAATCGAAAGATACCGATGATGCTTCTTTCGAGGTGCCTGGTTGGGTAACGGGCGGCATCGAAGGTGACATTGTGGTTGGGGACATGATTCCCCTTAACAGGTAACCAATGCCAATTCCGGCGACCAGGCTGATAAACACAAACAGTATTACCGCGCGCTCACCCAATGCGGAACCGGGGGCCGCACCGTCAGGGTCGGCAATTGAGATTTGGTGTCTCTGATTATGCTTCAACTTGCACTCCCATGGAAGGCTTCAGCAGCCGGAAGAACCGATAACCGGTCGCCAGCATTCCCTCGATTTCCAGATCCTCGGTACATTCTCTGAGTTCCCATGCTACAGAGCGGCAGTTCGGTCCACAGTGCCTTCGGAGGGCAGTTCCGGCCCCTTTTCGCCATAGACCCTGTAAAAACGCAGCGCTGAATTCAAACTGGCACGCGTTATTGATTCTTGAGAATTCGCCTCGATAAGCATGATGAAAAACACCGCGATGAGCGAGGTGATTGTCAGCTTCCCCTTGTAAGCCTTCCCATGCTGTCATCAAAAACCAATCGAGGCCCGTATCCTTCTGGACGAACCGCCAAGGATGTTTACCAGTTTAAAACCTACGTTCACAGTCGCATCTTGGCAGTGAGCAAAATCACAGCCGGACGTGATAGCTGTCACTGATTAGATTTCTCTGATAGGTCACCCTAACCATCACTTAGATCACACTGTACGGGTGGTCCCCAGTGGCAGAACTGCAACCTTTGAATGGACTTACCGTTGAGACTAGCACCCTAGAAAAAGAGAGGCTATTGCCAGGAGCCCGCCAGCGGGAACTTCCTGTCGAGCGACTCATCTTCTTCATCGTGGTCACAACGTAAGTTGCTCATTTTTAAGGCCCAAGCAGGTAGCACAAAGGAGGAGTTGAAAATCACATCGCCTAATGCGGATTTTTTCATCGCGATCTTTACGGAGCCGGACAAGCTGCTGGGTATGCGGAAACATATTAAGTGGATATTGGCTTCTTGCCTGTTAATTGGAATGACTGCTGCCCCGCTCAACGCCGCCAGGCATCCTGTGCCGCTGGACCCAAAGACAGACGCGGCCAAGTGCGTTCAATGCCACACTGACATGACGAAAGGAAAGTTCGTTCATTCCGCGATGGCCGGCGGATGTCTGACCTGTCACGAAGTTCGAGTCACCGGGAACATCACACGAGTAAAACTAATCACCGGCACATCCTTGGCGCTTTGCCTCACCTGCCACCCCGACAAGAAGGCTTCCGATATCAAGGGGAGGGTTCATCCCCCTGCAATTCACGGCTGCGTGGTGTGCCACGATCCGCACTCCTCGAACTACAAGTATCACCTCGTGAAACCGCCCGATGGAGCAACAAAGGCCGAGAACCTATGCCTGACTTGCCACAATACCGGAGTAAACATTCCCAAAGGAGGCAGTCGGCACCCAGCGCTAGACATGGGGTGCGAGACTTGCCACTCCATACACAAGTCCGGCGATCCCATGAAGCGCGAATTCGCATATCACCTGACTAAGGACGCGCCGACATTGTGCCTGGGCTGCCACGATGCGAACGATGCGGATCTCGCCAAGGCGCATCGGAATCAGCCATTCGCCAAGGCGGATTGCCTCCAGTGCCACGATCCGCACCAGTCGGCAAAGCCAATGCTGGCGCAGAAGTTTCTCCACCCGCCCTATGCCGCGATGGGCTGCGAGACATGCCACGCACCAGCAAAGGACGGGCAAGTGGTGCTGACAACACCGGACGTCAAGTCCTTGTGCGTGATCTGTCATGCGGATCAGGCAAAGCAAATCCTGACGGCAAAGGTACAGCATCCCGGCGCACAGGGTGATTGCACGGTCTGCCACAACCCTCATGCGGGAACCTCGCCGGCATTCCTGCAACCCAGCCCGGTTGAAGTCTGCCTGGTCTGCCATTCCGACCTGGCGGAGAAAGGCAAGGAAGCGTATCCACACCAACCGGCTTTCCAGCAAGGCTGCGCCATCTGCCACATGCCGCACGGGGGAGTGAACCCGAATCTGTTGCGCGTAAGCGATATCAACTCACTGTGCCTGGAGTGTCATGGCCCGAATGCCAACCCGCAGGCGGTGAAAGGCACGGATCTGGTGGCCATTTTCAATGGCAAGGTGGAACTGCCGAATGATTACTTCAAAAAAGTGCCAATCTTGCCGCTGAAAGAAGGCCTCGGACACCCGATTGCGAACCATCCGATTTCAGGCGTCGCGAAGCTGGAAAACAAGACCACGATACAGATGAACTGCCTGAGTTGCCACCAGCCGCATGCTTCGACGAAGCCCGGACTCCTGGTAAAAGATGAGGAGCCCAACATGGCGTTTTGCACCAGGTGCCATTCGCAAGGAATGATGGCATTGCCTTAGAAGGAGCTGGCCAAGAATGTTTCATATTCGGTCTAATTCGAAATTTCTCAGAAAAGGCTGGGTCATTCTGGCGCTTGTGCTTGCAACGGTGATGAGCGGGATCCCATCGCAAGCAAAGAAGAAAAAGAAGCGATCCGGTGAACTAGTCGTTGGACCTCGTACAACCACGTTTGACATTTCAAAGATCGTCTGGCCGAGCCCGCCGGCGCTCCCCCGAATCGAGTTCAAGGCGATCCTGACAGGCCAGAGAATTGACTGGGCGGACTTGAAAGCGCCGAAGAAGCCGCATCGCTCCTGGATGGATCGCCTGGCCGGAACTGTGCCGAACCAGCAAATCGTTGATGTGCAGAAGAAGGTAGGTTTCCAGCTGATGCGCCCCTACGGCATCGCTGTCGATTCGGACGGAAATATTTATGTCGCGGACCAGGGGGTAGGCGCCATCTTCATTTTCCCGGAATCGCTGAAGGGAAAGGTGCAATTAATCAAGAACCGGGTGGACGCACCCTTGCCGATGATTAACGGCCTGGCCATCGACGATGACGGCCGGATTTTTGTGACCGACGTCAAGTTGCATCACGTGCTGGTGCTCAACAAGTTACACCAGCCGATCGCTGAATTTGGGGCTGGTGAGCTGGTATCGCCCGCAGGGATCGCAATCGACAAAGAGAACCGGCTGCTTTACGTGGTGGATACGCAGCAGGACCAGGTCCTCGTATTTGATGCGGACAGCTACAAGCTGTTACGCCGGATTGGAACCGCAGGAAAGAAACACACACTGACCAGCCCCGGCAATTTCTCTCTTCCGGACGGTGTTGCAGTGGACAAAGACGGCAACGTGTACGTCACGGATACATTGAACGACCGCGTGGAAATCTTCGATGCGGACGGAAACTTCATCAGCCAGTTTGGGACAGCAGGCGACGGCCCAGGGCATTTTGCCAGGCCCAAGGGAATCGCCATCGACCGGGACGGCCATATCTGGGTGACGGATGAAGTTCAGAGCCGAGTGCAAGTGTTCAACAAAAAGGGACAGTTGTTGATTTACTTCGGCGAACTTGGCTGGTACCCGGGACAATTTCAAGCGCTTTATGGAATTGCAAGTGACGACCGCGACAACCGGATCATTACCGGCGAACAGTTCCCAGGGCGGGTCCAGGTGTTCCGCTACATCACGGACGCAGAGGCGGCTGCCATGAGGGAACAGCGGGAGAATCCGCCCAAGCCAGACGCCAAAGCACCTGGAAACGCGTCGGAGCTAAAAAAGCCGGCTGATCAGGATTCGTTGGTCAAGAAAGATACGTCGCCGCCGTAGCACGGCATCGAGCACCCGCGCCCGGGGCGGCCACTGGCATTGCCAGATCCCAGCCCCACGGCCCGGCGCCAAGAGTTTTGCCCGTTTATTCACGAGCAAGAGCGCGGCTACCGGTAGTGCACAAGCCGCGTAGCAAAGGATGATCCTTAAGGAGGTTCCACAACTGAAATGAGAAAACTTGGTTTTCTAATTGTCGTGATCCTGGCTGCGGCCGGGTTTGCCGCTGCGCAGGTCACGTCACCTACACAAGACGTTCTCGGCGCGCACAATGTGTATGGTCGTGGCTGTATCGCATGTCACGCACCGCACAGCGGCGCCGCCGGAAACGGTGCACCGACCAGCGCCAACAGCGGTAACCTTGCGCTGTGGGGCGAAAACCTTACGCCGCTCTACGGTCAAACCCTTGTTTTCGGGAACATGGGAGCCAGGGGTACTCAACCGCAGACCACTTTCCCTGTTACGATCCCAAACTACGGCACAACCCCAATTACTGTCGGAACCAATACAATCCAACCCACCAGTTTGTCCTCCGGGATTAGCGCGGGGGACGGAACTTTCGTCATCGCCGCATGCCTGAGCTGCCACGACGGCAATATCGCGACGAGCGGCATGATGAGAGGCACAACGTATGAAACCGTAACGATCAACGGAGCAACTTTCAACCCTCCGACGCTGCTCGGAAATGACGGCTCTACACCGGGAAATTACTTGAACGACCACCCGGTGGGACCCGCGGCGGTCGTTGGTTGCGGCGGCCAGTATAACTGGGACTGCACCGTAAACGCTGACGGCTCGATCAGCTTCAACGGACCCGGGTCAAGCGCGTTTCTGACCGACTACTTTGACGTCACAAAGTACGGGCCAATCGCGGACCTGGTTAAGGTGCCTGGAACACAGAGCAGCACCTCCCCCGGAGCGTACACCAGCAATTCGTGGGTAACCTGCACCACTTGCCACGACCAGCACGATATGCTGTATTTCAATGCTGGCTCCTCCATCGGGATTAAGCCGACGCATTTCTTCGTGCGCGGCTGGTACAACCCCGGCAACACCATGACCAGCAACAGCGCGGCGCAATTCTGCCGTAGCTGCCATGGTGGTGAATCCAACGAAATGCACGGACAGATCGTGCCAACAACCTAGTTATTTTCTTAACTTGGGGGAGAGCCTGCTCCCTCCCCCGATTTTTCCAGCAGGTTGTCAGTCAATGCCGGGCTTTAGAGCTAAACACCGATGACCGATGGCCTGTTTGGGATGGAGCGACTGATATGAAATTGCGAATGGCCAAATCTATACTGCTGGCTGCCTTCCTGATATCGGCCGCCGCCCCGAGTTGGGCACAGCATCTGATGCCCTCTCATGCCCCGACCAAGGCTGGGGGAGATTTTGCGGGTAGCGCGCCCATCGTGCCGGTGGGACGGACAGTTGCGCGGGTGAATGGCGCCGTGCTCACAGACCGCGACCTGTTGCGCGAGATGTACGCCATCTTTCCCTACGCGCGGCAGCACAACGGATCTTTCCCTAAAGCCATGGAACCGGAGATTCGCAGTGGCGCGCTGAAGATGATCGAATTTGAGGAACTGGTCTACCAGGATGCGCTCCGGAGGAAAATGACCATCGCCCCGGCGCGCCTCGACAAGGCGGAAGCCGATTTCCGGCAGCAGTTTCCCAACTCTCAGATGTACCAGTATTTTCTGAAGACCGAGTGCCAAGGCTCCAAGAAAGTCCTGCGCGCCAAAATCCGGCGCTCCCTGCTGATTGACGCCCTGCTGAGGATTGACGTAACGGATAAGTCCGCAGTTTCGGTCGCAGAGGCGAAGGCGTGGTATGACAAGCATCCGAAAGAGTTTCGCATCCCGGAATCGTACGCAGTCCAGACCATTTCCGCGATGGCCCCGCCGAAGGCAACTCCGGAACAGTTGAAAGAAGCACGTCAACGCGCAGAAAACTATCTACGCCAAGCCAAGGCGACCACGAATTATGAACAATTCGGAGTGCTGGCGGAAAAGAT